>CP046180.1:0-300000 GCA_014075295.1 Candidatus Mycalebacterium zealandia
CCGGTCGCTTGCGCACCCTGACCGAGAACCGTTGACCTTTCACCTGTCGCACGCGCATCCTGACCAACAGCCGTTGACTCTGTTTTGGTCGCAGACGCATTATGACCAAGCGCCGTTGCGTTAATCGCGGACGCAAGAGAAAAAGCGCCAATCGCTACTGTGTTATCACCCTCGGCTTCGGCGTAATAACCCAGAGCCGTTGAGTAGTTTCCTGTCGCGGACGTGTTCACACCCGAAGAGTGCGAGCCGTTGCCCGTTGATTTCGCGTCAATACCCGCCACGAATGAACCGACGCCCTCGGCGCGTATGTTTCTACCAATCGCCACACTTCTCACGGCAACCGCTTCGGCGTTTCTACCTATCGCTATTGAGGCTTCCGCTGTCGCTTGCGCGTTAACACCAATCGCTATGGAGTCCCTTCCCGTAGCATTTGCTCTCTGACCAACCGCCAAACTGTCCAAGCCGGTTGCTCTGGAGTCCTGACCCAGAGCCGTTGCATTAGCCCCGGTCGCTTGCGCACCCTGACCGAGAACCGTTGACCTTTCACCTGTCGCACGCGCATCCTGACCAACAGCCGTTGACTCTGTTTTGGTCGCAGACGCATTATGACCAAGCGCCGTTGCGTTAATCGCGGACGCAAGAGAAAAAGCGCCAATCGCTACTGTGTTATCACCCTCGGCTTCGGCGTAATAACCCAGAGCCGTTGAGTAGTTTCCTGTCGCGGACGTGTTCACACCCGAAGAGTGCGAGCCGTTGCCCGTTGATTTCGCGTCAATACCCGCCACGAATGAACCGACGCCCTCGGCGCGTATGTTTCTACCAATCGCCACACTTCTCACGGCAACCGCTTCGGCGTTTCTACCTATCGCTATTGAGGCTTCCGCTGTCGCTTGCGCGTTAACACCAATCGCTATGGAGTCCCTTCCCGTAGCATTTGCTCTCTGACCAACCGCCAAACTGTCCAAGCCGGTTGCTCTGGAGTCCTGACCCAGAGCCGTTGCATTAGCCCCGGTCGCTTGCGCACCCTGACCGAGAACCGTTGACCTTTCACCTGTCGCACGCGCATCCTGACCAACAGCCGTTGACTCTAGTCCGGTCGCATTCGCACCCTGACCGAGAACCGTTGACCTTTCACCTGTCGCACGCGCATCCTGACCAACCACCGTTGACTCTGTTCCGGTCGCATTCGCACCCTGACCGAGAACCGTTGACCTTTCACCTGTCGCACGCGCATCCTGACCAACCACCGTTGACTCTGTTCCGGTCGCTTGCGCACCCTGACCGAGAACCGTTGACCTTTCACCTGTCGCACGCGCATCCTGACCAACAGCCGTTGACTCTGTTTTGGTCGCAGACGCATTATGACCAAGCGCCGTTGCGTTAATCGCGGACGCAAGAGAAAAAGCGCCAATCGCTACTGTGTTATCACCCTCGGCTTCGGCGTAATAACCCAGAGCCGTTGAGTAGTTTCCTGTCGCGGACGTGTTCACACCCGAAGAGTGCGAGCCGTTGCCCGTTGATTTCGCGTCAATACCCGCCACGAATGAACCGACGCCCTCGGCGCGTATGTTTCTACCAATCGCCACACTTCTCACGGCAACCGCTTCGGCGTTTCTACCTATCGCTATTGAGGCTTCCGCTGTCGCTTGCGCGTTAACACCAATCGCTATGGAGTCCCTTCCCGTAGCATTTGCTCTCTGACCAACCGCCAAACTGTCCAAGCCGGTTGCTCTGGAGTCCTGACCCAGAGCCGTTGCATTAGCCCCGGTCGCTTGCGCACCCTGACCGAGAACCGTTGACCTTTCACCTGTCGCACGCGCATCCTGACCAACAGCCGTTGACTCTAGTCCGGTCGCTTGCGCACCCTGACCGAGAACCGTTGACCTTTCACCTGTCGCACGCGCATCCTGACCAACAGCCGTTGACTCTAGTCCGGTCGCATTCGCACCCTGACCGAGAACCGTTGACCTTTCACCTGTCGCACGCGCATCCTGACCAACCACCGTTGACTCTGTTCCGGTCGCATTCGCACCCTGACCGAGAACCGTTGACCTTTCACCTGTCGCACGCGCATCCTGACCAACCACCGTTGACTCTGTTCCGGTCGCATTCGCACCCTGACCGAGAACCGTTGACCTTTCACCTGTCGCACGCGCATCCTGACCAACAGCCGTTGACTCTGTTTTGGTCGCAGACGCATTATGACCAAGCGCCGTTGCGTTAGCTCCGGTTGCCGAAGCACCGTCCCCATCTTGGTGCGACCCCTGTTGCGCGCTTGCAACGCCCGCAAAAGCCATTAGTGAAAAAAATGATACAAATGCAAGGATTCTAATCACAACTAACTGTGTTAACTCCCTCAAAAACCCGCTATGCAACAATATGAGCGCAAAGCAAGTTTAGAATCTAAAAACCTTTCTTCTGACCAAGGTTCATAATACAAAACCGGACGAAACTTGTCAAACTAAAAACTTTCAGTCGTTGAAAACAAAATTTGTTTCCATCACCCCCCCCCATTTTTTTCGGAAACGGAAACAAAACAGGCGTGTTCCGGAGCCGGGGGTTGACATACGCCCGCCTTTTTTTCAAACTTCATTCTCCGCCGCAAGCGGAACGGAGGAAACAACAGACAATGCCGCCCGTAAAAAAACGCACGAAGATACGCAATTTGAACCACACAGTCACCATGAAACGCAAGCGCAAGTTTGATGTTGAATGGTATCTCAAAGAGGACAGAAGAAACTGGGTTCTGCCCGAAGTGCTGAAAAAGCAGGCGAAAAAACTCGGAGACAAACCGTTTTTGCAGTTCGGCTCGCGAGCACCTTTGAGTTTCCGCGACACAAACAGGGCGGCGAACAAGGTTGCGAACGCGCTTATAAAAGCGGGCGTGAAAAAGGGCGAAAAGGTTGCCGTGCTGATGCCCAATTCGGACGACTATGTGATTGTCTGGTTCGGAATCCTCAAAGCCGGAGCCGTGATGGTTCCCATAAACACGGCGTATAAGGGCGATTTTCTGGAATACATAATTAACTCTTCGGACTCAAAACTGTTTTTCATCGCCGAGGAATATCTTGACAGAATGCCGCCCATTGCCCGGCGGATAACTTCAAAACGGGAGAACGGGCTTGAAAGGGTTGTTGTGTGGACGCGTTCGGGCTCGGCGAAGTTTGACCGGCACGGGTTCAAGTTCTCAAAGATGAAGTCATACGCGGATTTTCTGCGCGGCGCGGGCGCGGGCGAGCCGAAGGTTGAAGTTCTGTTCACGGACTACGCGCGGCTGATGTTCACCTCCGGAACGACCGGACGCTCAAAAGGGGTTATGCGCCCCTGCGCGGCGGATTACAGCAGCGCGAGAAACTGCGCCGAAATTATGGATGTGGAACCGAAAGACGTTTACTTCACCTGCCTGCCGCTTTTTCACTCAAACGCGATGGTTATGAGCGTTTATCCGGCTCTTATCAAAGGCGCGAAAGCCGTTGTTGAGGAAAAATACAGCGCGAGCCGCTTCTGGCGATGGATGAACGAATACAAGGTTACGAGGTTCAACACGGTGGGAACGGTTTCATATTTTATGTGGAACACGCCGCCCGTGCCGGAGGAGAAAACGCACAAAGTCGGGCTTGTGCTCGGCTCGCCCGCGCCTCACGACATAATTGAGAAGTTTATGAAGCGGTTCAGCATAAAATTTATGGAGGGCTACGGACTGACCGAAACCGGACAATGCACCTGGATGCGTCCGGGCGAACCGTTCAGGGTCGGGTCTTGCGGAAAAGAGGCGCCCGGCTATGAAATCAAAATCGCCGACCCGGAATCGGACGAGGAGCTCGCGCGCGGCGAAGTGGGGCAGATTGTGGTGCGCCCGCGCGTGCCGAACATAATGCTTCATTACTACAACAAAATGCCCGAAAAAACGGTTGAAGACTTCCGCAATCTGTGGTTTCACACCGGAGACGCGGGATGGATGGACAAAGACGGCTACATATATTTCATGGACAGGGTGAAGGACTACATCCGCAGAAGAGGCGAAAACATCAGTTCGTTTGAGGTGGAGAACGTTGTGTCGTCTCATCCGGCGGTGAAGGAGTGCGCGGCGGTGGGAATAAAATCGGCGGCGGGCAAACACGCCGAGGACGAGGTTATGATTGTGATTGTTCCCGAAAAAGGCGCAAGACCCGACCCCGCGAAAATAGTGAAGTTTCTTGAACCGAAGATGCCCGCGTTTATGATTCCGGGTTTTATCCGGTTTGTGAAATCACTGCCGAAAACCGGCACGGAAAGGGTTCAGAAGAACAAACTGCGGGAACAGGGAGTTACAAAAGACACTTGGAAAAGATGAAGTCAGGGTTGCCGCAAAATGGAAACTCCGCGCTTGTTACGGGTTTTGAAAAATGCGGATATAGTCTCTTCGTTTCGGAAAGCGCAATTACGGTTTTATTCTCTAAGGTTTTACAATGACAAAAATTCCTCCGTCTGAAAGATATATCGGCGATTTTCACGAAGGCGAGATTTACCATCACGGCGCGGTGCTGATAACGCCGGTGAGAAACCGCCAGTATGTTAAAAAATTCGGCGGCGAAACGCCGGCCGCGAACACGGGCGTTTCCGCCCCGCTTGGCTACGCGGACCCGGACGCGAGCCGCAAGGAAAAGGAATTCGGCATAAAAAACCCCGCGCTTGTGAGCAGAGGTTTTTTGTTTAACACCGGATTCGGACTCAGCGTTCACGATGTTTCGTTCAACGCCATAGCGAACCTTTCATACTCAAATCTTGTGTTCGGCGAGCCGGTTTTTGAGGGCGATACGGTTTCGGCGCGGTCAACGGTTCTGGGAGTTGAATTCAGGAAAGACGGCGCGACAAACGGCTCGGTTCAGGTGGAAACGGTTGTTTCAAATCAGCGCGGCGCGGCGGTTTTGAGTTACACGCGGCAGGTTCTTGTGCGCGCGGAAAAAGGCGCGACATACGACAAATCAAGCACCGTAAAACCTCAGCCCGAAAAAATTGACATCGCAAAAGCGGTTTTGCCGCCCGTGTTCAACGCGGATTCCGCGTCCGGCGACATCGGCAAAACTTTTGAAGAATTGAACGAAGGAGACGAACTCGCGGGCGCGTTTGAGCGGGGAATCGCGCTCGCGGATTTCAGTTGGCTTCAAATCGCCACGCTTAATGACGCGGCGGTTCATCACACGCCGTCATCGGTTTTTATCGGCTACGGCGGCGCGGTGAAGGCGCGGTGCGAAGGCGCGGTGAGCGAACATTTTCCGTTCGCGGTTCAGTTGGGAATGAATTCGGGAGCGCACAACGCGCCGACATATCCGTCTGACATTGTGCGGGAGATTTACTCGGGAGGCGCGGACGGAGAGCATGAAAGCATAAGGGCGCGAGCGGAAGTGGCGGAGAAATCCGACATTGCCGGCAGAGACGATATCGGCGCGGTTACAATCCGCCTGATTGGAGAAAAGACCGTTACGGACGGCGGAATGAAAGCGCTTGAAGCCGCGAAATTCGGCGGAATGGACGCCATTTTTGAAGACGGCGGAAAACAGCGGCTGAGGGTTCTGACGCTTGAGTTGGTTCTTGCGGTGCCAAAACAGAAATGAGCAAGACAAAAAAGTCCGCTCCGGCGGAGTATATTTCAAACCCCGAAGGCGACATCTACGCCGTTTCGGGCTTGCCCGAAGAGGTTATCGCGGTGATCTTCGCCTATGTGAGCCGCAGTCCCAAAAGTTTCAAGGACAACATCGCGACCGTTCTGAAAGAGGAAGGGCGCGGAAAACAGCGTGCGGAAAAATTTCACGAAAAATGGGTTTTGAATTACGGGCACGCCTCGGTTGCCGAACACGCTTCGGTTCATCTTGGCATTGAAAAAGTTTCGCGCCTTTTCTCATCGCTTCTTGAACTGTGCGGAGAACACCTTTCTTTCACCGAATACTCGCAAAGATACCAGAAGCCGCGCCGTGGCGATTTTGTTGTGCCGCCGGAAATCGCGAAGAAAAAAACGCTCGCCCGCGAGTTTTTGAGCGTTTGCGAACAACAGTATGACATCTACGAAAAACTGAACGCGAAAATCCTCTCTTATCTGATAAAAACAAATCCGGAAACAAGTGAAACCGTCCTTGAAAAAATCGCGTTTGAGGACGCGCGTTACGCGCTGAACCTTTCGGCGATGACCAACCTCGGAATGACGGCTAACGCACGCGCGGTTGAGGAATGTTTGATGAAACTGCTGTCGTCCGAATACGCCGAAGCACAAATGAGAGCGGAGGAGATTAAACGCGAGGTGCGTTTCGGCGTGCCAACTCTTGTGAAATACGCGTCTCCGAATCCGCGCCTGAAAAAAACACGCGAAAAACTGGAGCGTTTCTGCTCCGCGATGGCGCCGAAAAAACACAGAAAAACAAAAGACGCGCCGTTTGTCCGCCTTGTTGACTGGACGGGCAAGGGAGCGCGCGACCCGCAGGCGCAAGCGCTTGCCGCTATTTCGGCGGGGCTGGCGTATGGAAGCGGACTGCCGCAAAGTTCGGGAATTAACCGCCTGACTTTGAAACAGTCCGGCGCGCTTTTCAAAGCGGCGATTTCCGAACTCGGCAAGCACGACAACCCGCACGACGCCCTCAAACTTGTAAATTATTCCGCCGAGTTTGTCATCAGCGAGGCGTGCTGGCATCAACTTTTGCGCCACAGAAAAGCGCAATGGTTCGCCGCCGAGCCGTCAGTGGGGTTCGGTCTCACAATTCCGCCGAATGTGAAAAAAGCGCGCGCCGGGGAGCTTTTGATTGAAGCGGCGGCTTTGAGCGAAGACCTTTATGCAAAACTTACGGACGCGGGCAAGCCGCAAGCCGCCGCCTACGCGGTTACAAACGCGCACAACAGAAAAGTTTTAGGGGTTTTCTCTCTGTGGGAATTATACCATTTGATAAATCTGCGAATGTCCGAAGGGGCTCAGTGGGATATAAAGAAAATGACAAAACTCCTTGCCGATGAGGTTGGAAAGGTTCATCCGCTTCTGGTTAAACCGGCGTTAAAACGAATTCGGAAATAAGTGTCGTAAAGCGGGGGCGAGTTCAAACACTGCTTACCCGTTTAACTTCTTCAACCAGCGCAGGCAGAACAACGGCCGGACCTCCGTAGAGAACGGCGTCAACATAATCATCGGCGGAACCCTTTGCCGCGCTTATCACAACAGTTTTCGCTCCGCCGCCGCGAGCCTGAACGGGAAAAGACGCGACCGGCTCATTTTCCAGAGACGCGCCCGCGCAAATAAGAAAGTCGCAATTTTGAATCTTTATCCACGCCTCGCGCACTTCCCAATGCGGAAGCGGCTGCCCCGGAAACGAAAGCGGCGGTTTGAGAATGCCGGTTCGGCAAACGGCGCATGAAGGGATTTTCCGCCCGTAGCGCGACATCTCGGTGAGCGTCTCCATCATTCTGTAATCCTTTCCGCAGTTGAGGCATTGCGCCCAATGGATTGAGGAATAAATCTGAAGCACGTTTTCGCAACCCGCCTTAATCAGCAAAGCATCAACCGCTTGAGTGATAACGCAGTCCAGCTCTCCCAGAATTGACAGTTCGTAAATCGCCTTGTGCGCGGCGGTGGGTTCGGCGGCGGATATTTTCGGATAAATTTCGGCGATTTTCTCCCAATACTTCTCCTTTACGGAGTCATCTTCCCTGAAACTGTTGATGTCGGGATTGAAATGAAGTTCGCCCGCATCCGGAATACCCGCCTCAAAGGTGAGTTCGGGTCCCGTGAGAATTACCGCCCGCTTCGCCTCGGAGAACCAGTGGGCAACAGCTTCAAGAGCGGTTATTTCCACTTCACGGCTCATGAAAGAAAATTGTAAGTTCGCGGTGCGCGCGTGTCAAACCGCGCGCGGTTGTTGTAGAATGAAAAGCGCTATGAAGGCGGTACCCGAAGAAATAAGCGAGTTCAGCGACTCCGCGCTTCAAATAGAGTGGAGCGACGGACACAACAGCGTTTACGCATACGAGGATTTGCGGCTTATCTGCCCGTGCGCGACGTGCCGCCGCCTCAGAAGCACGAGCAGAACGGGAAAACTGCCGTTCAAAACGCGGATTGTGCCGGGTTCGGAAGACACGCAGTTAAAACCCGAAAAGATTGACAAGGTGGGTCTTTACGCGTTGCAGTTCAAATGGAATGACGGACACGATACGGGGATTTACACTTTTGAATTCCTGCGCCAGAACTGCCCGTGCGAACGGTGCGAGAAGTAAAAACCGGACGAGGTTTTTACTCACTTCAAAAGTTTTTTCACTTCGGCGAGAGCCGTTCCTCTGGCAAATCTGATTTTAAGTTCATCGCCTTCGCGGAGCGAAGACGCGTCCGTAACGGGTTTGTCCGATTTTGCGTAGGCGACCGAATACCCGCGCTCCAGAGTCGCGAGCGGACTCAAACCGTCAAGACGCAGGGCGAGCGCGGAAAGTTCATATTGCGTTTCCGCCAGACGCGACCGTGCGGCGCGGACGAGGGAATCTGAAACCGCGTCTATCTCCATCGCCGCGTAGGAAAGCGCGTTTACCAGAGAAGAGCCGAGGCGCCGCCGGGTTTCTTCAAGACCCTCAACCAAATCCGCCTTGACCGCGACCACCATTTCCGCCGCCGCGGAAGGTGTTGCCGCGCGCAAGTCCGCCGCAAGGTCCGAAGCCGTAATGTCAGTCTCATGACCAACCGCCGAGACAACCGGCTTTGAGCAATCCGCTACGGCGCGGGCGACAATCTCGGTGTTGAAAGCGGAAAGATCTTCACCCCCGCCCCCGCCGCGCGCAACTATGATGACGTCAACACCGGTTTTTTCCAGACGGCCGAGCGCGAGCGCGATTTCCGCGGGCGCGGAGCCGCCCTGAACGGACGCGGGCGAAACGGTTATTTCAAGATTCGGAAACCTGCCCCGCGCGACCTTTACGATGTCCGCCAGAGCCGCGCTTGAGGGAGCGGTTACAACCCCGATTTTGCGGCAGAGAAACGGCGTGGGCTGTTTCCTTTCGGGCGCGAAAAGCCCCTCTTTTTCAAGTTTGGCGAGAAGCTGTTTGAGCGCGAGCGCTTCCGCTCCCGCGCCGCGCGGCTCCAATGTGAGAATTGAAAGATTGACCGTGCCGCGCTGTTCGTAAAAATCGGTTTGGCAACGGCACAGAACCTTCATCCCGTTTTCGGGAACAAAGCCGATTTTGAAAGTGTTCTGTTTCCAGCACGCGGCGCGGATTTCGCTTTTTTCATCACGCAGGGAGAAATACCAATGCCCGCTCCGGTGCGCGATGAAGTCAGTTATTTCGCCCTCAACCCAGACAAAACCGCCGCCCGCGTCTCTGACCGCCGAGCCGATGACTGCGTTCAACTCGCTGACGCCATAGATTTTGTCGTCCGTGAAGTCGTCAAACGAGGAAAGTTTTTCGCTCAATACTGATGCCCTTCGGTTTTGGAAAAACGCATATTCGCGCCTTCGGTGTCCGCCTCGTTGATGTTTGCGCCAATGAGGTGCGCGCCTTCAAGGTCGGCGTTTTTCATTTTCGCGCCCGCAAGATTCGCGCCCTCAAAGTTGGCTCCGTAAAGGTTGGCTCCGGTGAAATCGGCTCCCGTGAAATCACAACCTTTGCAGAACGCCAGTTTCATGTTCGCGCCCGCAAAATTCGCGCCCGCAAGGTCCGCCGCCGAAATGTCCGCCCAGGAAAGGTCGGGCACAGTGTCCGGATTTTCACCGCGCCAGCGGTTCCATTTGTCCGCGCCTTTTTTTATCTCTTCAATGTGTTCGGGATTTGCCATCGGTGCGCTACCGCTCGCTTGCGGTAACTTTTTCCATTTTGTCGCCCTCTTCCATGGCATCCACAACGTCCATTCCGTCAATCACTTTTCCGAAAACCGTGTGGCGTCCGTTCAGGTGCGGCTGGGGCGAATGGGTTATGAAAAATTGGCTTCCGTTTGTGTCGGGACCGGAGTTAGCCATTGAAATCATGCCACGGGAATGCACAAGCGGGTTGCCCGCCGTTTCATCCTCAAACCTGTATCCGGGACCGCCGCTGCCGGTTGCGGAGGGGTCGCCGCCTTGAATCACAAAATCCCGTATGACACGGTGAAAAACAACGCCGTCGTAAAATCCCTCACCGGCGAGAAACACGAAGTTGTTGACCGTTTTCGGCGCGTGTTCGGGATACATCTCAAGCGTGATTTTGCCCTTGTTTGTCTCAATCTCCACGACATAGATTTTTGAAGTGTCTATGCTCATTTCGGGCGGGGAGTCCCACTGTTTTGTTTCAGCCATTTTCTTTCCTCCATATGTTTTCGCGACCGAACCTTGCGCAAGAAAAAGCGCGGACGCGAGAAAAATTGCGGCAAAAATTTGTTTTCTCATTGTTTTTATTTTCACTTGCGAAAAAACTATTTTAACTGAATTCAAACGGCGCGGAAAAAGATTTTCGACACTTCCAACCCGTTTCGTGAATAGAACTCAGCGGTTTCGCCATTTGGCGCGGAGTCGGTAAAAATGCGCCGGAGCCGTCCGCCGAAAGCGGATTTTCCCTCCGCGCTCCGCGCCGCGTTTTTGATGCCGTCCGAATCAAGAAACACCTCGGTCGGCATAACTTCAAGAATGTCTGCGAAGAAGTCCGCCTTGCTTTCCGCCACCGCCTGACGCGCGGACACGCAGAGAGGGAGAAACCTTGCCGCACGCGAAAACATATCGGCTCGCGGAAGGTGGCAGAACACTTGAGAATCTCCGCTCAAAGCCACATCCGCAAGCGCGGAATCAAGCGAGCGCATAAAACCGCTCTGGGAAAATGCCTGCGTCCCGCTTTCCGCTCCCCGAACTTCAACGGCGGGCGCGTCCGCGCGGACGGACGAGAACATCTCGTTCAGTTCATCGGTCAATTTTTTGCTTTTGAGAAACCCAAATTTGAGCGCGGCTCTGAAATCAACGACCGGGTCTTCAGGTTTGGAACCCCCTGAACCGGAAAGAAAAATCGCTTTTCCGTCTCCGCCCGGAGCAAACTCCGGCGCGGATTCACGAGTCGCGGCAAACACCGCCTTTGCGCCGGCCGTGTCGCGCGAGCCCGGCGCAAACCCGCTTACCGCGACCCCGCCAATCATGAGAACGGCGGTTTCAGACACAAGTCCTTCATACGCGCCGCCGCCTTCAAAAAACGCGCGGTCTCCGGATTTGAAACCGCCGCCCACGAGAAAGGCGGCGATGCTGCGCACGTCCGTCTCAAAATCTTTCCAGGTTATCTGTTTCCAACTCCAGCCGTCCCGCTTCTGAAAAAGAAGAGACGAACCGTTTTCGGACATTCCGGCTTTTATCATTTCGGGCAATGTGTCAGGAAGCATTGAAACTCCGGCGCGGATGAACAAAACAGTTTTCCGCTTTTGGGCGGTATAATATACGAGCGCGTCCGCTCTTGAAACAAGGAAACCCCGAATGCCTAAAAACCATGCCGAAATAGACACCGCGTATTTCTCCGACCCGCTTTTCAAAAAAGCGCGCGGCGTTGTGCGCTCTCTTAAAGACGCGGGGCATTCCGCGTTTATGGTGGGCGGGTGCGTGAGGAATATGCTGTGCGGGTTGAAGGCGGGTGATTTTGACCTTACCACGAGCGCGACACCGCAAGAGGTGCGGAAAATTTTTCCGCGAACGGTCGCGGTGGGCGAAAGCTTTGGTGTGATTATAGTCTTAAAGGGACCGGACAGTTTTGAGGTGGCGACTTTCCGCAAGGATTTTGATTACAAAGACGGCAGACATCCCGAAACCGTGTCTTACGGAACGACCGAAAAAGAGGACGTGGAGAGAAGGGATTTTACGATAAACGGGCTTCTGCTTGACCCCGAAAGCGGGGAAATTTTTGACTATGTAGGCGGGCGCGAGGATCTGGAGGCGAAGGTTGTGAGAACCATCGGCGAGCCGGAACGGCGGTTTGCCGAAGACCGCCTGAGAATGTTGCGGGCGGCGCGTTTCACGGCGGATATGGGGTTTGAGGTTGAGTCGCGCACTTTCAGGGCGATTGTGAAAAATTCGCGTTTTATAGAGGACGTGAGCGCGGAAAGGACGCGCGACGAGATTGTGAAAATCCTGACGCGCGGAAACAGCGGACGCGGGCTGGGGCTTTTGCGCAAAATGGGGCTTCTCGCCCACGTTCTGCCCGAAGCGAACGCGATGGCGGGCGTTGAACAGCCGCCCGAATTCCACCCCGAAGGAGATGTGTTTGTTCACACACAGCTTGTTCTGGACAAGCTGGAGGAAAACACGCCGGACAGGTCGGCGGAGCTTGCGGTCGCGGCGCTTCTTCACGACGTTGGCAAGCCGCCGACTTTTGAATTGAGTGACAGAATACGTTTCAACGGGCACGACAGGGTCGGCGCGGCAATGTCTAAAAAAATCTGCCGCCGCCTGCGGTTTTCAAACAAGCAGATTGAGAGAATTTCAGAACTTGTGCGCCACCATTTGAAGTTCAAGGACATTCAAAAAATGAGGGAAAGCACGCTCAAACGGTTTCTTGGAATGCCGTATTTTGAGGAGCATCTCGCGCTTCATCTGGCGGACTGCCTCGCAAGCCACGGAATGACGGACGCATATGAGTTCGCCAAAGCGAAATTGAAAGAAATGGGTGAGGAGGAGATAAAACCCAAACCGATTTTAACGGGAAAGGATTTAATCAAAATGGGCTTTGAACCCGGTCCCGAGTTTTCAAAAATCCTCGCCGAAATTGAAGAAGCGCAACTTGAAAACCGCCTCAAAACCAAAAAGCAGGCGAAAGAGTTTGTGAAAGAGAAATGGCAAAACGGTTAAAACCGTAAAGCCGCGCAAACGGCGGGCGTGAACATATTCACTCCCGCCGCGCGGAACAAAACAGTTTATGCGTCTGTCAGGAAAGTTAGATTTTGCCCTGAAGCAGAAACGCGATGAGAAGCGCGTAGATAACGAGCGACTCAATAAGAGCAAGACCGATAATCATCGGAGTCTGGATCTTTGCCGCCGCGCCGGGGTTTCTCGCTATTCCCTCAAGAGCCGCCGCGGTGGCGCGCCCCTGACCAAGCCCGGCAATCCCAGCCGCGATGCCAATTCCGAGACCCGCTCCGAGCCCTATGCCGAGTTTGGCAAGACCACCCGTTTCTCCCGATGCCGCGGCCGCTTCCGGCGCGAAAGAGAAAATGCCGGCAACCAAAACACCGGTAACCATAAAAATAAACCTTTTCATCTTACTTCCTCCTTTGTAGGTTTCATCTCCAAAATAAAATCAGTGGTGCGACTCCGCAAGCCCGATATAGATTGCGGAAAGCACGGTAAATATAAACGCCTGAAGAAAACTGACAAATATGCCGAGCGCAATAAAAAGCGCGGGGATTATGAAATGCGTCAAATTCATAAAAACTCCCATGACCATGTGGTCTCCCGTGATGTTCATAAACAGACGCAGAGAAAGTGAAACGGGACGCACAATGTGGCTCACGAGTTCAATCAGAAACATAAGCGGCGCGAGAAACGCGACCGGACCGAGAAACTGTTTTACGTAGCCCGTGCCGTGAGCGCGAAAGCCGTAGAAGTTATACATTATGAAAATCAAAATCCCGAACGCAAGCGTTGTGTTGAGCGTGCCGGTGGGCGGCAGAAAACCCGGCACAATTCCGAGCAGATTGCAGAAAAGTATGAAGAAAAACGAGCCCGCAAGCAGGGGGAAATAGTGTTTTGCCTTTTCGCGCGAGCCGAGAATGTTTGTGAGCATTCCAAGCAGAAAATCTATGCCGATTAACTCAACAAAGTTTCTGAAAGACAATTTGTCCGAAGGCAAATTTGAGGTGTCGGCGGACACGCTTTTTCTGAAAACCAGACCTGAAACAACAAGGAAAGAAACCACCACTCCGAGCCCTATTATGTGGTCAAAACGCCCCAGCCCCAGCAAATAAAACCAACTAAAATGTTCCACTGTTTTTAATAAGCCCCGCCGTTATGACTCCCGCGACTCCGGCGGTCAGTCCGGTAGTAAAACCTATAATGTCCAAACTTGCAACCGAAATTAGAAAAACCGCAATTCCGGCAAAAACCGCAATTTTCATAACGAATAAAACGCCCGCGCGCACGGCGGAGATTTTGCCCCTTCCACCCCGTCCGGTGAACGCCGAAACTATGAGCCGCAAAATCAGAACATCGGCGGCGAACAACCCGCCCGAACACACGGCGGCAAACGCGAAACCGCCTCCGAAAAGCGCCCACCCCGCGAGCGCGGAAAACGCGGAAAACGCGAAAGCAAACCCTTCAATAGCGCGCCCGGAATTCGCGCCGCTCATCCGAATCTCCCAAGCGTTCTAAAAAGCAAAACCATTCCGCAAACCGTGCCGAGAACAAGCCCGGCGACCGTCATATAAGGCGTCTGGTTCGCCATTCTATCATCAAGCCAGCCGCCCGCTATGAGCCCGGCGGTAACCGAGATTGCCAACTCAATCCCCACAACCGCAAAAACCATCCACCTGTTTTTCATCGCCCGCCTCCGGAGTAAACCCGCCCAAGCGCGTATTCAATCGCTTTAATTGTTTTCTGAATATCCCTTTCGGTGTGCGCCGTTGAAATAAAAGCCGCTTCAAACTGAGAGGGCGGGAAAAGAACGCCTTTTGAGCGCAGCGCGGAGTGAAAAACGCCGAATTTTTCAGTATCGCAACGCAGGGCGGAGGCATAGTCCGAAACGGGTTCGGGCGAGAAGAAAACCGTAAGCATTGAACCGACCCGGTTGACCGTAACGGGCGCGCCGGTTTTTCGCGCCGCGTCCGTCGTGCCTTGCTCAAGCACGGACGCGAGGCGGTCAATCTTTTCATATCCGCGCGCGCCTACGCCCGTGATTGTCGCGATTCCCGCCGCTACGGCGAGCGGATTGCCCGAAAGCGTTCCCGCCTGATAAACGGGACCCAGAGGCGACACCATATCCATAATCTCTTTTCGAGCCCCGTAAGCGCCAACCGGAAGACCGCCCCCGATGATTTTGCCGAGGCACGTTATGTCCGGCGTTACGCCGTAAAGCCCCTGCGCGCCCGCCCCCCTTGCGCCGCGCAAACGGAAACCCGTTATGACTTCGTCAAAAATCAAAAGCGCGCCGCGCTCACGCGAGATTTTTCGCAAAAACCTCAGAAACCCCCGCGCGGGAGGAACAACTCCCATGTTTCCCGCGACCGGCTCAATTACAATCGCGGCTATCTTTTGGCCGTGACGCTTGAAAAGTTTTTCAACCGAATCCGTGTCGTTGTATTTTGCCGTGAGCGTTTGCGCGGCAAACGCCTTGGGCACGCCGGACGAGCCCGGACGGGCGAAGGTTGCCGCTCCCGAACCGGCTTTCACGAGCAGATGGTCGGCATGGCCGTGATAGCAACCGTCAAATTTCACAATCAGGTCGCGCCGTGTAAACGCTCTGGCAAGACGCACGGCGCTCATAAGCGCTTCGGTTCCGGAATTGGTCATTCTGACTTTTTCCACGGATTTGAAAGATTTTGTAACGATTTTCGCGAGCTCAATCTCCGGCTCGCACGAAACACCGTAACTTGTTCCCGCGCGAGCGGCGGACGTTACGGCGCGAACAACCGAAGGGTGAGCATGCCCGATTATGAGAGGGCCCCATGACGCTATGTAGTCCGTGTAGCGATTGCCGTCCGGATCGTAAACGAACGCGCCTTTTGCTTTTGAAACGAAAAGCGGAGAGCCGCCGACCGCGCTGAAAGAGCGCACGGGGCTGTTCACTCCGCCGACAAGAACATTTTTGGCGCGGGTGAAAAGCGCGGAAGATTTGGCGTTTTTAAGTTTGGTTTTTTTCACCATCAGGCACTCCCGCCTCAAAGGTGCGGGTGAGGAATAGCGGGAGTGAGATAGTATAGGGAGCAGGCGCGTTTTTTCAATCGCGGGCGCGTATGTATATTTTGAGTCATGAGTAAAACTCCGCCAGCATCCGCAGAGCCGGAATTGACCGCCATAGGAATAACGTGCGAGGGCGGAAGGTTCGCTTTGCCCGAAAAAGCCGCCGAAGTGGTGCGGAGAGCGAGCGTTTTTTCCGGCGGAAAAAGACATTTTGAAAAAGTCCGTGATTTGCTTCCCGAAGGCGCGCGGTGGATAGACATAGGCGGCGACATTGAAAAAACCCTGCGCGCCTACGATCGCCATCTGGACACCGGAGGCGGAACAATTGTTATTTTCGCGTCCGGCGACCCTCTTTTTTATGGAATCGGCTCCACGATAAAAAAACTGCGTCCGGAGCGCAAGTTAAAGGTTTTTCGCGCTCCGAACAGCATAGAAACTCTTTTGAGCAAGGCGGAAACCGTTTGTGAAAACATCGCTTTTGCTTCGGTTCACGGGCGGGACTGGCATGAACTTGACGCGGCTTTAATAGCGGGAGGAAAATTCACGGGACTTCTTACGGACGCCGTGAACTCGCCTGATTCCGCGGCGCAGCGAATGATTGAATACGGATTTGAAAACTACGGGTCCGTAACCGGGGAAAACCTCGGGGAAAAAGACGAAAAAATCCGCTCTCTCACGCTCAAAGAAACCGCACAAAGCGATTTCCGCCAGCCGTGCGCGGTGATAATTGAAAAAATCGCGGAGCCGGAGCGGAAGGAAAAACAGTTTGAAACGCTTCCGGACAGACCGGGAATGATAACAAAACAGCCGGCGCGGACGCGGGCTGTTGAGCGCCTTGAAGTTGAAAACCTTGAGCATTTATGGGACATCGGATTTTGCACGGGGTCGGTTTCAATTGAGGCGCGCCGCCGTAACCCGCGCGTGCGGGTTACGGCTTTTGAAAAAAATCCGCTTTGTGAAAAACTTATTGAAAAAAACTCCAAAAACTTTTCCGCGCCCGGAATAAAAGTCGTGATGGGCGATTTTTTTAAATCTTCGCCGGAAAAACTTCCCGCGCCGGATTCGGTTTTTATAGGCGGGCACGGCGGGCGGCTCGGAGAGATGATGGAGATTCTCGGAAAAATCACACGACCGGGCGGAAAAATTGTTCTCAACAGCGTTACGGAAGAAAGCGGAAAAACATTCCGCGCGCGCGCGGTGGAATCGGGGTTTAAATTTGAAGCGCGCGAAACCGCCGGAAATATTGAGATTTTAAGCGCGGTGAAAAAATGAAAAGAGTCGCAATAATCGCGGTTTCCGTGGCGGGGATAAAAATTGCCCGCGAAATTGCAAAAGAAATCGCGGAGGGAAAAACCGTTGCCGACATTGTTTCAACCCGAAAAGGCGCCGGGGTTAAAACCGTAAAATCAATTGGCGTTTTCACCGGGGAGAACTTCGAAAAATACGACGGGTTTATTTTTATAGGCGCGCTTGGAATTTGCGTCCGTTGTATCGCGCCGAACATAAAAAATAAAAAAACCGACCCGGCGGTCGTAAATGTTTCCGAAGATAAACTTTTCGCACAATCGGTTCTGTCGGGACATGAGGGGGGAGCCAACAAACTCGCGGAAAAAACGGCAAAAATTATCGGAGCCGAACCCGTTATTACAACGGCGACCGAAACACGGCCGAAATCCCTTTTTGTGGGGCTTGGAAGCCAGAAAGGCGTGGAGCCGGACGATTTTATAAAATCATTTGAAAAAGAGATGAAGGTGCGGGGCTTTTCGCTTTTTGAGGTTGCCGCGATTGCTTCGGCGAAAATAAAAAAGTCCGAACCCGCTTTCACCGCACTCTCGGAAAAACTTAAAATTCCCTTTCACGTTTACGACGAAAAATATCTGAAAAAAACCCCCAAGCCGAACCCGTCCGCGGTTGTGAAGAAAAAAACCGGAACGGACGGCGTTTGCGAGCCCGCCGCCATCGCGGTTTCGGGAACGAAAAAACTCATTGTTGAAAAAACAAAAATAACCCTGCCGTCCGGCAAAAAATACACGTTCGCGGTCGCGGAAAATCCGCGCCCGTCTCTTGTTGCGATAGTCGGCGCGGGACCCGGAGACCCGCGCCTTATAACAGTTGAGGGACGGGATTTGATACGGCGGGCGGATTTGATTCTTTACGCAGGAAGCCTCGTGCCGGAAAATCTGACAAAAGAGGCGAAACCCTCCGCCACAGTAAAGAACTCCGCCGTAATGACTCTGGAAACGCAAACAAAACTTATGGAAAAATTTTACAAAAAAGGCGCGTTGATTGTCCGCCTTCATTCAGGCGACCCGTCAATTTACGGAGCAATCCGCGAGCAGATGGAAGTTCTGGACAGAAAAAAGATGGAATATGTGATTGTGCCGGGAGTTTCATCTTTTCAGGCGGCCGCCGCGCGGCTTAAAGCGGAATTTACCGCGCCTGAAATTTCGCAGTCAATAATTCTCACCAGAGGTGAAGGAAAAACCCCCATGCCGAAAGGCGAAAAACTTTCCGAAATGGCAAAGCACGGCGCGACTATGTGCGTTTTCCTGAGCGCGAAAATGGGACGGAAAGTGCAAAATCAACTGCTTGAATATTACAGCCCCGAAACTCCGGTTGCCGTTCTTTACCGCGCAACATGGGAAGACGAAAGGATTTGGCGCGGAGAATTAAAGGATTTGGCGGACATAATCCGCGAAAATAAACTCACCCGAACCGTTTTGATTGTTGTCGGAGACGCACTTGCGAAAAGCGGCACGCGCTCGCGGTTATATCACCCGCAGTGGCGGCATCTGTTCCGGGCGGGGGGGGGAAAGGAGTCGCGAACGCCGGACATTATCATCTTTGGCGGAACAACGGAGGGGAAAAAAGCGGCTGCGGCGCTGGACAAACAAAAAACGCGCTATTTTTATTCCACTAAAACAAAAACGGATTTTGAGCCGTCTGAGTTCTGCGAATACATACACGGTGATTTGAACGACAAATCTCTGCCGCGATTTGTCAAAAAAAATAAAATAAAATTCATTGTAAACGCCGCGCATCCGTTTGCCCGCCATCTGCACGCGACCGTTTCGGAAATGTCGCGAAAAATGGAAATTCCCGTAATAAGATTTGAGAGAAAATATCCGCAAAGAATAAATCACCGGCTTGTCTGCTATTGCGAATGCTATGCGGACGCGGTTGAAAAATTGAAAGACCGCAAAGGCGCGCGCCTGATTCTGAGCGGGGTTCAGACGCTTGAAGAATTAAAACCGCTCTGGGAAAACGGACACATTTGCTACGCCCGCATTCTGCCCCGTGAAAATTCGGTGAAACTCGCGGAAAAAGCGGGTTTTCCGAAAAATCGTCTTGTAACTGAATTGCCGCACCGCGATGTTAAAAAAGAAAAAATGTTCTTTGAAAAACTGAAAATAAAATCAATCGTAACAAAAGAAAGCGGGAACAGCGGGGGACAAAACGCCAAAATAAAAGCCGCCATTGAAACGGGCGCGAAAATCGCCGTTATACAACGCCCTGAAAAACCGCTTTTCAACCGCGTGGTTTCTTCGGAAAAAGATTTAATTCGCGCCGTGAGGGAAATTGAAAATGTGTCTTAGTCCGCCGCCTGAGAACCTGAAAGAAATGAAAACGGGACTGACCACGGGAGCGTGTGCGACCGCGTGCGCGAAAGCGGCGGTTATGAGCATATTTGAGAGAAAAAAAATAAAAGAAGTGAAAATTGAACTGCCCGGCGGAAAAAGGGCTAATTTCAAAATTAACGATTGCGAATACGGAAAAAACAGCGCGTCCGCCACAACCGTTAAAAATTCGGGAGACGACCCTGATGTTACGCACGGCGCGTTAATTGGCGGCAAGGTTTCCCTCAACAGCACGGGAGAAATCCGTTTTCTCAGGGGCAAGGGAGTGGGAACCGTAACTCTTCCGGGACTTGGAATAAAAGTGGGCGAACCGGCCATAAACAAAGTTCCGAGAAAAATGATTACCGAAGCGGTCGGCGGACTGCTTAAAAAAAACGGACGCGAAAATGCGGGAGCGGAAATAACGATTTTTGTGCCGGAAGGCGAAAAACTTGCCAAGAAAACCCTTAATTCACGGCTCGGCATTAAAGGCGGAATATCCATAATCGGCACAACGGGAATAGTGAGGCCGTTTTCAAGCGCGTCATACGTGGCAAGCATAATTCAGGCGGTCAAAATAGCGTCTAAAAACCAATGCGCCCATCTGGTCGCCTCATCGGGCGGAAGAAGTGAAAAGATTCTCCGCAAACAGTTCCCCGCTTTGCCTGACTACGCTTTCGTCCAATACGGCAACTGGATTGGCAGACTGCTTGACGCGGCGGAGAAGAACGGAATACAAGACCTGACCCTCGCCACAATGATTGGAAAGGCGGTGAAACTCGCAAGCGGGGATATGGATACTCACAGCGGAAAAGGTGAATGGAACAGGGAGTTGATGGCTGAAACGGCGAAAAAAGCGGGCTCGGATAAAAACGCGGCGGAAAAGATTAAAAAACTGAATATGGCGCGGCGTCTTGAAGAGATTTTCCCCGTCCGGGCGGGTGAGCCGTTCTATTCCGAACTGCTTAAACAGTGCCGTAAACACTGCCGCAAACGGTTCGGCGGCGCTCTCACACTCGCCCTTGTGTCGGCGGACGGGAAAATTGTGTGGTATCCTGAAAAACCAGATGTCTGAAAAAACGGCAAAAATCTTCCCTTTTTCGGCTATATGCGGGCAGAACGACCTTAAACTCGCGCTTATGCTCTGCGCTGTTGACGCGCAAATAGGCGGCGTTCTCGCGCGCGGCGAAAAGGGAACGGGAAAAACAACGACTGTCCGCGCCATCGGGGACATGCTTTCGGACTCTGATTTGAATTTCCCCGTAATCAATTTGCCCATAGGCGCGACTGAAGACAGGGTTCTTGGAGCGGTTGATCTGGAAAAACTGATAAATGAAAAGCGGCAAATCGTCCGTTCAGGGCTTCTTGAACAGGCGGACGGCGGAATACTTTACATAGATGAAGTCAACCTGCTTGACGACTATCTGACGGACATTCTGCTTGACGCCGCGGCGGCGGGCGAATACATGCTTGAACGGGACGGAATTTCCCAAAAAGTGAAGTCGCGCTTTCGCTTGGTCGGAACAATGAACGGCGAGGAAGGCGAACTCAGACCCCAGCTTCTGGACAGATTCGGGCTTTGCGTTGAAATAAAATCCCCGGACGACCCGCAAACACGGCGGACGGTGGCGCGCAGAAGAATGGAGTTTGACTCCGACCCGAAGGGTTTTTGCGCGGATTTTGAAAAAGAACAGAAAAAACTGCGGAAAAAAATAATTAAAGCGGCGGAAAATCTGGACAATGTGGCAGTCGGAGAGGAAATTTTCGACAAAGCGTCCGAAATTGCCCTTTCAAGCGGCGCAGAGGGAATGAGAGCTGACATACTGATTGTAAAAGCGGCGCGCGCGCTTGCGGCTCTTGAAGGCAAAAATGAGACAAACGCGGACGATGTGGAAAAGGTCGCGCCTTTTGTTTTGCGACACCGTGCTAAAACTCCGGCGGATGAGGAAAAAAAAACTCCGAAAACTCCCAACCTGAAAACCGTGACTTAGACCACGACTTGGAAAGCGGCGCGGGCGCGGAAAAACACGAAAGAAAAGACGTTTCCGAATCCCTCTCCGATTACGGATGGTTTCCGAGAAATGAAAAACTGTTCACCGCGGACGGTGATTTTCACGCGGTGGAAATAGAAACCGACCCTCCGGCCGCGCAGCGCGGACGGGTTGATTCCGAAGAAATAAACGCCGCGGCGCGAAACGGAAAACAGAACGCGGACAAAACAGATGTTTATGAAACCGCGCGAAATTATGTAATACACGGAGAGTTTTCCAGAAAAAATAAAACGGAGCGGGGACGCGGAAATACCAAGGTTGTTTTCATTGTTGATTCAAGCGGTTCAATGGCGCTTGGAAAACAAATTTCACACGCGAAAAAAATCATTGGTGAAACCGTCCGGAAAAACAAGGGGAATGTTATGGAGTTTTCGGGAGTGGCTCTTTATGAGGACGGCGCGCAGATTTTTTCGCCGCCCGCCGCAGACGCGGAAAAATTAATTTCCAACCTCACCGAACTTAAAACCGGAGGCAGAACAAACATGAGCGCGGGTATTGTGCTTGCGGGGAAAATACTGAAAAAATCACGGAGTGCGAAAAAGAATAATTCCGCGCTGTTCATATTCACGGACGGAAGAATTAATTCCTGTGAAACCGGAAAAGAGCCCTTTGAAGACAGTGTTAAAAAATTCAAAACAATTATCGGCGCGCGCGCGAAAACAACCGTGGTTGACACCGAAGCGAGTTTCGTAAAAATAGGCGCGGCGTTAAAATTCTCCGAAGCCATAGGCGCGAAATACACGCGAACGGGGAAAATGGAGGCTGTAAAATGAAGATTTACACAAAAAAAGGAGACGCAGGAAAAACGGCGCTTTTCGGCGGAAGACGTGTTGACAAGGATGACACGCGGGTGGAGTGCTACGGAACACTTGACGAGGCAAATTCAACAATCGGGCTTTTGCGCTCCAAAATCGGAGAAAACCACCGGTGGCAGCCCGGACTGCATAAAATACAGAAAGACATGATGGATATGATGTCTCATCTGGCGCGCCCGTCGGATTCGCACAAAAAAAACACAAATCCCCTGCCGGTTGACGGCGCGGAATTTTGCGAAAAATGGGTGGATGAACTTGAAGAAAATATGTCGTCCCCTTCGGACTATTTTCTGCTTCCCGGCGGAAATGAAATATCGGCTTTGTGCCACGTAGTAAGAACGCAGATAAGAAGAGGCGAGCGCAAACTTGCTTCTCTTATGAAACAGGACGAAGTAAACCCCGCCATTGCCGCTTACATAAACCGCCTTTCAGATCTTTTTTTCACTATGGCGCGCGCCGAGATGGATGCCGCCGGAATGGCCGAGGAAAAATGGCAGCTTTTTCTCTACAAAAAGAAAAAGAGATAAAATCACAGTTTCTTGAGAAAAGAGGCGAGAATTCTTTTCCTGCCCGCAGACGGAAATAAAACCGTTATGTCGGCGTTGTCGCCCGTGCCTTCAACCTTCACAACCTTTCCGCGCCCGAACTTGTCATGGCGAACAAAACCGCCCGCGGCAAATCCGCGTGCGATTTTGAGCGAACTTTTTGGAACGGGAGTAAAGAGCGGTTGCGTATCTTCATCAGGTTCCGTTTCCGCGCGATAACGAAACGCCGGCTTGAAATCCTCGTATTTTTTCAATTCTTCGGGAATTTCGTCAAAAAACTGCGAGGAAATCATTGTCTCCTCTCTCCCGTAAAACTTCCTTTGAATTGGGTAGCACAAAAAAAGACGCTCTTTAGCGCGCGTCATCCCCACATAAAAAAGCCGCCTTTCCTCCTCAATCTCATCGTAGTTATTATCGCGAACCAGCGGAATTACTTTTTCGTTTACGCCGACTATAAAAACAACCGGAAACTCAAGCCCCTTGGACGCGTGAAGCGTCATAAGTTTTACCGTGTCGTCTCCGGTTTCCGTGTCTGAATCGCTCGTGAGCGCTATCTGCTCGACAAAATTCCGGGAATCCGCCTCACCCTCCCCTCGCTCGTCAAACTCATGCGCGGAATTTATAAACTCATCAATGTTTTCTTTTTTATTTTCATCCTTTTCAAGAAATCCGCGGTAACCGGTTTTTTCAACAATCGCTTTGAGAGTCTCAGCCGCTCCGACGCCCTTGGCGGATTGCGAAAGGTTTTCAATCATAAGCGCGAATTTCCCGACTGCTTCAACAGCCCTTTTTTTCAAAAAATCCTCTTGCGGAACGCGGTGAATTGCTTCCATTATTGAAATTCCGTTTAAAGACGCGAATTCCGAGAGTTTCTCAACGGTTGCGTCCCCTATTCCTCTGGAAGGAGTGTTTATTATTCTCAAAACCGCCGCGTCATCGGCGGAATTGAAAAGAAGACGCATGTAGGAAATTAAATCCTTTATTTCCGCGCGGTTGTAAAAACTCAAAGCTCCTACAACAACGCAGGAAATTCCGTCTTCCCTTAAAAAGCTGTCTTCAAGAAGACGGGATTTGCTGTTTGTGCGGTAAAGAATGGCAAAATCGCCCGGCGAAAAATTGCCCGTTTCCACAAGCGATTTAATTTTTGAAACCACGAAATCCGCCTCGTCAAATTCGTTTCGCGCCTCATAAATCCCTATTGGCTCGCCGCTATCGCGGTCTGTGCGCATATTTTTCTTAACGCCGTGAACATTGTTATCTATAACGGCATTGGACGCATCAAGTATGGTCGCGGTTGAACGGTAATTTTTTTCAAGACGGACTATTTTTGAACCGGGAAAATCATCGGCAAAACCCAGAATGTTTTTAATTTCCGCTCCGCGCCATCCGTAAATTGACTGACTGTCATCACCGACCGCGCAGATTTCAGCGTTGTTCCGCCCGAGCATTTTTATAAATTGATACTGGACACGGTTTGTGTCCTGATATTCGTCAACAAGAATATGTTTGAAACGGGCTCTGTATTTTTCCAGAACGTCCTTATTTTTCTCAAAAAGCCTATCGACTAAACAGAGCAAATCATTAAAATCAAGCGCGTTGGCACTTTTCAGGGCGGCGGAGTATTTTTCCATCGCTTGCATTTTTTCAAAGACATATTTTTCGCCCGGGGAAAATGAGCTCTGAGAGGGCGGGAATTTGTTGTCTCTTTTGAATCTCTCAATACGGCTTCTCACAACCCCGGGAGGCAAAATTTTTTCGTTCACATTCATTTCCGCAAGGATTTTTTTAAGAACGTTTGTCTGGTCTCCCGTGTCGTAAATCACAAAGTCGTTTGTATATCCAAGATCCAGTTTTTCAATGTCGTTGCGCAGTATGCGTGAGCAAATTGAATGAAAAGTTCCGAGCCATATGCCCGAAATTTTATCGGGAACAAACTCCCCCACCCTGTTTTTCATCTCACGCGCCGCTTTGTTCGTGAAGGTAACGGCGAGAATTTCCGAGGGAGGCACGCCTTTTTCATTTATGAGAAACGCTATGCGGCTTGTAAGAACACGGGTTTTCCCCGAACCCGCCCCCGCGAAAACAAGAATATGCCCGCCCGTGTGGCAAACCGCCTCAAACTGTTCGGGATTGAGGTTTTCCACGAAAAAAGACGGAGCGGCGGAGAGGGTTTTGTTTTCACTCATCTGCGGATTTTCAGTTTTTGTTCCCGTCCGGAACAGATTCTTCATGGGCAAAATGTATGCCGCATTCTTTGTCGGAATCCGATTCCCACCACCATCTGCCGGCCCTTGAGTCTTCTCCGGGGGAAATCGCGCGCGTGCATGGCGCGCAACCTATGGATGTGTAACCCATGTCATAAAGTTTGTTGTAGGGAATATCGT
The DNA here is from genome assembly GCA_014075295.1 of Candidatus Mycalebacterium zealandia. Lineage (NCBI taxonomy): Bacteria > Pseudomonadati > Thermodesulfobacteriota > Candidatus Dadabacteria > Candidatus Nemesobacterales > Candidatus Mycalebacteriaceae > Candidatus Mycalebacterium > Candidatus Mycalebacterium zealandia. The sequence goes on from CP046180.1 coordinate 25,243, forward strand.
TTGATTTCACATAGTCCCAGACGCGCTCCTCGGTCCAGTCCACAATGGGGTTGATTTTCAAAATCCCGCCGTGGATGTGGTCTATTTCAAATTTTTGCGCTTCCGCCCGGAGTCCGGTCTGGTCTCTGCGCAGAGAGGTTATCCAGCCGTCAACGCCGGCGAGGTATTTGCGCAAGGGGTTCACCTTTCTTATGCCGCAACACAAATGCCTGTTTTCCACCCCTTTGTAGAAAAGATCCATTCCGTGCGCGGAAACCATCTCCTCAACCTCGGCGGTGTCGGGCAAGAGAACTTCCACTTCAATGTCGTATCTCCGCCTGATTTTTTCCATTGTTTCGTGAGTTTCGGGATTGAGCCGCAATGTGTCAATTGTAAAAACGCGCGCGTCCGGCTTGACGCGCAGAAGTATGTCAATCACAACCGAGCCCTGAGACTGAAAACTTGTCGCGAACGCGACTTTGGGATGAAGATTGGCGATTGCCCATGAAAGAACCTCTTCGGGACCTTCATCCTCAAACCGCCTGTTCAGCTCCTCTACCTGCTTACGGGTGAATTTCATCTCGCCGCGCCTATTTTACCACAAGAAGCATACTCGCCGCATAGCCGATTCCGACAGTGATAAACGGCACCGCAATCCAGAAAAATGCTATTTTTAGCACGTGGCGGTTTTTCGCGGTTGCTCCGAAACCGTGCTGAGCGCAGGAAAAACCCACAATTCCCGCCGTTACTATCTCAGTTATTGAAACCGGTATTCCCGACAGGGACGCCGCCACGATTATCGCCGCCGCGGTCGCTTCAACCGTTATTGCCCTTATCAAACATATTTCGGTTATTTGCTTCCCCACGGTTTCAAGAACCCTCCCGCCGAGAAGAAGCGCGCCCACGGCCATAGCCACTCCCGCCAGCAGAGAGCCCCAGAAGGAGTCAATAATTCCAAGCCCCACAATGGGACCCACGGCATTGGCGGAATTGTTCGCCCCCGCTGAAAAAGCGAGGAAAGTTCCCGAAACGGTTATGCACCATTTCAACACTCTGCCGACTGAATCCTCTGAAAAGTTCTCAACCAGATAGTTGAGGATTTTGTAATAAAGAAACTTGCCGACAAAAAAACCGACCGCCCATGAAAGCACGGGCGCGGCTATCCACCAGCCGATTATTTCGTAGAAACGGCTCTCGTTGAGAGTGCCGAAGAAAAGCCCTATTCCCGCAATTGAGCAGACAATCGCGTGCGTTGTGGCGACCGGAATCCTTGAAACATTCGCCCACGAAACGAAAACAAGCGCAATAACAAGAACGGCAACCGTGAGTATGACGTCAGACTCAAAAACCGAGGACGGAACAATGCCCTTCCCCATGGTCTCTATAACGGGGGCTCCAGCGATTACCGCTCCCAGAACCGCAAAAATCGCTATGAGCCAGACAGCCTGTTTTTTTGTCCTCGCTCCCGCGCCGTAGGACGAAGCCATCGCCGCGGCGGAGTTGTTGGCTCCGATATTAGCGGCGAGCAAAACCGACAAAAGCAAGGGCGCTGTCAAAAGAAGTGTCATTTCAAAACTCTCTCAAAACAAGCGCAAACAAAATCCGACAACCGCGTTTCCGCCCCATGCAAGGGGGAACGCAAAATAAAAACGCATATTCTCCGTCGCCCTTAAACATAAAAGGCGTGAAAAACCGCGTTCAAATCACATACAACAGGAACAGCGCACACAGCCGCAGACCGGCGCGCAAAAGGAAACAAAACAGTTGTTAAAAGTGTCGGACATCATTTGTCACTCGTCTGTTTTCAGGGGCGGAGAATACGCAAGCGCAAGGGCAAAGTCAACTCCGGCGGGCGGATTTGGCGCTTTCGCCGCCTCACTCCACGAGTTCTCCCACGTTAAAAATGCTGAAGAAATCAATCCCCTCGTTTTCAAACAGTTTGTCCGTACCCGAGCGGTTAACTACAACCATAATCTTCGACACTTCCGCGCCCAAAGCCCTGATTGCCTCAACCGCGCGCAAAACCGAGCCGCCCGTGGTAAGAACATCTTCAACAATTACGGCACGGTCGCCTTTTTGAAGGTTTCCCTCAACCATGCGTTGAGAGCCGTGTTTTTTCTCTTCTTTGCGAACTATGAAGCCGTGAACGTCGGGTTTTTCGCAAAACGCGAGAACCGCGCCCACAATCGGGTCGGCCCCGAGAGTGGGTCCGCCTATGGCGTTCGCGTTTTCGTCTTTCATAAACTCTTTAAGAAAAATTGCGGCGGTAAGGCGTGCGCCTTCGGGATGAAGAGTGGTTTTTCTGGCGTCTATATAGAGACTGCTTTTCACTCCGGAAGCGAGCGTGAAATCCCCGTACTGCACGGACTGCTCAAGCAGTATGCGGCGCAGTTCGTCTTTTTCCCTTTTTAAAGTCATCTGTGTGAAAAGGAGAAAATACATTGCTTCGCGCCGTTGTTCAATCTGTTATGTTGCTCGGAGAAACCGATGGGCGGAATGAAAAACTTAAGCGCAATCCTTGCCGTGGCAACTGTGGCGGCTCTGTGGGCAATCACGGGATTTTCGGAAAGTTTTTCCGCCTATCCGCAAGAAACCGCCCGAATGCCGATTGCGCCGCTCGTCGCCCTGCTCAGCGTGGCGGCGGTTTTTTATTTCGCGGCAATCCGTGCGGGTGAAAGCGCCGGAAAATCTCCGCGTCTCGCGGTGGTTTTTATAATCGGGCTCGTAATGCGCCTCGCGGGACTGTTCTCGCATCCCGTTCTTGAAGATGACTATTTTCGCTATCTGTGGGACGGAGCGGTTACGGCGGCGGGCGAAAATCCTTACCTTTTCGCGCCCGCGCAAGTGCTCACGGGCGGAGCGGGAGACGCGCTCAAAACACTCGCGCAACAGTCGGGCGGAATCGCGGAGAAAATAAACCATCCGCATTTAACAACCATTTATCCGGCGGCGGCGCAGATGTTTTTCGCGCTTTCGCACATGGCGGCGGAATGGAGCGTGAGCGCGTGGCGGCTTGTTCTGCTCGCGGCGGACTGTGCAACGTTTTTCCTGCTTGTGCGGTTGCGCGCCGGTAAAGCAACGCCCGCAATTTACTGGTGGAATCCGCTTGTGGTTTTCACGATTTTTTTCTCATGCCATTTGGAGGCGCTCATCTTTCCGTTTGTTCTGGGAGCCCTTCTGGCCGTAAGGGGAACCGCACGGGCGCGGCGCGGGATTTTGGCGCTTGCGCTTCTTTGCGTTTCAGTCGCGGTCAAGATGTGGATGGTGGTTCTTGCCGCTCCGGTTCTGCGTGCTTTAAGAGGCGGCGCGAAACAAACCGCGACGCTTTTCGCGCTTTTTTGCGTCGGCTCGCTCGCGGTTCTGTCACCGTTGCTTGCTTCGCTGAGCGCGGAGAATTCAGGGCTCGGTTCTTACGTTCTGAACTGGGAAAACAACAGTTCGTTTTTCAGGATAGTCGCGTTCGTCTGTGAAAAATTGGCTTTTGTGCTCGGATTGGACGCGGGGCACGGATCTTTCTCCGCGAGAATTGTCACTGCGGCTATAATCGCGCTTGGCGCGGCATGGGCGTTTTTTTCAAAAAGATGGGAACCGTCCGACCTCGCGAGAAGATGCCTTTTTGTGTCTGCGCTTGTGTTCCTTGTGATACCGGCTCAATTTCCGTGGTATTACTGTTGGGTCGTGCCATTTCTGGCTCTCAGAACCGGAGGCGCGAAGTGGTCTTTGATGGCTCCAACCGCTTTGATGCCCCTCTATTACATTAAATACGGGATTAACGGACAAAACGCGTTCGGCGCGTTGATTGTCTGGATCCAGTTCGCGCCGGTGTGGATAATGCTTGCGTGGGAACATCTCAGGAGAAAAATTGAGTTTTGAAAAGGAAACGGCGGTTGCCATAAGGGCTGTGGCGCAGGCGTGCGCCGTGTGCGAGGCGGCGCGGAAAACCGGTTTTGATAAAAACAAAAAGTCAGACGGAACGCCCGTAACAACGGCGGATTACGCGGCGCAATTTGTTCTTATAAAGGAGATAGCAAAACATTTTCCGGCGGACGAAATAGTAGCTGAGGAAACCCCGCCGCACTCGCTCGCAGGCTCCGGAGCGGACGGCTTGCTTGAGGAGATTTTAAAACTCATTCCGGAAACCGGAGCGGGTGAATTTATGGAAACGGTCGGACGGGGAAACGCGGACGCGAAATCGGAAAGGTTCTGGACGCTCGACCCGATTGACGGAACGGCGGGATTTATCAACTCGGCACAGTTTGCCGTTGCCGCCGCTCTGGTTGAAAACGGCCGTCCCGCGTTGGGTGTGCTCGGCTGCCCCGGTCTCGGGTTCATAATGTTCTCCGCGCCGGGAGGAGTGCGTAAAGCGCGGATTGACGGCTCGGGAGAGCAGCCCGTGAGGGCGCCTGAGAGAAACGCGGAGAAAATAGTTTTTTGTGAAACGGCGCGCGGAACGCCCGAAGCCTACGCGCTTACGGAAAAAATCATGAGCGGAACGAACGCGCGGACGCAGTCCGTCAAAATGGACGCCCAGTGTAAATACGCTCTTGTGGCGGGCGGAGACGCGGACGCGTATCTGCGTGTTCCCAATTCGGACGGCAGGCTGGAAAGCGTTTGGGACCACGCGGCCGGCGCGGCGATTGTAGAGTGCGCGGGCGGGCGGGTTTGTGATTTTGACGGACGCGAATTCTGTTTCTCGCAAGGACGGACCTTTGAGCGCAACAGAGGCGTGGCAGCCGCAACGAAAGAGGTTTATGACAAAGTGATGGAGGCAATACAAAAAGCGGGAGTATAAAAAATTTCCTTTTGAGCCTCAAAGAATGATATTATTTTCCCCGTTCGCAAACTTCAAATTTAAGGTGGATATTAAGAAATGGCTACCCGGAAAACAAAGATGAAAAAACTGAGCAAACGTTATGAAGACGCGCTCAAATACCCACTTTTTGACTCCATCTTCAATCGCCGCTCGCGCAGATTCGGACTTGGAATGGAGTTGCCCGAAACCAGCACTCTGGGATTTAAATCCGCATACAAACCGGTGCCGCTTGAAGAGCTTGAAGAGGCGCTTCTTGTTTGGTCGGGAACGGGGCTGACCGGGCTGTGCCTGGCAGACCTGCCGCCTGAAAACGGAATTGATCTTCTGTGCCAGTGGACGGGAAGAACATGGCCGTCCGCTTGCAACAACCACGGAACCGAACTTTTCTTCACAAATGACAAAGGGCTTTATCACGTTGACGTAAAGCACATGCTTCCCGAACCGGGCGAGTTGGACATGTTTTTCAAAATGGGAAAGCAGAAGCGCATGGAGCGTATGCTTGAACTTTACAGAAAAAGCCTTGTCCGGCTTGAAAACAAAAGAGCCGACCTGCCGGACAAAATGCCCGGTCTGTTTGACTTCAATCAGTGGAACACGAACAAACCCGGAACATCGGTTTTCATACCGGTAACCGACGTTACCGAAGAATACTTAAACCTGTTACTTCTGTATTGCAGCAGCAGTTACGGCTTTTCAATTACGGACGATTTGACGGGCAAGCCCGCAGGACTGGGCAAATGGATTAAAAAAGGACGAATCAAGGGCGAAGTGAAACTGTCGCTGTTTGATCTTGAGGTAAGAATCCTTACGGGACTTAATGTTGAGCAGGCGTTTGTGTGCCAGAATATGAGCCTTGCTTTGCAGGCACTCGGGCTCGCGGGATGGACTTTCACGGGGCTTGTGCCGCGTTTTGCGCTTGGCGCCGCGCCCGACCTGTTCAAGGGGCTGGGCTTCAGGTTTGTTCAGCCGAAAAGAGGCTCCATCAACCCACCTAACACAATCCCCGTGGGTAGAGACGGGGTTTTTGAGGGATACTGCCCGCCATACTACAAAAACATGGACGCAGCGATTGACGCTTTTCTTGAACACAAGGCATCGGCGTGGGAAAGCAACAAGCCGTTCCCCTACACCGAGCCGGACAAGCACCTTATGAAGGCGCCGCAACCCACCGACACCACAATACAGATTGTGCGCGATGTGGCGAACTACATCTACGACAGATACGGGCGGTTTCCGGCGTTTGTTGACCCGATGTATATGCGGCTCGTGTTTCAGGCTATGCACATTGACCCTGAATTTTACGACAAATACTATCCAAAAGGGTCTTACACCGATGTGCATATGAAAACTTTTCTGGCAAACAAGCCAAAAGCGGAGAAAAAGAAGAAAGGTAAAAAATGAAAATCGCGATTATCGGGAACGGCATAACGGGCGTTTCAGCGGCATTGAGAATAAGGGAACTCAAACCCGACTGGGACATTGTTATGATTTCCGGCGAATCGGATTTTCACTACTCGCGCCCCGCCCTGATGTATATCTACATGGGGCATATGAGTTACCGGGACACAAAGCCGTATGAAAACGGTTTCTGGCGCGACAAACGCATTGAGATTTTGCGCGGTTGGGTAACGGAAATTGACACAAAAAACAGCCGCCTGCTTCTTCACAAAAAAGACCCCGTAAATTTTGACAAACTGTTGCTCGCGGTCGGGAGCAAACCCAACAAATTCGGTTGGCCCGGACAGGACCTGAAAGGCGTTCAAGGACTTTACGACCTCATGGATTTGCGTGAGTTGTATGAAAATTCAAAAGGGCTCAAACACGCCGTAATCACGGGCGGCGGGCTCATAGGCATTGAGCTTGCCGAAATGCTTCACTCGCGCGGTGTGCATGTGACTTTTCTCGTGCGCGAAAAATCGTATTGGAACCGCATATTGCCGAATGAAGAGTCCTCTATGGTGAACAGAATTATAGAAAAAGAGGGAATTGACCTGCGCCTGAACACCGAACTGGAAGAAATCACGGACAACGGAAAAGGCCGGGTCGGCGGCGTTATTACAAAAGACGGGCAGAAAATAGAATGCGGACTTGTGGGGCTGACCGCGGGCGTGAGTCCGCAAACGGTTCTTGCCGACGGCGCGGCAATAAAAACCGGACGCGGCATACTGGTTGACCGCGGCTTCAAAACCGATGCGGAAAACATTTACTGCGCCGGAGACTGCGCCGAAATCATAACGGGCGAAGAACGCAACCTTCTGCAACAGGTGTGGTATACCGGCAAAGCGCAGGGCAAAGCGGCGGGCGAAGCAATGTGCGGAATTCCAACAAACTACGAGCCCGCGACGTGGTTCAACTCCGCAAAGTTTCTTGACCTTGAATACCAGACATACGGACAGGTGAATCTCTCGGTTGAAGGAGAGAAAAACCTCTACTGGGAAAAGCCGGACGGACTCGCGGCGTTGCGGATTGTCCATACCGATGACGCCGTAATCGGCGTGAATGTGATGGGACTGCGCTACCGCCACAAGGTTTGTGAAAAATGGATTGAGGAAAAACGCCCGCTTGATTACGTGCTGGACAACTTGAGCGAGGCAAATTTTGATCCGGAATTTTATTCGCTTTATGAAAAAGAGATTGCGGGAGTTTTCAGGGAGCAGGTGCGCTGATGGACTCTCAAACTCTTTCCTACAACTACGACGAAGAAACTCTCGGCTTTGAAGAGCCGGTGATTTCAGAGGAAGAGCAACTTTCCCTTGGCGAAAAAATCTGCCTCGCACTTGTGGGAGGGGGTTTGCTCGCGCTTGTGTTGCAGATGGTGGGCTGGGTTCCCGCCGGTTCGTGGACGGGGTTTATTCTCGCTTTCGGGTTTCCGGCAATTGGAGGCACGGGCTACTTCTACCTTGCTTATAAGGACGGCGCGCCCGGAATCAAAAACAACGCGAATTACTTCAAAAGTATAACGGCGCGCGGAAGCCTCGGATGGATAGCGGGCATTTTTATGACCGGCTTCTACATTCTGGTCTATATCAGCCCCGCGCCGCTTGCGGGCGCGGTGGAAATTGTGGCTCCGCTTTACGCTCTGCTTACGGGCGGCGCGGCGGCGGACACAAGCCACTGGTTTCTCTACGGATTTATCTACACAATCGCGATTCTTGTTTTCGGCGTGCGGATGATTATGCGTTACCGGCACAACCGCTATCAGCAAATACGCACCGTTTCGGTGATGTTTTTTCAACTCGGTTTCGCGTTCATCATTCCCAACATTCTGAAACTGTTTCAGCAACCGGAGTTTTATTTCAGTTATTTCTGGCCTCTTAAATACGACTACCTTTTCCCCGGCACGGTCTCAGATATGGTTGCCAACCCCGGCGGACTTGGAATGTTTTTCATTCTCTGGGGCGCGATTATGACCTTTGTGGCAACCCCGATTCTGACATACAAATTCGGCAAAAGGTGGTATTGCTCGTGGGTTTGCGGTTGCGGCGGGCTTGCCGAAACACTGGGCGACCCGTTTCGTCAACTGTCCGACAAATCAATGAAGGCGTGGAAGATTGAAAGATGGATGGTTCACGGCGTGCTTGTTTTTATAACCTTCACAACGCTTGTGCTGTGGGCAAATTCCGCGACCGGCGGACAGATTTTCGGCGGATTTTCAGGCGGGCTTTCATACGCTTACGGATTTTTCATCGGCGCGATTTTTTCAGGCGTCGTCGGTGTGGGTTTTTATCCCATTATGGGAACAAGGGTGTGGTGCAGATTCGGTTGCCCGATGGCGGCAATACTCGGAATTTTCCAGAGATTTTTCTCAAAATTCAGAATCACTACAAACGGCGGGCAGTGCATGTCTTGCGGAAACTGCTCAACCTACTGCGAGATGGGAATAGATGTGCGCGCCTACGCGCAGAAAGGCGAAAACATCATACGCGCCTCATGCGTCGGTTGCGGAATATGCGCGGCGGTTTGCCCGCGAGGAGTCCTCAAACTTGAAAACGGCGCGACATTTGCCGACAGATACAGAGGTTCGGAAAACCCGTTCGGCGCGCTCATTGAAGCGGTCAAAAGAGACAACACAAGCGGCATTGTTGAAATGCCTACAAGAGCGAGCGCGGTTAAGTTTGTACGGGGAATGAAGGATATGAGGGTACGCTCATAAAATGTCTGCCAAAGCTGCCAAAAAAAGAGAAAGAGACAACATCTTGCCCTTTTACATTAAGGGAAGATGATGCTTGTTACAGAAAAAACTTCCCATTAGTTTTCAACGCACCTGTGATTGCAAAGAAAATAATTTGAACTGTTTGGAAGCCAAAGAATGGCTTAAATCGGTTGAAAAAAGATTGGACTCGGAGATTTATCCACTCGTCCATACTGGGGTTTCTCAGATTTGTTCCATAAAACAGGAACAAAAATAGGAAACTGTTTTTATGTGCTTGCCGAACGAAAAAGAATTAATGGGTTAGAACACTTCCACTACCAAGATATTAAAATGCTTAGCGAATTCTCAATTGATGAATTTATCTCAGCTTTTGAGGATGGGACAATGTATGTTGAGTTCGACGCAAGAACCGGCCACAATCACGGAACGGATTTTCGTATAAACAGGCACAATTTCCCCAAACTTTACGAAAGCGTTATAGATGTATAGCAGTTCTCTACATGCTTTGCGTTTAAATTAATTTAGCAATTTCATGCAAGTTCTTATGGTGTTTCTGGATAGTGTCAAAATATCATGGAGTAATGTCTAATTTTAGAGGAGACAGCAAAACAGGACACCTTCCTACTGCTTTTTTCTGACAACTAGCCACCACAGTTGTGTAAATATCTTCAGATTGTATGGACTGTACTAAACTATTAAAAACTCCATTCTTGTAGACATATAGCAACTTCTTGGAATGTTGATTTCTGTCTTTGTATGACGAGGTGTGCAAACATTCCACTTTTGCCTTTACCCCAAAAAAAGAAAGCGGCGCCCTGGAAACTGCCTCATCAACCCTTTTTGTTAATTTTTTAATGAGTCTTTTGTTAGACACCAAAACTTTTAATTCAAATTCAACTAAAATATGGGTGTTGCGCTGATTGAAAGTCTTGACTGCATCAATCACAAAACCGTCAATTAAATTCACCAGTTCTCCTGCTGTATCATCAATTTTCAATTCCCTAAATAGTAAAGCGGGGAACTTGTTGGTCCGAAGATGGGTTATTACTTTTCGAAACTCATTAGAAGTTGAGCTTTCTTTGGCAAACCTTGAAGATTCTTCTCGAAGAATTGTCTTGCCTTGTTTTACGTAGTTTTTGAAATATCTCTTGTTTATATCAATACCTACACCTATTCTTCCTAATGACTGCGCCGCCACCATTGTGGTTCCTGTCCCGCAAAAAGGATCCAACACAAGTCCTTTTTTTGGCGTTGTCAATACAGTCATCCTTGCAACCAATTCTGGAGGAAAGGGACAAAAATGTTCCGGCTTTCCCTTTAATGACCAGCTACCTTGCGTTGGTATAGGAATATGCCAAATATCCGAAGGGGCTTTTCCCTCAGGATGAAAACGCTCGGGATACTTAACCCAGTACGGTGAAAGTCCGTTAGTATTTCGCAATGCGTCCACATCAAAATGCTTTAGGTTATTCCCCTTTGAAAAAAGCAGAATATGCTCACAAACGTCTCGAAATCTTCCTTTGTGCGACCAAGGGAGGTTTCTTCCTTTGTCCCAAATCACCGTATCCTGAAAGACCCAATTGGCTTTCTTTGCCATATCCATCAATTCAAAAGGTAAAGCAACTGTCTTACCCTCAAAACGAAAAGTGTCTAAAATCAGCCAAAAGGCACCGCCTTTTTTCGTAATTCTATAGAGATCGCAAAATATTTCCTTTAGTTGAGGGAAGTACTCTCCGTTAAGTTTCTGTTTAAAACCAATCTCTCCAGAAGTCCCATAGTTTTTTAGGTTTCCGTAGGGCGGTGATGTTATTACAGTATCTATCAAATTATGAGGAAAAGCTTTCAAGGCATGTCTTGCATCTGTACAAAAATATGCTAACAATGCTTCACAATCGTATTCATACTTGCTACAAGACACCGCCAACGCATTCTTGATTGTAGATAGTTTATTCATACTATCGCTTTCACTCTTCCATTAGAATCTATTTCGGCAAGATTGTTGAGGATGTTATTTACATTATCCTCATAACAACTATTTCCTGTTGCTCCATCACTATTATTCTTTCTGAAAGACATTATCCAAGTTGTCATGGGCGCAGAATCTGGCAGCGATCCGTAGATATATGCATGATTTATTATGATGTTCCATTTGTGGTTTTTTAGTCTGTCTGCAACAAGCTTGGGAAGAAACAACATAATAAATTTTTGTTGTAATTTTCCATTTTTCAATATGATATTCAGTATATTAGAATCAATTCTTTTTTCGTCCATTTGATTTATGAGTTTTTCTGCTTTCTCTGCAAATTCAGGATGTCCAGAAAGATTTTCGTTAATAAATGTAACGACCTCACTTTTCATCTTCTCTTCTAGTTGGATTTCTCCGTGAAGAGTCAAAAAAAGAAACCACTCTTCAGAAGGTGACTGGTTGTTGTGAATCTCTGCGATTTTCTTTATTAATTGAACAATTGGATATATTGATACTGAGTTAACAAATTTTCCTTTTAGCGGAAAATTTAAATCGAGATTGATAATCTTTGCTAGACAATGTTTTAGGACACGTCCTTCGGGAAATCTAAGTTCACCATCTCCTTTTAACAGATCAGCAATACTTGTTTGATGGATTATTAGACCCGGAAATTTTCTTTGAAGTTTAGACACCTCTCTTGGGCAATTCTCAACAGCAACAACCTTCCATTTATCAGAATCCCTGATAGAAGTGGCTTCTGTCCGTCCTAAAATTCCTCTGTCTATTAATTCTTGAATTTCTTTTCCTTCCCCTCCAGGAAGGGTGAGATATATAGGTGTTTGATGATCCGAATCAAGTTTGCCTTCTTCTTCTTCAACCTTGTCTATCCATAGATTCCTCACATGTTTTTTTGGAAGTCGGTCGCTTGTTATCGCTTTATCAACAGGTCTTTTGCTAGGCATTGCTTTTATTCCTATTTTAGGAGCAACTTGTTAATTTCAGCAATTAATTCCTCAAACAGAGGTTTTGGCAAAATTGGCTTGGCTACTTCAGATACCATTTTTAAAACTTGAGCAGGGGAATATGACCGTGAAACACTTTTCCTTGACTCTTTTTTATCGTAGCTCCAAGACTTCTTAACTTCCAATGCAACCTTCTTTGATACAGTTGAAATATTAGTGTTGGTTACATTTGTTATTTCACTTATTAATTCCTTTTCTCTTTCAGATTTTCTTTCGTCTCTTCTTTGTTTGTATAACTCATTGAGAACCCTTTTAAAGAAATCGCGCAATTGACGATGAAATTCATTACGGAGTTCAAGAAATGCGGGGTGAGTCTCACGAAACTTTACCCTGTCTATATTCATTGCTTCTTCAAGTTCGTCAGAGGCGTAAATTTCACAAGATGTCCAGTTTTGAAACAACGCAGCTTCGGTTGAAGGAAATCCTAAAAAATCTTTTATGTAAATACCAACAGAGCTTCCCCTAATTCTTACTAAAACACCCTGAATATCGGCAGGTTTCATTTTTCCGTGGGTTGCATAAAAATATCCTTCCGCCGATACTCGATCTCCTTCAAAAGAAAATTCTCCTGAAATACATTTCTCGTTGCCAGAAAATAGGATTGGCTTCCTTAACTCTGCTCCATCATACTTAACACAAAAGTTCTCCTCTGCTAATTTTGACACTTTCTGAATATATTTTTCTTTGACAATACCTGCGTGCCAATTATCCAAATATGGAATCGGTATATTAAGTGCTATTTCCAACATAGTTTTTGAATAAAAATCAAACATAGACCAATCTTTCAAATTTTTATCGGTCAATTCTCGTGCAATAGATTCAGGATTAAGTCCATAAAGAGATTTTGTTGCAAGAGCGGGACTGTCTTTCGAAGAGGTTTGAACTTGTATTGCTGAGGCTAAGACTTCCTTCGCTGCCCCCTTAATTTTATTCAAATATATCTCTGTAAATTGCTCATTTTTTCAGCATCATCAGTTTCTTCCCCTTCATAATCAGCCTTTTTATACTCTTTTTTCCCCGCTCTTCTTTCTTTGGTCGGCTTGGACATTTCCGCAAAATTGAGTGTTACATGAATAAGTTTTTCAGAGCCCTTGCAAGTTGAATAAATTTCCACTTCCTCACAGATTTCGTTTGCAGCAATAAAACCTATGCCTATCTTCCCTATTTTTTTTCTTCCGAGATCAGTTGTGTCAGACTCTTCTCTTTTTAAAGACTCACTTACACTTTCAAAGTGTTCCTGAAATTCTTTTTTTTGAAAACCCAGTACCATTATCCAATATCATGATCCTATCCGCATCTGGTTTGACAAATACCTCAACAAGGGTCGCATCAGCATCGTACGAGTTGTTGATTAGTTCTTTTAGACAAGCTGCGGGGGTAGAATAGAGCCCCGAACTTAGCAAATCAATAATCCGAGCGGCAACCCTGACGTCACCCTTAAATTCAGAACTTTGTGCACCTGTATTTAATACTTTTGTCATAAGTCATTTATTCCTTCTTAAAGTATAAGAAGTTTAGCAAGTCCTTGCAAAGTGCCACCCTTCCCTCTTGCGTATATACTCCCCCTTATATGCCGCCCGCCATTGAAGTAATCCTCCCCGGAAACATATCGGACAGTTTTTACTATTCGGTTCCAAAACAGTTTCAGAGCGCGGCGACTCTGGGCAAGCGGGTTTTGGTTCCGCTTGGCAATCGGCGGACAATCGGGTTCGTGGTTGAATCCCCTTCCAAGCCGCCCGAAGGCATAAAACTGCGGGACATTATTGATGTAATTGACGACGATCCGCTTTTTGACAAAACGCGGCTGGAGTTTTTCAAATGGATAGCCGATTACTACATCTGCCCGCTCGGCGCGGTTGTAAAAGCCGCGCACCCGTCGGGCCTCGGCAGTATGAGCGTGAGAAGAAAAATCTCCATCACGGAAGCCGGGAAAACCGCGCTTGAAAAAGGCAAACTGTCAAAAAGCGACCAAGCAATTCTCCACGCTCTTGAATCGGGCGAAATGACGCTTGAAAAACTTTTTGAGATCGTTGAAGACAGCGGTTTTGGAAAAATTCACCGCATTGAAAACAAGGGACTCGCCGAAATTGAATACGAAGTAAAGCGCGGCGCGAACATACGCTATGAAAAAATTTATTCCGCCGCCGCAGGCGCAAGCGCACGAAGCGAAATATCAAAAATGCCCGCGAAACGCTCCGTGGTGGAACTCGTGGAGGAGCACGGAAAAATCTCCCGCCCGGACATAAAAGACATTCTCGGAAACGCTTGCGCCCCGCATCTGAAATGGCTTGAAGAAAAAGGAATTATCACGGCGGAAAAAATAGAAATCGTGCGGGACCCGTTTTCCGAAATAAAACCGGACGACAAACCCGTTCCGAAAATGACCGCCGAGCAGCAAAAAGCGCTTTCCAAAATAAAAAAAGCCGTTAATGCCGGAAAATTCAAAACATTTCTTCTCCACGGGGTTACCGGAAGCGGAAAAACAGAGGTCTATTTGAGAACAATTGAGCAAGTCGCGGCGCGCGGCGCGCAGGCGCTTGTTATGGTGCCGGAAATATCGCTCACGCCGCAACTTGTGCAAAGGTTCAAAAGCCGTTTCGGCGACGGGGCTTGCGTGATGCACAGCGGACTCAGCGAGGGCGAAAGGTTTGATTCGTGGCGCAGAATAAAAAGCGGCGCGGCGCAAATCGTTATCGGCGCAAGGTCGGCAATTTTCGCGCCGTTTCCAAATCTGGGGCTTATTGTGGTGGATGAAGAGCACGAGAAAAGTTACAAACAGGAAGACAAAAACCCCTGTTACAACGCACGCGACTGCGCCGTTGTGCTGGGACAAATGACCGGTAGCCCCGTGATTCTCGGCTCGGCAACACCTTCGGTTGAAACCTACCGCAACGCGGTCGCGGGCAGGTTTGAATATCTCTCAATGCCGTTGCGGGTTGAAGGAAGTTTGCTTCCGCGCGTTGAGATTGTGAAACAGGAAAAAACCGTTCTTTCCGCGCCGCTCAAAAAAGCGCTTGTTGAAAATCTGAAAAACGGCGGCAAGGCAATTTTATTTTTGAACAGAAGGGGGTTTTCCACCGCTCTTATCTGCAACGGATGCGGCGAGACTTTTTGTTGTCCCAACTGCAGCATCTCGCTGACCTACCACAAAAAAGGAAACACCGTGAAGTGCCACTACTGCGGAATTGACGAAAAATTTGAAAACGCCTGCCCCGGATGCGGCGGAGAGTTTATACGTATGGGAATGGGAACACAGGCCATTGAAGATGAGGTGAAAAAAATAATGCCGTCCGCAACCGTGGCGAGAATGGACAGCGACGAAACGGGCGGAAAAACAAAACTGTTGGATCTTTACGGAAAACTTGAAAAAGGAAGCATAGATGTGCTTGTGGGAACGCAGATGGTAGCCAAAGGGCATGACCTTCCGGAGGTTACGCTTGTGGGAGTGATTTCCGCCGACATGTCTTTGTCAATACCGGATTTCCGCAGCGGCGAGGTTACTTTTCAAACGCTCACTCAGGTCGCCGGAAGAGCCGGAAGGGGAAAATCACCCGGCAGGGCTTTGATACAAACGGCAAAGCAGAACCATCCGAGCATAAAATATGCGGTCGAACAGGACGCGGTCGCGTTTCTTGAAAGTGAGTTGGAGGTGAGAAAAATCACCGGATGGCCTCCTTTTTCACGGGTCGCCGCGCTAAAATTTTCAGGAACTGTGGAGAAGAACGTTGAACTCATCGCGGAACGCGTCCACGCCCTTGCCGTTGAGGCGTCCGGAAATCTCAAATCCGGCGAAGTGGAAATTGTCGGTTATTCGGAATGTCCGATATACAGAATAAAAAACCGCTTCAGATGGCATATAATTATGCGGTCTGAGAGCCCTTCCCTTTTGGGGAATTTTTCAAGGGCTCTCAAGGAAGAAGCGGAAAGAACCATGCCTCCGAAAACCCGCGTTATTGCCGATATTGACCCGGTAAGCTTTCTTTAATCGCGCAAAAATGGCAAAAAGCAAAAAGCCCGTTCCGCCCGAACCTGAATTCGCCGCTCTCACGGTTGAAAGGTTTGAAAAAAACAACCGTAAACTCAAAGCCGGAGAGAAACGGCTTTTGCTTCAAATCGCGTCTCACAGCAGATTTCTCGCCCGCGCCGCGATACGCGACCCCGAAACCGTCTCGTTTCCGTTCTCAAACAAGGCGAGAACAAAAAACGCCATTGACAAAAAACTTGCCGCAATAAGTCGCAAAATTGGAAACACGGACGATTTTTTTGAAGAACTTCGGCGTTTCAAATACAGGCGTCTTGCGCAAATCATATATGAGGACATAAACGGCGCGGATTTCACAAAAACAATGGAAGAGTTGTCAGACCTTGCCGAAGCGGTTGTGGAAGCGTCGGTTTTACGGCTCGCGCCCGAAACCGGAGCGGACAAAGCGGGGAAATTCTGCGTTCTGGGAATGGGAAAACTCGCGGGAAGGCAGCTTAACCTGAGTTCCGACATAGACCTTGTTTACGTGTATGAAGACAACGGAAATGCCCGGCCTTTTATAGACCTCTCCCACAGACTGACAGCGGAAATAGGAGCAAACACCGAAAACGGTTTTCTCTACAGAGTGGACTTGGGACTGCGCCCGGGCGGCATGAAAGGCTCCGTGACAACGCACATCGAAGGAGTGCTGGAACACTATTTCTACCGGGGTGAAACATGGGAAAAACTCGCTCTGATGAAGGCGCGGGAAATAGCGGGCGACAAGGCGCTCGGCGCGGAACTGCTCGGAAAACTTGAGCCGTTCATCTACGACAATACAAGCTACGACCTGATTGAAGATATGTCCGAAATGAAAAGACGGCTGGAGGGAATCACAAAAAAACGCGATGTGAAACTCGCGGACGGAGGCATAAGGGGAATTGAGTTTTTCGCGCAGACGCTTCAAATATTGAACGGCGCTAACAAGAACCTGCGCGATTCCAATACACTTTCGGCGCTGAAAAAACTGCTGAAAAGAAAAACCATACCGCAGGAAGTCGCGGACGCGCTCAGGGAAAACTACCTTTTCCTCAGAAAAGTTGAGCACAACATTCAACTTGACGAGGAAACGCAAACCCATTCCGTTCCCGAATCGCCCGAAAAACTCTCCAGACTTGCCGTAATGATGGGATTTAAGAGCACGGCGAAGTTTGAAGAAACCCTTGATGATGTGATGAACGAAACCCGCAAAATCTGCGGCGAACTGTTCAAACGGCCGTCCGGAGAGGAAAAGCCGATGGAGGATTGGGAAAAAGAGGCGGTGAGAATTACCGAATTCCTCACAAGCGGCGACGTGGAAAGACCCGAAGCGCTGCGAAGCCTCGCTTCACTTGGTTTCAAAAACCCCGAAGAGGCGCTTGACATAATCACCGACCTTGAGACTCACGAAATGGCGGGAGGCGATTTCCGTGCGCGCGGACTCTCCAAAAAAATGCTGCGGATGCTGTTCAAACAGTCGTTCGCGTGTGGAGACCTGAATCTGGCGCTCACGAACCTGAAACGGCTCATGGCAAATCAGGAATGGAAAATGTCCATCTATCCGCTCATCTCGGCCGCGCCGCAAACACTTGAAATTTTCATGAAAATTATGGGATGCGAAAACCCCATAAGCTCATTTTTAATCCACAACCCCTACTATATGGGCTCGGTGGCGCTGAAAGGCAAAAGCGCGCTTGGAGAAAAAAGCGGCATATTGCGCTCTCTTGAGGAATTAACGGCGAAACTGGACTCTGACGAGGAAAAACTGGACACCCTGTGCCACTTCAAATACATGGAAACACTAAAACTGTGCGTGTCGGAGTTTGAGGAAAACATAGATTTTCAACGTACGGGAAAATATCTTTCGCTACTTGCCGAAGTCATGATTGAGGCGGTACTGAAAATCGCGAAACGCCACACGGGAAACACTGGCACGCGCGGTGTTTCAACGGCAAAAACCTGCGTGCTTGGAATGGGAAAACTCGGTGGCGGGGAACTGAGTTATTCATCGGATTTGGACATCATAGTCATACACGACGGCCCCCAAACAGAACGGTATGTCAAACTGGCGCAGAAACTCATCGGATTTTTGTCGCTGACCGACCGCCACGGACAGATTTATGAAATAGACACATCTCTGCGCCCGTCCGGAAACGCCGGCACGCTTGTAACTTCGTTTGAGGAGTTCAAGCAATACAACCGCTCTCAGACCGGGGCGCGTCTGTGGGAAAGGCAGGCGTTGATTAAGGCGTCTCACTGCGCGGGCGGGAAAAGTTTTGGAAACAAGGTTATAAACGAAATTGAAAAATGTGTTTACGAAGCTCCTCTTGAAAAGGATTATCACAAAAAAATTGCGCATTTGCGCGGGAGAATGGAGAAAGAACTCGCGCACGAAAGCGGTAATTATTTCAATTTCAAAACTGGGCGCGGCGGAATGGTGGATGTGGAATTCCTGGTTCAGTCCATGCAGTTAAAGCACGGAGGAAAACATCTTGAACTTAGAACCCCCAACACGCTTGAAGCGCTTGACCGTCTCATAAGTCTGGAAATTGTGGGTGAGAAGGAAGGCAAATCTTTGAGGGACAGTTATATTTTCCTCGGAACGATTTCAATCCTGCAGGGGATTTTCAGAAAAAAACACGGTAACAGGATTGGACCGGACGATTTTGAGCGGCTCGCACGCGAATTTGAACAGTTCCCAACCGTGGACAAATTGCGCAAGGAATATATTTCAAAAACGCGCACGACAAGAAAAATATACAAAAGGTTTTTTAATTGAACACCCCGCGCCCGGATGAAATAAAAAGATGCGTCATCATGCTCACGGACGGCGCGCGCAAGGATGTTTTTGAGCAGTTGTTGTCAAGCGGGCGGCTGCCGAACATATCGCGGCACATAGTTGAACCGGGCGGTTTCATAACCGCTTCGTCCGTTTTTCCGTCAACCACCGGACCCGCCTACACTCCATATCTGCTCGGCTCATTTCCGGGAAAGTGCAACATGCCGGGAATCCGCTGGCTTGATAAAAAACTGTGGGACAAAACTCTGACTTTCAGACGTTTGAGAAGTTATGTGAGCTATGAAGCGACTTTCCTCAATTCAGACCTGAACCCTTATCCGCCAACTCTGTTTGAACTGATTCCCTCAAGCGTGAGCATCTTCAATGAAATGACCAGAGGGTTGCCGTTCAGTCGAGACCTGACCTCTATGTCCACCGCTTTTCACAAAATCAAAAGCCATTTTTTTGAAGATGGCTACTCAATTGACAGAATCGCGGCGGACAAATTTCTGAGCTGTTTCGACGGAGACGCGCGGGATTTTCCGCTTTTCTGCTTTGCAGTCTTTATGGAGATAGATTCGCTTTCCCACAAGCTTCATCCTTTTCACAAAAAAGTCATAGACGCATATTTGAAAATGGACGGCATAGTCGGCGAGATTGTGGAAAAACTCAAACAAAAAGGCGTTTTTAAAAATACACTCCTCGCTATTGTGAGCGACCACGGACTCACGGCGACTCACACTCATTTTGACCTGTCAAAAAAGCTTGAACGCGAAGGATTCAGCATCCTTGAATACCCGAATATTTTCCGCAATTTCTTCGGCGCGGACTGCTCGGTAATGGTGTCGGGCAACTCAATGGCGCATATTTACTTGAAGAACGCGAGCAACGAAACACGCAAA
This sequence comes from Candidatus Mycalebacterium zealandia, assembly GCA_014075295.1. Taxonomy (NCBI): domain Bacteria; kingdom Pseudomonadati; phylum Thermodesulfobacteriota; class Candidatus Dadabacteria; order Candidatus Nemesobacterales; family Candidatus Mycalebacteriaceae; genus Candidatus Mycalebacterium; species Candidatus Mycalebacterium zealandia. The sequence goes on from CP046180.1 coordinate 44,857, forward strand.
AACATCGCGCGGCGGTGCGCGTCCGAAAAACAGATTGATCTGGTCATGAGCCTCCGTGAAGACGGGTGGATTGAGATTCTTTCAGAGCGCGGAAGTGCGGTTGTGAAAGCTGATAACGACACAATACTTTATGAAACAAACGGTGGCGACCCGTTCGGTTTTCAGCGCATGAGCGGGGAAATGACAAAGGACGCGCAATTGGAACTGACTTTTCAAACTGATTATCCGGACGCGCTCGTGCAGGCGTGCCAAATTTTTGAATCTTCACGCACGGGAGACATAGTGGTAAGTGCAAAACAGGGTTTTGATTTAAGGGCGCGTTTTGAAATTCCCGAACACAAAGCGTCTCACGGCTCAATGATTAAAGACCATATCTCGGTTCCCATAGCGCTCAACGCAAAAATCGCCGCGCGCCCCGCGCGAACCGTGGACATTTATCCCACCATTCTCGAACACATGGGAATCGCCGTTCCTGAAAATATTGACGGCAAAAGTCTTCTTGTTTAACGGAACTATTTGAGAACGGCGGTCTCTATTTCTTTGCCGACCGTTTCTTCGGACTTTGAAGTGGCAACCGAAATTTCGCTTAAAATAAGCGAGAATGCGTTTTCCATTATTTGCTTTTCACCGAAAGAAAGATCTTTTTTCTTGCTGGTTCTTAAGATGTCTCTGAAAACTTCGGCAACTTCAAAAATATCACCGTTTTTGATTTTTTCCGAATACTCTTTGTGGCGTTTATTCCATGCCTGCTTTTTGCCTGCGGAAGACGGTTTCGTCTTCTGCTTGAGCACCTCAAAGACCTTTATAACTCGCCCTCTGGAAATAACCTTCCTCATACCGACACTGTCGGTTTTTTTCACCGGAACCATAACGGTTATGTCGTTTTTAAGGGTTTTGAGAATATAAAAAGTGGCTTTGCTGCCCGCTATCTCTCTTCTCTCAACGGACTCTATTTTTGCCACTCCGTAAACCGGATAAACAACATTATTGCCTGCTTTGAACTGGACTGCCATTGCGGAAGGGAAAAGCGTTCGTGACTATAACAGCTAAAGGAGCGACGGTCAAACACGGGGCGGACACGGTTTTTTTCACGCGGGCGTTGTGATAAAATCCCGCCTGAAACCGTCTTTAAAGCAAATGCCTGAAACAAAAATCATAAGGAACTACACGGAAAGAGGGGCGGACTCGCGCCTGCTCCGCTCGTATCTTGAATCCGGCGGCTACGAAGCGTTGAAAAAAGCCCTGTCAATGGAGCCGGAAGAAATTACGGAAATCGTCAAAAAGTCCGGCCTTCGCGGGCGCGGCGGCGCGGGATTCCCGACCGGGCTGAAATGGAGTTTTATCCCGCGCGAAACCAGCAAGCCCGTCTACCTGTGTTGCAACGCAGACGAAAGCGAGCCCGGTAGTTTCAAGGACAGGGAAATCATCGAGCGCGACCCGCATCAGATAATTGAGGGAATGCTTATCGCGGCGCGCGCGGTGGGCGCGGAGAAGATGTATATCTACATCAGGGGCGAAATGCCGCTCGGCGCGGAAATACTTGAAAACGCCGTGAAAGAAGCGCATGAAGGCGGCTATCTGGGACGGAACATAATGGGTTTCGGGTTTGATGCGGAAATATCGGTTTTCAAGGGCGCGGGCGCGTATATATGCGGAGAGGAAACCGGAATGCTTGAGTCAATAGAGGGGAAAAACGGCGAACCGCGGCCCAAACCTCCCTTCCCCGCACAGTCAGGACTGTTTCAGTCGCCGACCGTTATAAACAACGTGGAAACGCTCGCGTGCGTTCCGCACATAATCAATAGAGGCGCGGAATGGTTTTCGTCCATTGGAACTCCTAAAAACACGGGCACAAAAATTTTCGGTCTGAGCGGTTGCGTGAACCGTCCGGGACTGTATGAGTTGCCGCTCGGTGTGCCGCTCAGGGAGTTGATATACGAATACGGCGGCGGAGTTCCCGAAGGCGGGCAAATCAAAGCAGTTTCACCCGGAGGGTCTTCATCGGGTGTGCTCACTGCGGATGAACTGGACATCACGATGGATTTTGACACTCTAAACGGGCTCGGCTCAATGCTCGGAACCGCCGGCGTTACGGTTATGGATGAAACGGTTTCAATGGTCAGCGCGGCGCGCAATCTCGCGCATTTTTACAGGGACGAATCTTGCGGGCAGTGCGTTCAGTGCCGCGAGGGAACATGGTGGCTTGAAAAAATGCTCGGGAAAATTGAAGACGGGAGCGGAGAGCCGGAATATATCGACATAATTCTTGACGCGTGTTTACAAATGACCGGAAAAACTATCTGCGCACTCGCCGATGGCTGCGCTATGCCCGTCTCATCAATGGTGAAAAAATTCAGAAGCGAGTTTGAACAAGCCATCAAGGACGGCGGGGTGAAATCCTCGCATATGGGAAAATGGAAATAGTTTTGGCTGGGGCGGGAGGATTCGAACCTCCACTGCCGGAGTCAAAGTCCGGTGTCCTGCCATTAGACGACGCCCCAAGTTGCGAAAATAAAACTACACAATAGCGCAAAACGCTCAAAGGCGCTCACTCACTCCGCCCCGTCCCACCCTTCAATTCCACGCGCGAGAAAACAGTCAAAATCCGCATCTTTTCTCATCCGCTCAAACACCTCGCGCGCGGTTTCCCAGTCTTCAAAAACCGAAAAGAAAGCAGACCCCGAACCGGTCATTAAAAACGGAATGTCATAGTCCGCACTTATGAGAGCACAAAAACGCGCGAGTTCGGGATATAGCGAAAACGCCGCTTCCTCAAGACCGTTTGTCATTTCAACCGGATGGCTGACGCCCCACATTTTTTTTGGATCTTCGCACGGTTGTCCCGAAGGGTTTAATTCATCCCATTTGCGGTAAACATCCGCCGTGAGCGACTCAAAACCGGGAAAGCAAACCACGTAGCTTAAAAGCGGAAACCCCTTGATTGGCTCAACCTTTTCACCTCTGCCCGAAATCACGCACGCCTCGCAGTCAATAAAAAGCGGCACGTCCGAACCGACCATGCCTGCGATTTCGCGAAGGGTTTTGCCGTTAAATGCGCAAAATACACGGTTAAGCCCCACAAGAACCGCCGCCGCGTTGCCGCTGCCGCCGCCGAGCCCTGCGCCCTGCGGTATGTTTTTCTTCAAACTTATCTCCACTCCGCGCTTAATTTCCGCCTTTTGTAAAAAAAGGTTTGCCGCCGCAAAAGCGGTGTTTTTTTCGGGCGCGCCCTCACAACCCGTCAAAACAATTCCGCCCGGCTCCTCGGACACTCTTATTCCAACCTCATCAAAAATACCGATTGGCTGAACAGTCGATTTTATGTTGTGAAAACCGTCAGCGCGAGCGCCGGTAACGTAAAGGTTGAGGTTGATTTTTGCCGGAGACAGAAGCGTGAACTCTTTCATACGCCGTGTTATTATGTTTCGCACGCGCGGGCAAGTCCAATGTTTTCAAAAATTATTCCCATCTTTGTAGTTGTTCCATTGATTGAATTGGCAATCCTAATAAAACTTGGAAGCGTCATAGGAACATGGGAAACAGTCTGGATAGTGGTGGCAACCGCCGTGGTGGGCGCTTCTCTGGCACGGCGGCAGGGAATATCTGTTCTGATGTCAATTATGAATGATTTGAGTGGCGGCAGAAAACCGTCTGAGACCCTTCTGGATGGGGTTATGGTGCTTGTAGGAGGCGCGCTGCTGCTTACCCCGGGATTGCTGACGGACCTTGCGGGGTTCGCTCTTTTGATTCCCCAAACCCGCGCGATAATAAAAAAATCCGTTCAAAAACGGATTGAAAGAAAATTGAACATAATAGACATAAGCCCGGACGGCTGAAAACTCTCAAGCGGCATCTTCATCAAAACCCAGAGCTGTGTTCACTATCGCCGCGGCAACCGCGCTACCGCCCTTTTTGCCCCGTATCACGGCATAAGGGACGCCCTCCGCGGCGGCTTCAAGGCGCGCTTTGGACTGCTCAACATTGACAAAACCCACCGGAGCGCCGATGACTCCGAGCGGGGAAAAACCGGATTGCCCACCGCTTGCTTTTGCGAGGGTGTCGGCAATTTCAATCAAAGCGGTTGGAGCGTTGCCGACCGCGAAAAGAGCTTCGGGGTGCCTGCTTATGGCGACCCTCATCGCCGCCTGGCTTCTGGTAATTCCCTCCTGTTCGGAAATCCGCAGGGACTCCGGCTCATCAAGATAGCAAAAAACCTTCGCACCGGTTTTTTCCAGAAGACGTTTTGAAACACCGGCGAGAACCATTCTCACATCGGTAACAATTTCCCCTCCCCGCAACGCGCCGCTCCACTTTTCAATCGCGCGGGGCGAGCAGTAAAAAATGTCTTTATACTCAAAATCGGCGGTAGTGTGAATGCAACGTCTTATCGCCTCGCGCTCCCCCACGGAAAGCAGGTCGGACATTTTAAGAGACCTGTCTATTGAGTCAAAACTGTCATCGTAGATAAGACGCGCCGCTTCGGAAGCGGACTGCGGGGGCACGGGCTTTGAGCCGCGCGGAGTTACCATTTTGCCGCCCTCGGCAATTGTTTCCGAGTTGCCGATTATCAGAAGCGAAAACATATCCACTTCATCCGGATTGAGTTTCTCCAGAGTTGTAAGGCGTGTCCGCTCATCCTCTCTTGAAATGTTGCGGACAATTCCCACGGGAGTATCGGGAGATTTTGAGGAAAGAAAAATTTCTTTGAGGCGCGAAAGCTGCCAGTATCGTTTTGCGCTTTTGGGATTGTGCACAACCGTAACAAAGTCGCCTTCGGCGGCGGCGGCGATGCGCTTTTCTATGGTCTGCCACGGGGTAAGAAGATCTGAAAGGGAAACCGAGCAGAAATCATGCCCGAGCGGCGCGCCCAGTTTTGCCGCCGCCGCGATAAAAGCGCTTACACCTGGAACAACGGACACCTCGGCGCCGCCAAAACCCGCCGCGACAAGATGAACCACGGACGCCATTCCGTAAATCCCGCTGTCTCCCGAACTGATGACGGCGACATTTTTTCCCTCACGCGCGAGCCCAACCGCGATTTGCGCTCTTTCGTCCTCTTCGGAAATCTCCTTCTCAACGCGCTCGCAGTCCCGCGGAATCAGCTCATCAACAAAACGGAAATAACTGCGGTAACCGATAACGACTTCGGCTTTTGAGAGCGCTTCACGGGCAAGCGGGGTAATATGCTCATCCGCCCCGGGACCGACGCCGACAACCGTTATGCTACCCGGCATCCGTCAAACCTCTTTGAGATGATAAACAGGGAAAAATAAGGCAAATCGCCGTCTTCAAGATCGGCGGGTTTTGAGGTGATGAACTGATTTTCCCCGCCGACGTCACGGCAATAGACAAAACCGAGCCCCTTTTCCCTGATGAGTTTTACAAGCGCGCGCGCGCGCGGAGGCTTCATAATTACAACAGTTTCAAATCCTCCTATGGCGTCTTCCATTTCGCGCTCGGAACAACCGCCGGGAAGCACCGCGATTCTATCGCTGCCGAGCCCCAGGCAAACATCGGCGGAAGCCGCCGCCGCGGACGGAGACGAAACGCCCGGAATTAATTCAAAATTGCCGCTAAAAACATCATCGCACAGAATGCGAAACACCGTACTGTAAAGCGAAAGGCACCCTTCGCACACAACCGCCACATCAAGCCCCTGTTTCAAATCTTCAAGCAGAACTTCCCTCGCAAGCCGGTATGAACCGTCCGCCGAACCGCGGGTTTTCATGTCCACCGCGAGGGGTTTGGAATGCTCCTGTAAGCCGTAGTGGCGCAGAATGGAGACACAGCGGCTTTCACTCGCGCCCTTTGCGGACGGATAGTAAATCCTGTCTGAACCGCGCAACGCTTCAAGTGCGCGCACGGTTACCAGATCCGGCGCGCCGGGGCCCAGCGAAATTCCGCGCAGGCTGCCGGTTTTTGGGCTCTTCAGATTCTTCAAACCGCCTTTGGCCGAATCTCCCCCCCTCACATGAAAATGATGCCCCACCTGCTCCCGGCCCACTTCGTTCTCAAAACCCACTATTTGCGTTCTGTATTTGCACAGTTGGCAGTTCATGTTGGCGTTCCCTTCCTTAACTTCCTCAACCCTTTCGTCCAGAATGTCCAGAATGAGGTCGTGCGCGCCGAACGGCTCAGTGTAGAGAATCTCTTTGCGCGAAACCGTTTTGTGTTTTTCAAGCGTGGCGTAAATCCTTTTAAGCAAAACTCCCGTGAAAAGAAAAACCGGAACGGCGACTATTCTTGAATAAGGAAGGTTTTCAAGAATTTTCAATGTTTCTTCAAGACCGGGTTTCGTAACCCCGATATACGCGGCGCGTGAAAAGCCAAACCCCATTCCCTCTTCAAGCATCCTCGCCATTTTCGCGACATCGGAGTTTCCATCCGGATCGGATGTCCCCCTTCCCACAAGTAATAGGCATGTTTCTTCCCTTGCGTGCGGCGGCATGGATTTTTCGCTTTTTTCTATCAGCAGACGGCACAGTTCAAGCAGTTGCGGCGAAACACCGAGAAAACTGCCGAAGCGTATTCTGAGTCCTTTGTGAGCGGCCTGTATGGAATTCATCTCAAACGGCATATCGTTCTTCGCGTGCCCGCCGGCAAACAGAATGGCGGGAAGAGAGATGATGTCTTCCACGCCCCTTTCCGCCATCGCTTTAACGGCGACATCAAATGTCGGTTGCGCGAACTCAAGAAACCCGTAATCCACATCGGCGTCCGGACGGCGACTCCTCATGCGCCGGACCAAACTTTCAAAGCCCTCAACCCCTTCGGAGTCACGGCTTCCGTGCCCGCATATCAGTATGCCTTTGCCGTCCGCACTCGGTGTTATTTTTTCACTCTCACAATCCGGTTGACTTTTGTTCATAACGGAGACCGCGAGACAGAATACTTGACCAAAGGGCTTAACTCCAACAAAAGACAGCTCTTACGAATATGACAACGGAAATGCGGGAATAACATCCGGCGCGGAGCCGTAAAACGGTTTTTCCCGGGCTAAAAAACTGTTTTCAGAACGGAGACGGCCAAAACGGCAACCACCATAACCGCATTGTTTACTTTCCGCGCCGTTTTGAAGTCTTGCGCGGTTATCTCACGCGTGCGCTCACCGATGAACGGTTTCTCCACCATCTCGCCTCCGTAAGACGCGGAACCGCCGAAACGGCAGTCAAGGATTCCCGCAAGAGCGGCCTGAGGAAACCCCGCGTTGGGGCTGGAATGGTTGCGTCCAAACTTGGTGATAAAGACAAAAGAACGAAAACTGAAGGCGCAAACCGCCATAAGAAAGGCGGTCAGACGTGCGGGGATGAAGTTCGCCGCATCATCCATTTTCGCCGCCACCATGCCAAACCGCCGGTAGCGTTTGTTTTTATAACCTATCATTGAGTCCAAAGTGTTCACTGCTTTGTACGCCATCATCGCCGGAACCCCTCCCAGAAAATAGAAAAATATCGGAGCCACAACGCCGTCTGACAGATTTTCGGACATTGTTTCAAGCGCCGCGGTTTTTATGCGCGTAGCGCAAAGCTCTTCCGTGTCGCGCCCGACAATGTTTGAAAGCCGTTTTCGCGCCAACCGGACATCGCCTTTTTCAACCGCCGAGAAAACCGCACCACATTCTCTTATGAGCGATGTTCCCGCGAGACCGAAAAAAACAAACAGAGATGTAAAAGAGACATATGCGAAAATTCCCGCCGACTCCGCCGCGTTTTCAAACTGCGTAAAAATCAGAAAAACCCCCGCCACAAGAAAAAGGGCAAGAAACGCGCCCTTGACCGTTTTGGCGATGCCCCGGTTTAGAAACAACTCGGCACGGGAAATAACTGCGCCGAAAAGACGAACAGGGTTGGGAATTCGGCGCGGATCTGAAAAAAGAAAATCCGCGACACAACCGATTATCAGGCAAAGCGCCGCCGTATCGGATGAAAAAAAACTCATTTTTCAGGTTTGGCAGCCCCTACGGGATTTGAACCCGTGTTTCTACCTTGAGAGGGTAGCGTCCTGGGCCGGGCTAGACGAAGGGGCCTCAAAAACGGAAAGCGTATTGTATACGGAGACAAGACGATATAAAACCGGAAATCAGTCTTTTTTCTTCCCGAATCTGGCTCCGAATATGCCCAGCCCCCCCGGGGAATCATTAGATTTGGATTCGTCCTGTTTGTCTTTTTCAGCATTATTCTGTTCTTTTTTGTCCCTCAAATAGGCGGGAATATCCCTGTCCGGGACGTTGTTGACAGCAGGCGCGTCCGGAAACAAGTCTCCGTCTGTGGGGTCCGACGCGGAGCTGTTTGATTTCTCGTGCTTGCGTTTCGGTGAAGCCGGAACACGGGAAGAGGAATCCTCAATTCCCGTGGCGATTATCGTAATCTTTACTTCGTCCTTGATATCTGCGTCTATCGTCCACCCGAAGATGAATTGCAAATCTTTGCTGGCTTTCTGAGTCACGTAGTCACAAGCTTTTTTCAGTTCATCGGGGCCGAAGTTAGGCGGCGCGACTATGTGAAGCAAAACCCCTTTCGCGCCCTCTATTGACAGCGCGCCAAGAAGCGGGCTTTCAACCGCGGACTCAACGGCTTTGACCGCTCTGTCCGAACCCTCGGCGATTCCGGTTCCCATTATCGCCTTGGAACCCTCCTGACTCATAACGGTTCTAACATCGGCGAAATCGGTATTGATTAAACCGGGTGTGTTTATAATATCAGTTATTCCGCTGACGGCGCGAAAAAGAACGTCATTCGCTCTGTCAAACGCTTCCAGCAACGAAGGCGGCGGGGTATTGTCTTCATCCGGTTGGTCATCGGGAACCACCTGTTCAACGGCGGAGTGCTGGTTCTGATTGGTGTTCTCTTCACACAGTTTGTCATTGGGAACCACTATCAGCGTATCCGCTTCTTTTTCAAGACGACTCAAACCGTCTTCGGCGGTTGCGGTTTTGGATTCCCCCTCAAATGAAAACGGCATGGTAACAATGGCAACCGTTAAAGCCCCGTTCTCTTTGGCAACTTTGGCGACAACCGGAGACGCGCCGGTTCCCGTGCCGCCCCCCATGCCGGCGGTGATAAAAACCATGTCCGCGCCGTCCAGCGCTTCGGCAATTCTCGCTTTGTCTTCAATCGCGGCGTCTTCGCCGGCGGAGGGATTACCCCCCACTCCAAGTCCGTGCGCGGAACGGCTTCCGACTTGCAGTTTGACATAAGCCTTTGATGTTTTTAGGTCTTGCGAATCGGTGTTTACGGCTACAAAATCAACTCCTTGCAGCCCTTGACCAACCATGGAGTTCAGGGTGTTGCAGCCGCCGCCGCCCACTCCGACAATCTTGATTTTGGCCTTTAAGCGGTCGTCATCGGGAACAATGGTAAAGGTTGACATCCCATCTCTCCGAACCGGAAAAATCATCCGTTAAAAAAATTCGTTGAACCACTGCTCCATCCACCCGAGTATTTTGTTAAACGGCGTTTTTCCGCCTCTAACACGGATTTTATCCGATTTTTCCGAATATTTCACTCCGTAGTGTATGAGCCCTATCCCCGTGGAATAAGCAGGGCTTAAAATCGCTTCGGTGTTGCTGACAACCCCGCACGGAACCCCCAGACGCGCGGGCATGTCAAAAATTTCAGATGCCATTTCAACCGCGCCTTCCATCACAAAAGTTCCGCCCGTCAGAATAACCTTTGAGGACGGACCGTAGATTTCCACCGAATCGGGAATTTCCTCTTTCGCGAAAGACAGTATCTCTCTCATTCTCGGCTCTATAATCTTAGCGATTTCGCGGCGCGAAACCTTTTGTTCAGTGTTGTCCGAGCAACGGACTGTGACGTTTTTGCACTCCGAGGCAAGCCGCTCGAACGCGACCCCGTGGGACTCCTTTATTCTGCGTGACTCCAAATCGCTTACGGTGTTGAAGCGGTGAGATATGTCTCTGTCAATATGGTCGCCGCCGAGGGTTATGTTCTGCGTGTATTTCAGCCCGCCTCTGTTGAAAACCGCTATGTCGGTTGTGCCGCCGCCGCAATCAACAAGCACAACCCCCAAATCCTTGTCCGCATCATTCAGAACCGCCGCGGCCGAAGCGATTTGCTCCAAAACTATGCCGTTCACATCCATGCTCGCCTCACGCACGCACCGGACAAGCGTGTTTGTGTCCGTAACCTGCCCGGTAACAATGTGAACTTCGGTCTCAATCTTGCTTCCGTGCATTCCCAGCGGATTGATGACCGAATCCTTCCCGTCTATTGAGTATTTCCCCGGAACCGCATGAATAATCTCCCTGTCCGCCGTCACATTTTTGGCGGTCGCCGACTCTATCAAACGCCTCATGTCTCCATCGGTAACCCTTCCATCGGTAATGTTAACAACCCCGTGAGCGATGTGGCTTTTGATGTGCCCGCCCGCTATCCCGACAAAAGCGGAACGTATCTCCTGACCCGACATCTCTTCGGCTTTCTCAATCGCGGACGCTATGCAATCCGTGGTTTTCTCCACGTCAACAACTATCCCTCGGCGCAACCCCGTTGACGGATGCATTCCAAACCCGATTATGTTGATGTCCCGCCCGTTCACCTGAGCGACAATGGCGCATATCTTGGTCGTGCCGAGATCAAGTCCTATAAAAATTTCCGGTTTTTCCGAGCTCAATTGACCCCTTCCCTGAAACTGACTATCCCCACGCCTTTGCGGCGAAGGTTAATATACTTTGGACTCAAGCCCCGTGCTCGAAGGTTGCTCGTTATCCTCTCAAGTTTCTCCCAATGAGCCTTCAAATCGGCTCCAAGGTCTATTCGCTGCCCCGGTCGCGTGAATATCTCCACGCCGCTCTCGCCCAAAACCACAACCTCGGATATGTCATCCCAGCCCGGCGCCGAAACCGCCGATGAAGACAGATTGAGCGCGGCAAGCGCTTCGGAGACAAAAGCCGGTTGGGCTCTCACTACCGGAAAATCCATTCCGTGCAGGCCCGCAGGCGCGGAGCCAAGCGGAACGCCCGACTCGTCAATATAGAAAAATGTTCCGTTAGGCATCGCCAGAAGACAGAACGGTTTTTTCTCTTTTATTTTTATCACTGCTCCGCCCCTGAAATCCCTTGTCATTGAAACTGTTTCCACCCAAGGCTCGCTTTTAAGAGCCCTGTTCACGGCTCCGGGAAGCAACAAAACCTTCTCCCCCGAATACAGTCCCGCCGTCCTTAAAATGTTTTCTTCGGACACCGCGCGGGCTCCCTCAACGGAAGCGTTGCCGATAAGAAGCGCGCTGCGCGATACGAAAAACACCGCGACCACAATTACGACAGCCAGAAAAACTTTCGCCGCACCGCCTTTACGCAGATTTTTCTTTCCACGATTTTTCAGATTACGCATACCTCTGTTTCCAAATATAAGCCTTTTTTCTCAAGCGCTTTGACACGGGCGATTTTTATGAGTTTGAGAACATCGGAGGTTTTCGCGCCGCCTTTGTTAACTATAAAGTTGGCGTGAACACCTGAAAATTCGGCGGCGCCGACGGAAAAAAGTTTCATTCCGATCTCTTCAAGAAGCCGGCCGGCCGCCACGGATCGCGGATTTTTGAAGATTGAGCCCGTGTTTGCCTCGCTTACGGGCTGGGTTTGTTTCCTGTGCTCAAGACTCTTTTTGATTGCCGCGCGGCTTTTGAGCGCGTCTCCGACAACAAGACGCAGTCGCGCGCCAAGCAGCACGGAGTCCGGCGGAAGCCCGCCGTGCCTGTAAGCGGGGCTCAGTTCGCCCGCGCCGATCTCATGCTCTTTTCCATCCTGCCACACAACAACGCTTTCAACCACTTCGGCGGTCTCGCCGCCACACGCTCCGGCGTTCATAAAAACCGCGCCACCCACCGTTCCGGGAATTCCGGCGGCAAACTCCAGTCCGGAAAGGCCGGCGCGCGTGGTCGCGTTCATCACCGCCGAAAGCGGCGCGCCGCAGTCCGCCGTGACCGAGAAGCCGGGTTTGATTTCAAAACCTTTAAGACGGCTCGTGCTCACAATCGCGCCGTCAAATCCGCTGTCTTTAACTATCGTGTTCGTGCCACCGCCCAGAACCTCAAAAGGAACTGACTCCGTGCGCAAAAATGCGAGAGTTCCGCAAAGAGCGGCGCGAGTTTGAGGATACGCCACAATGCGCGCGCGCCCGCCGACCCTCATCGCCGTATATGAAGACATGCGAAAATCCGAAACGGTTTCGCACCCGAGTTTTTCAAGTTCTGCGGCAAGTCTTTTCATCTCAATTCATCGGCAAGCGCCTCGGCGCAACGCCACACATTGCCCGCGCCGAGCGTGAGAACAATATCTCCCGCGCTCAAATCCTCTTTCAGTTTATTGACCAAATCCTTTTCACACGGAGCGTAAACCGCGCCCAAACCGCCAGCGGCTTTCACTCTCTTCACCACTTCCTCGGAAGTCGCGCCCTTTATCGGCTCCTCTCCCGCGGAAAAAACATCAAGAACATACAGTTTTGATATCTTGCTGAGCACCTCCACAAAACCGTCAAAAAGAAGATGAGTCCGGGTGAACCTGTGCGGCTGAAACACCACCACGGGCTGTAACGCAAACGCCTCGCTGACCGAGTCAAATGTAACCCTTATCTCTTCGGGGTGGTGCCCGTAGTCATCAATAAACTTTATGCCCCTCACCTCATCTCTGAGTTGCATGCGCCTCTCAATGCCGCCAAACTGTTTAAGTCCGCGTTTTATGTCGTCAAAACTCAAGCCCATCTCCATTCCTACGGCGACCGCCGCCAGAGAATTCACCGCGTTGTGTTTTCCCGGAACAGGCAACGCCGCACGCCCCAGTTTTTCGCGCTTGAAAAAAACATCAAATTCCGCCTCAAAACCGCGTCCGGCAAAACCTTCCAACCGTAAGTCCGCGTCCGGATTCTCGCCGTATGTTACGAACCGCTTGAAAAGCCGCTTTGAGATTTCGCGCACATGGGCGCAGTCAACACAGAGCGCGGCAAGCCCGTAAAACGGCGCTCTCTCAAGAAACTCTAAAAATCCGTCACGCAACGCCTCTACGGTTCCGTGGTAGTCAAGATGCTCGCGGTCAACGTTTGTGAGAACTGAAATCGCGGGCGAGAGACGATTGAATGAACCGTCGCTTTCGTCCGCCTCGGCAACCATTATGTCTCCGCCGCCGACCCGTCCGCTTTTTCCCAAAGCGGCGACTTTGCCGCCCACAATAACGGTCGGGTCAAGCCCGCCCGCCGTGAGAACGGACGCTATCATTGAAGTGGTCGTGGTTTTCCCGTGACTGCCCATCACGGAGACCCCGAACTTCATTCTCATAAGCTCCGCGAGCATCTCCGCTCTCTGCACAACCGGAATGCCGAGTTTTTTCGCGGCCGCAAGTTCGGGATTTGAACCCACTATTGCCGAAGAAACAACAACAACGTCACTGCCTTTGACATTTTCGGGCACGTGCTCGCCCATTACCTTCGCACCGGCACTTTCAAGCGCGACAAGCCCCGAAGCCGGTCCTGTGTCGGAACCGGAAACCTCATATCCCATGCTGATAAGAACCTCGGCGAGTCCTCTCATTCCGGAGCCCGCAATGCCAACCATGTGTATTCTTCTAAATTTCCCTTTCATGTCTTTATTTCACCCGCCGGCAAGCACCTCTATTTCATCCACAACCCTGAGCGCCGCTTCCGGAGAGGCAAACTCCGCCGTCGCGCGGGACATCTCTTCCAGACTATTAGAATTAACCAACCTTTTTAAAGTTTCGGCAACCGTTTTTTGAGACAAATTTTTTTCTTCAATCACAACCGCAGCTCCCGCTTTTTCCATCATCTCCGCATTTGAGCGCTGATGCCCGCCCGCGGCAAACGGATAAGGGATGAGTATTGAAGGTTTGGAGAACAGCGCTATCTCCGAAACCGCTCCCGCTCCCGCTCGTGATATTACCATGCTCGCCTGCGCGTAAAAGTCCGCCACCATGGGGTTGAAATCAAACACAACCGCCTCAATCCCGGCGGCGGCGTAAACCCTTTCAACCTTATCCGCCGCGCCCTTGCCAGTCTGGTGAAAAACCTTCACTTTTTTTGCTGCGCCCTCCTTGAAAGCCGCCACGGCGTCGGGAACAAAGCGGTTGAGCGCATTCGCCCCCTGACTTCCGCCAAGAACAAAAATTGTGAAATCGCCTCCGCCGGCTTGAGTGTTCGCGGCGCGGCGCGCGGCCGCGCAAAGCTCCGGACGGGCGGGATTGCCGACAACACGAATTTTTTCAGCGGCAAAACGCAGGCGGGAGCGGTCCGGTGGCGGAAAAGAAAGAAAAACACGGCGCGCGATCTTTCCGAGCATCCGGTTGGCAAGACCCGGAACACTGTTCTGTTCGCAAATCACGACCGGAATTCCGAGAACGCGCGCCGCCGCAAGAGCGGGAAATGACGCATAACCTCCCATTCCCACTGCCACATGCGGAGCGAATTTCTTCAAGATGGAAAGCGACTGCGCTATTCCCACGGCCGTAAAAAATGCTCCCGAAAATGCTCCCGAAACACCTCGCCGCACAACCGCGCCACCACTGACCGGGCGGAACGCGTAGCCCTGCTCCGGCACCATGCGGCTTTCAAGCCCGCCACGGGTTCCTATAAAAAGAACTTCGTTTGAGAGGTTTCGTTTCGTTATCTCGCCCGCAATCGCGAGAGACGGAAAAACATGCCCTCCGGTTCCGCCTCCCGATATCAAAACCCTCATCGCCGCGCCGACCGCGCCCGCGATACGCCCAAAATGGCGCCGACCGCGCCGAGACTGACCACAAGCGAAGTGCCTCCGTAACTGAGAAACGGCAGAGTCAACCCCTTCGTGGGTAGAAGAGACAACGCGACAGCCATGTTCAGCACCGCCTGAAAAACTATGAGAAGAGTGAAGCCCATAACGAGATAAAACCCGAAAAGGTCGGGAGCGGAAAGGGCTATTTTAACGCTTCGAAACAAAATCACCGCAAACGCCGCAACCACAAGCGCGACCCCGACGAAACCAAGTTCCTCGCCGATGATGGAAAGAATAAAATCGGTGTGCGCCTGAGGAAGAAAAAACAGTTTCTGGTTGCTCGCGCCGAGTCCCTGCCCCAAAAGCCCTCCGAGGCTGAACGCCATAATTGACTGAACCGCCTGATAGCCGGAATCAAAATAGTTCGCCCACGGGTCAAGAAACGACAGCAGACGGGTTTGGCGGTACGGCTCAATCCAGACCGCGAAAACCGCGAAACACATCACCCCTCCGACCAGCGCGGACAGATGGGAAATTTTCGCTCCGCTGAGAAAAAGCATAATTCCCGTAATCGAAAGAATGATGAATGCTGTTCCGAAGTCCGGCTCAATAAATATCAGGCTCGCGTAAACACCGCCAAGTATCAAGTGGGGAACAATTCCACGAAAAAAATTCGTCATCAACCCGCTTTTGCGCGAAAGGGATTCCGCCATATAGAGAAAGAAAACAAACTTCGCCAACTCCGAGGGTTGAAATGTAAATCCGCCGAGAGACAGCCACCTTCTCGCACCGAAAAACTCTCTGCCAACACCTTCAAACAGAACCGCTATCAGGGGAATAAGCCACAAAAAGTAAGCGGGTATGGCGATTTTTTTAAGACGCCTGTAATCCATCAGCGAAGTCACCGTCATAACAATGAGCCCCACGCACAGATACGCCACTTGCAGTTTGAAAAACCTCCATGAATCACCGTGCTCTTCAAGGGCGTAAACCGAACTTGTGCTGTAAACCATAAGCACGCCGGCAAGCGAAAGCGCAACCACGACAATCATTAGCGTGTAATCAAAACCCTGCGGGTTTCTACCCAAATCTCTTAACAATTTTTTTAAACTCCCTGCCTCTTTCCTCGAATGACGAAAACATATCAAAACTTGAACACGCGGGCGAGAAAAGTATTGAACCGCCGGGACGCGCTTCGGACACCGCGATTTCAACCGCGTTTTGAAGAGAGTCAGCGGCAAAGGTTTTTGTGAGAGTGCCAAGCTCCGACATCATCGCCCGCCGCGCCTCACCGAAAAGCACAAGGGAGGAAACCTTGCTTCGCACGGGTTCGCGCAGGGCGGAAAAGCCGGTTTTTTTGTCCTTGCCGCCGGAAATCAGAACAACCGGCTTATCAAGGGCTGTGAGAGCCGCGGCGGCGGCGGCGGGATTGGTTGATTTTGAATCGTCATAAACACGAGCGCCGCGCACATCGCTCACAAACTCCATTCTGTGCGGCGGCGGGGAAAACTCTATTACCGCGGCGGCGGTTTTTTCGGGTTCACAACCGAGGATGGAAGCGACCGCGATTGCCGCCATAGAGTTTTCCATATTATGCCGCCCTTGCAGTTTTGAACCGGAAAGGTCGTATTTTTCACCTCTGAAAAAAACCGTTTGCCCGTCCGAGGTCGCGCAACCCGGATGCTCGCCGGTGAGTTCTGAATTGAATAAAACCTTTTTCGCGCTCAAGTTATCAAGCATTGCGGCAACTTGAGTGTCCGCGCCGTTGGCAACCGCCCAGTCATCCTGTGTCTGGTTCGCGAAAATCTTTTTTTTGGACAGCGCGTAGTCTTCATAATCCGGATGGACATCAAGATGGTTTGGAGAGATGTTGAGTAAAACCGCCACAGCCGGCTTGAAGGCAAAAGTGGTTTTGAGTTGAAAACTGCTCATTTCAAGCAACGCTAAATCATAAGCGCTTTCATTTCCGACCGCGTTGATAAAAGGGTCGCCGAAGTTTCCGCCGACAAAGGGTTTTTTGCCGCACGCCTTGAGTATGTGTCCGATTAGCCCGGTGGTGGTGGTTTTGCCGTTTGAGCCCGTAACGGCAACAACCGGGAGTCCGCACAATGCCGAAGAAAGCTCCACCTCGCCGATAACGCGGGCGTCTGCGCGCCGAGCCGCGCGGACGGGCTCAATGTCCGGAGGAACTCCCGGGCTCAAAACAACCGTTCGGGCTTGCGTGAAAACATCTTCGCGATGCCCTCCCGTCCGCAGTTTCACTCCCAGTTTTTCAAGGTCCGCCGCTTCGGTAATTTCGCCCGCGTCTCTTAAATCAGTTGCCGTCACATCGGCTCCCGCGCGGGCTAGAAATCCGCTAACGGCAACTCCGGTCTTGCCCAGACCGACAACGAGAAATTTTTGTCCCTTCACTCTCATAACTTCCACTACCTGATTTTTAAAGTCGCGAGTGCCATCAGAGCGAGAACAAAAGAAACTATCCAAAAGCGGATGACTATTTGCGATTCGTGCCAGCCCGTCTTTTCAAAATGGTGATGCAGAGGCGCCATTTTGAACAACCGCCTCCCTCCTGTGGAACGGAAAAACAGCACTTGAGCCAGCACCGAAACCGTTTCGGCAACAAATATGCCGCCGATGATGACGAGCAGAACCTCCTGTTTGGTAACAAGCGCGGCAAGCCCTATGGACGCTCCGAGCGCGAGTGAACCCGTGTCCCCCATGAAAACGCGCGCGGGATAGGCGTTGTGCCACAAAAACCCCAGACACGCGCCGCCCACCGCGGCGAGAAAAACGGCAAACTCCCCCGCGTTTCTGACATAGGGAATGTGAAGATAGTTCGCCAGATTCGCGTTTCCCGCCACAAAAGCCAGAATGTAGTAGGTGCCAACCGTAACGATTATTGAACTGATGGCGAGCCCGTCGAGCCCGTCGGTGAGATTGACCGCATTTGAAGTCCCTATCGTAACAAAAAGCGCGAGAATAAAATAAACCCAGCCGAACTCAAAAACCGCTTCCTTGAAAAACGGAAACGCGACCGAAGTGAAAGAATACTCTATGGCTTCCTCGCCCGCCCGCACATACATCGTGAAGCCGCCTTCCTGAATTCGCAGAAAAATGAAAACCAGAATCACCGCCGCCGCACACTGAATAAAAAACTTGAGACCCGCGCTCATTCCGCGCGAGCGTGACAGCTTCATGCGATCATCAACAAACCCGATGAAACCGAACACCGCTGTAAAAACAATTGAAAAAACAACGACAGGCTCATTCAAGTTTCCCCACAGAAGCGTTGAAATGATTATTCCCAAAACTATGAACAGCCCGCCCATTGTCGGCGTGCCGGATTTAACCGCGTGCCCTTCGGGTCCGTCGGGGCGGATCTTTTCGCGGCTTTTCCAGCGCTCAAGAAGTGAAATAACTCTGCCGCCCATAAGAGCGGAAAGGAAAAAGGCAAACACCCCAGCGCCGAAAGAGCGGAAAGTCACATACTGAAAAATATTAAGTACCGGCAAGTCTTCTTTGAGTAGGTGAAGAAGATAAAGCATTTGATTTTCCGGATTTACCGCCCGCCAATCATCCGCGCGATTTTTTCCATCGCCATCGCACGCGACCCTTTGATGAGAATAAAATCGCCGCGCCGCACGACGCTCTTGATTATATCAGCCGCCTCTTCGTGAGACACCGTTTTTTCAACACGGACACCATCTCCCGCGCCGGCACGGATATGCCTCGCCTCTTCGCCAAACGCTATTAGAATGTCCACTCCGCACCGGGCGGCTTTTTCGCCCGCCTCATAATGGTATTGTCCGCTCAAATCACCAAGTTCAAGCATATCTCCAAGAACGGCTATCGCCCTGCCGCCTGATTTTTTTAGCCGCCCCAACTCCTCAAGCGCGGCGGCAACCGAATCGGGATTGGCGTTGTAGCAGTCATTTATCAAAACCACCCCGTCGAGAACCTCATAAACCTGCATCCTCATTTCCGCCGGAGTAAAATTGCCTATCCCCCCGGCTATTTCGTCCGGGGAAAGACCGAGCAGCAACCCCAGAGCGGATGCACACAGAAAATTCATAACATTATGCGCCCCCGCAACAGGAGCTGTCACGGGAAATTCGCGACCGCGTATTTTCATCTTAAAACTCACCGAACGGGATGAACAGACTATGTCCGCCGCCGCAACCTCCGCCGAAGTATTGCGCGCGGAAAAACCCGCCTTGTCACAGTCAAGCGCGGACGCGATTTCAACAGTGAGCGGGTCGTCCAGATTGATGGCAAAACCGCACTGTTTTCCAAAAGAGCGGAACAGGCGCGATTTTTCGCGGGCGATTTTCTCTTTGCTTCCGAACCTTCCTATGTGCGCCGTGCCGATATTTACAACCGCACCGATGTCAGGGCGCGCGATACGCTCAAGTTCGTCCATCTCTCCGGGGGTGTTTATGCCCACTTCGGCGACGCAAACTTCGTGCTCCGCATCGGTTTCAAGCAAAGTCAGAGGCAACCCCAGATGGTTGTTAAAACTTTTCCTGCTTGCAACCGCGCTACGCCCCGCCGCGCTCAAAATGCCCGCAAGCGCCTGTTTTGTGGTGGTTTTTCCGCTTGAGCCGGTTATGCAGACGATTTTTGAGTTTTTGAGTTTTTTTCTCCATTCCGCCGCCATATCCGCCAGGGCGCGAACTGTTGAGGGAACAAAGATTAGAGGCGCTTCGGGTAAAGACCGCGCGCCGTTCTCAACAACCGCCGCCGCCGCGCCGGCTTCAAAAGCCGCCCTGACATGATCATGCCCGTCACTGTCCCCCTTAATCGCAAAAAAAATATCGCCGCGCCGCAAGGTTCTTGAATCAATGGAAACTCCGCCATACGAGGCGGGAAAATCCCCCTCCGCACGCGCGTGTGTGGATTGCAAAAGAAAAGTGTGGTTTATCAAAACGCATCCTCTTTTTCTTTAAGAAAATCCGCCGCGCACAGCATGTCGTCAAAAGGTTTTTTTTCGCCGCCGATGTGTTGATATTTCTCATGCCCTTTGCCCGCAATTAGAACAAAATCACCCGGAACCGCGGATAAAATCGCGTGGCGTATGGCTTCACGCCTGTCAGGGATTTTCACCGTTTCGCATCCACTCGGAACAACTCCGGACTCAATCTCGTCAATTATCACGGCCGGAGATTCGCTTCGCGGATTGTCGGAAGTCAGAACCGCGACATCGCAATTCAAACTCGCCACACGCCCCATCTCGGGGCGTTTGCTTTTGTCTCTGTCACCGCCGCACCCGAACACCACAAACATCTTTCCCCGGCACAGCGGACGAACCGCTCTGATAACTCTTTCAAGCGCGTCTGCGGTGTGAGCGTAATCCACAAAAACATCAATCGCGCCGCTGTTTTCGACCCTTTCAAGCCTTCCGGGCACGAACACGCCGGACGACAGAGCATGGGCGACTTCTTCGGGAGCGGAACCGAGACACAGAGCACAACCCGCGGCGGCAAGCAGGTTTGAAAGGTTGTGAGCGCCGATGAGGTTTGAACTGATTTTGAGGTTTCCCCACGGGGTGCGGAACTCGGCTGAGATTCCGTCTCCGCCGATGGAAAAGGATTCGGCAAAAACTTCGGCTGACGCGTTTTCAGTGGAAAAAGATACGGTTTCACCCGAAGTATCACGTGCTATTTCGGCGCCGATTTCATCATCAATATTGATGACCGCGAACTTGTTTTTTTTCGCGCTTTTTTCAAGCAATTCGGTAAAAAGCCGTTTCTTGACGGCGGCATAACTGCGCAAGTCGCCGTGGTAGTCCAGATGCTCCGGCGTGAGATTTGTGAAAACCGCCGCGTCAAAATCGCAACCTTCAACCCTTTTTTCATTTATGGCGTGAGACGAAACCTCCATGCAAACCTTGTCCGCGCCTCCGGCGGACATAAGGGAAAAAAAATTTTGCAACTCAACGGAGCCGGGCGTGGTCATCTGTGCTTCTCTGAGTAAATCACCGAACCGTATCTCCACCGTGCCTATCATAGCGGGCTTGTGCCCGAGACGCTCCCAGACTGAATGGAGAAGGTGGCAGACGGTTGTTTTCCCGTTCGTGCCCGTAACTCCGGCAAGTGTGAACCCGCGAGACGGATAGCCGTGAAAAACGCAAGCCGCCAGCGCAGAGGCGGCTTTGGAGTCCTCGGCGAGTGCGCCGCAGATTTTCAAACCGCTGAGCCGTTTTTGCGTTATCACCGCCGCCGCTCCCCGAGAAACCGCTTCGGCAACATACTCATGTCCATCCGAAACGGCTCCCTTGACGGCTATAAAAAGGTCTCCGCGAGAGACCTTGGACGAATGGATGCAAATCCCGCCCACGCGCACCGCGGGGTCTCCCGTGTAAATCTCACAATCAATCGCGACGGCAATCTCGGAAAAACTCATCGCGCTCATATGAAGTCTCCTGAAAAAGAAACCGAACATTTGAGCCCTTTTTTAATCAGAGAACCTGCGGACGGAGTCTGTTTGACGGCGAACCCATGGCCGCTGATTCTCAGGTTGACTCCCGCTTGTCCCGCCCACTGTGCCACTTCCCGCACGCTTTTGCCGTGCAAATCCGGCATTGAAAACGGCTTCTCCGCAAGTGTGGAACCGTTTGAAGCGGCGCGAACTTCAAACATTCCAAGCGTTCTTTTCGCTATGGCGCTGAATATGGGCGCGGCGGCTTGAGAGCCGTATTTGAACCTTTTAGGTCTGTTTATGATGATAACAAGCGTCATCTGCGGATCTTCAACCGGGGCGAAACCGAGAAAAGAGGAAACATACTCGCCTTTCAGATAACCCTTTGCGGCGGAGCGCGCTATCTGCGCGGTTCCGGTTTTACCGGCAACGGAGTATCCTCGCACCGCCGCCCTTCTGCCGGTTCCCCTCTCAACCACCTGCTCCATTATGCCCGCCATTGTGCGTGCCACATTGTAGGAAATCACCCTGTCTTTCACCTTCGGACTTCTTCTGATAATCAGGTTTCCTCCGGTGTCCGCCACGCTTTCAACTATGTAGGGAGCCATAAGGTAGCCGCCGTTTGCTATTGCGGAAACCGCCGTAGCCATCTGAAGCGCGTTCACCGTGAGACCCTGTCCGAAGGAGATAGTGGCGAGCTCAATCCTGCCCCACTGATTCGGGCGCGGAATTATGCCTCTGTGCTCGCCGGGAAGTTTTGTTCCGCTTTGTGCTCCCAGACCGAAGGCGAGCAGGTATTTATGATAAATTTCGGGTCCCGCAAGTTCGGCGATTTTTGACGAGCAGATGTTGCTTGAAAAAACTATTGTGTCCGTAACGGTAAGTTTTCCGTGCGGAGAGGAATCCCGTATTTCGGTGGAGCCGATTTTGCGTTTTCCGTTTTCGCAGTCAAAAACCGTCCGCTCGCTCACAAGCCCCTCTTCAATCGCGGCGGCAACCAGAAACGGCTTGATGATTGAGCCCGGCTCAAACGCCTGCCAGACGGGCAGGTTCCTCTGCTCAACCTGCAAATAATCGGTAAAACGGTTCGGGTCAAAAAACGGATAGGACGCCATCGCGAGTATGCGCCCGGTGCGCGGCTCCATAAGCACCGCGCTACCGCTTTGCGCGCCGGTGCGCTCAACGCCCTTTTTAAGCTCCTCCTCAACCACATATTGAATGTCTGAATCCACAGTGAGGCGGACATCCGCGCCGCTTGTCCGTTCAAGCACATTGGGGTTGTGAAAAAGCATTGAGCCGCCTCTGCCGTCGCGCTTGACCCGAACTTTTATGCCTTTTCCGGTCAGGTGTCTGTTGAGCGAATATTCAAGCCCCTCAATTCCGCGCAGGTCAGTATCGGCAAAGCCCACAACCGGACCCAGAAGATTGCCCTGCGGATAAACCCTTTGCTGTTCGCTTATAAAAGCTAGCCCTTTAAGGTCCGCTTTTTTGAGTTTCTTAAAAATTTCTTCGGGCATCTTCCTTTGAAGCCAGATAAAAGACCTGTTGCTTTTGCCTGCAAGAGGCAGAATCCGCTCGTAGTCAAAACCCGCGATTTTTTCAAGCGCACGCGAAAACTGTTCCGGGTCTTCAATGTCAGACGGGATTAGATATGCGGAATGAGACCGCTTGCTTGACGCTATAAGCACACCGACCGAGTCAAAAATTCCGCCCCGTTTTGATTTGAGCGTCAGATATCCGACCTGCTGTTTTTTCGCGTAATTGAACGCCTTTTCGGTGTCAATAAACTGCAAGTCAAGCGCACGGTAGGCAATTATGAGAAAAAAAATGCTGAAAAGCGCGACACAGACAAATACACGGCTTTTCGGAATGCCGTTTTTAGCGCTGTTTTTTCCAAAAGACACTCTCATCGCGGATGTTCATCCAAACCGGGCTCCGACTCATAGATAAAATCCTGACGTCCCGGTTCCCTGAAACCTTTCTTCGCCGCAAGATCTCTGAGTTTTTCACTTGAAAAAACTTCGGTGTAAAGCAACTCGGCCGCGGCGGCTTCTTCTATAAGTAATTTTTCCTTGCGCACATTTTCAGAAATCTCATACGCAAGCACCACCTTCTCAACCCGCAAACGCATGTATCCGGCAACAACTGCCACAACCGCGCAGCAAACCAAAAACGCCTTGAAAAAAAACGACATTCTCCGAAAAAAAAGCCATTTCCGCCGCGTTCTTGCCTTTGTTTGTTGCACGATTTTTCTCCGTTAAATCTTTTCCGCAACCCTCATTTTGGAACTGCGCGCGCGCGGGTTCCTCCGAACCTCGGACGCGCCCGGCAAAACTGGCTTTCGCTCTATCACTTTGAGAATTTGGCTCTTTCCGCACCCGCACATCGGAAGCTCCGGAGGACATATGCAAGCCGCGTTCATTAAATTAAAAGCCCGTTTTACAACCCTGTCTTCAAGCGAATGGAAGGAGATTATCACAATCCTTGAGCCCGCGGATAGCAGGGGAACGGCCTTTTGCAGAAAAATTTCAAGGCTGGAAATTTCATCGTTAACATGGATTCTGAGCGCTTGAAAAACGCGAGTCGCCGGGTGCGTGCGCGGCGGATGAAACTTCACCGGAATGGAGCCCGCGACAATCAGCGCGAGTTCGCGTGCGGTCTCAAGCGGTTTTTCCTCACGGCTTCTTGCAATTGCATTCGCGATTTTGGACGCAAATTTTTCTTCGCCGTATTTTTTTATAATCCCCGCGAGTTCGCGGGCGGGCAGAGTGTTCACAATATCGGCCGCCGTTTCTCCGCTCGCGGGATTCATCCTCATATCAAGCGGCTCGTCCGCGGTGAAACTGAAACCCCTTCCGCTTCCCTCAAGCTGGCGACTTGATATGCCAAGGTCGGCTATTATGCCGTCCACCGCAAGAGCACCGCAAGAGCGCGCCGCCTCTTCAATACCGGTAAAGTTTGAATTCACAATCTCTATGCGTTCACCGAAGCGTTCCAGTCGCTTTTTTGCCGCTTCAACCGAGTCTGGGTCAGAGTCAATTCCTATAACTTTCACTCCGTCCACCGATGAAAGAATGGCCTCGGAATGGCCACCCATGCCAAGCGTGGCGTCAACATAGATTTTGCCGGGACGGGGATTAAGATATGAAACCGTTTCCTCAAGCATTACAGAACTGTGGGAAGTCTCATCTGTAGGAGGGTCCGGGGCGGTTTTCATCTGATTGCTCCGTTAGTATAATGCGTGCTGTCGGCACAAGGCAACATTGTTATTCTTACTCTTTTGTGAACCCATAGCCGGAGATTTTTTTGAGCGTTTTCACATTGAAACTGAAAGACCAGAGCGACAATGTTGTTCTTGCTTCAATTCTGGGAGGATACTCACATGTTATGTGGGTCAGAACGGAGAATCCGGAAGACCCTGTGGTGAAAATTTTCACCACGCCGGACTTTGAGGAAGAAACGCGACGGATTCTTCTGGAACTCCGAAAAGAGGTTGATTTTGAGTTTGCGGACACCGAAGAGAAGTGATGAACTCCGCGCCTGACACCGGAAAAACCGTCCTGCGCAACTGGGGAACGGTCGGCGGGCTGACGTTTGTGAGCAGAATTGCGGGATACGCGCGGGACCTCGTGGTCGCCTACTTTCTTGGAGCGGGCTTTCAGAGCGATGCGTTCTATGTCGCGTTCCGTATACCGAATCTGTTGCGACGGCTGTTCGCGGAGGGAATGCTGTCCGCGGCCTTTATTCCGGTTTTCACCGAACACATAAAAAAACACGGCGCGCAAAGCGCTCGAGAGGGTTTCTCGGCAACTCTGACCGTTCTGCTCGCCGCACTCGGCACGGTAACGGTTTTGGGCGTTGTGTTCGCGCCGCAAATCATACGGCTGTTCGCGTCCGGTTTTGAGACGGAATCTTTTGAGCTGGCGGTTTCGCTTCTGCGCCTGATGTTTCCCTACATCCTTCTTGTTTCGTTCGCGGCGATTTCAATGGGCGTGCTTAATTCGGTCGGACATTTTTTCGCTCCCGCGTTCTCGCCTCTGCTTTTCAATCTGGCTTTCATAGCAGGGGTGGTTTTTTTTCACGACCAGTGGTCCGAGCCGGCAATCGCGGCCGGGCTGGGTGTTCTTGCCGGCGGCGCGCTACAGAGCGCGGTAAATATTCCCTTCTTGAAATCGCGCGGGTTCGCCCCCCAGATTGGCGGCGTTTTCAAACACTCGCCTCTGCTTAAAAAAATAGGTGTTCTGATGCTGCCTCAACTGTTCGGGGTCGCAGTCTACAATCTCAACATTATCGTCAACACTCAATACGCCTCTTACATGGAGAGAGGGACAGTGTCATACCTTTACTTCGCCGAGCGGCTGACGGAGTTTCCCCTAGGCATCGGCGCGGTCGCAATCGCCACCGTTTTCCTGCCCCGCCTTTCGGCGCGAGCGGCGGACAACGACATGGAGGGTTTTAGAACGGACTACGCCGGTCTGCTAAAAATGACGCTGTTCATAACCCTGCCCGCGCTCGCGGGACTTGCCGCACTCGCAAATCCAATCTGCTCGGTTCTATTTGAAAGGGGTGAATTCACAAGTTCCGACGCGCTTTTTTCTTCGCAGGCGCTCGTTGGATACGCCGCCGGAGTCTGGGCGGTCGCGGGAATAAGGATTACGGCTCCAGCTTTTTTCGCGTTGCAGGACACAAAAACCCCCGTTCGCGCGGCGGCGGCGGCTCTTGTAATCAACCTTGCGCTCGGCTATCTGCTGGGCTTTTCACTTGACTTGAAGCACACGGGGCTTGCGCTCGCGAGTTCGGTGGCGGCGGCGGTTAATTTTCTGATTCTCCTGCGTCTTCTGGACAAAAGAGTGGGGAAAATCACCGCACGGGGATTTTGGGTCTGGTTTGTAAAAACAGCTGGCGCTTCCGCTATGTCGGCGGCTGTGGCGAAAGCGGTTTATGAAATTGCGCAAACCGCAACGCCGCAAACAGTTGCTCTTGCGGTTGCGATAGCCGTTGCGTTTACGGTTTTTATACTGTCCACACGAATACTGAAAATTGAAGAAGCGGGAAAGTTGGTTGGAATGGTGAGAGGAAGGTAGTTTTTCAGTCTCCAAACAACATTTTTTAATCAACCACCCTTTTCATCTCAAACTCTCCGCCGAATGTGTTGACAAAACACCCTTTAAATGAGGGGTTCGCTTTGCAGTGATAGCGGAAGAACTACTGCTTTTCCGCTTCGTCATCCGCAGGCGCGGGCGTTTCAGAGGGGGTTTCTTCAGCTTTTTCCGCTTTAGGTTCTTCCTTCACTTCATCGGCGGGAGCGGCTTCCTCTTTTTTATCTTCGGCGGGCGGTTTGTCTTTTGCTTCCTCAGCCGGAGTTTCCGCCTTTTCTTCCTTTGTCTCAGGCTCCGCCGGTTTTTCAGCCTTTTCCGCTTCTGCGGCGGGCTCCTCTTTCGCATCAGGTTTTGCTTCGGCTTTCTTTTCCCCTTCGGGCTTTTCTTCTTTAGCGGGTTCCGCCTTCTCTTTCCCGCCCTTCTCCAGCTCTCCGGTTTCGGCGGAAGCGTTTCCCCCGGCGTCCTCAGCAGGCGGCGCCTCTTTGGGAGACTCCTTCACTTCGGGCGGAATCGCCACATCAAGCAGTCCTTCTTCAACAAGAACTACGATTTTTTCGCGGCTGTTGACGTACTTTTTGCGCTTTTTTGTCTTTACTGCGTAACGCCCGTCTCCACGCTTGTAGATTATGTGCTCTGCGGTTTTCTTTACGATTTTCATTATTCCCTTTCTCCTTCGCGATACTCGGTTTGATTTGCTCCGCGCCCCAACCTGAAACCGGAACAGGCGCTTACTGTACAGAACCTGCGGAACTATGCAAGCACAGAGCCGTTAAAGTTCTTGAAATCGCCCCCGAAATAAAGCACAATTCAGGCAAAGGAAATGTCGCCGGTTCGCTTTCCCCCGGAGCCGGTCAGAGTCAAACAAATGAACATACTTGTAATCCACGGGCCCAATCTGGGCCTTCTCGGCAAAAGAGAGCCGGAGATATACGGAAACCGCACTCTTGACGATGTAAACGCGGATCTTGCCGCTCGTGCGCGGGAAATTAATCCGGCTGCGTCCCTTGAATTTTTTCAGAACGACTCCGAAGGCGAAATCGTCCGCGCCATCCAGAACGCGCTCGGAAAGGTTGACGGAATCCTTATAAACCCCGCCGCTTACACGCACACAAGCGTTGCCGTGCGGGACGCCATACTCTCGGTCGGCATACCGACCGTTGAGGTTCACATATCAAACATTCATAAAAGAGAGGAATTCAGGCACATTTCGTTTGTGTCGCCGGTCGCGGTGGGAGTTGTGTCGGGATTTGGCACGGAGAGCTACGCTCTGGGCTTGCGCGGGCTTATTGAGCACCTTAAAGGCGGCGGAAAATAATCGCGTTCGCGCGCGCGGAGCCTCTTTGAAGTAAATCTCAAATGAAATCCAACTGGCTTATAAAAGAACAGTTTCCTGAACGCAGCGCGGAACTCGCGCGCGAGGTGGAAACCTCGCCACTTGTGGCTCAACTGCTCATAAACAGAGGAATAGAGACCGGTGAGACCGCCGAGCGTTTTTTGGGCGACAGTTTCACGGAGTTGCCGAGTCCTTTTCTGATGGCGGGAATGGAAGACGCCGTTGACAGAATAGAAAAAGCGGTTGGCAGCGGCGAGGTGGTTGCCGTTTACGGCGATTATGACGCGGACGGCGTAACCTCAACCTCGCTTCTGTGTGATTTTCTGAAAGCCCTTGACGTTGACACCATATACTTCGCGCCGCACAGAATTAAAGACGGATACGGAATAAACTCGCGTGCCGTTGAGGAACTGGGGCGGCGTGGGGCAACCCTGATTATCTCAACCGACTGTGGAATAACCGCGCTTGACGAAGTGGAAAATGCCAAGGAACTGGGAATAGATTTTATAGTTACCGACCACCATCTGCCCGGCGATGAGATTCCGGACGCGGTCGCGGTCGTAAACCCGAAACTGCCCGGCTGCGACTATCCGGAAAAAAACATAGCAGGGGTTGGGGTGGCTTTTAATCTCGCTCTCGCGGTGCGCGCGCGACTGCGCGAGAAAGGTTTTTTTGACAGCAGAACCGAACCTAACATGGCTCATTATCTGGATTTGGTTGCCATAGGCACAGTAACGGACAGGGTTCCGCTCACGGGCGCAAACAGGATTATGGTCAAAGAGGGAATCAAGAGAATGAAAACCCCTGACAGACCCGGAATTGAGGCGCTGAAAACGGTCAGCAGGATAAACGGAGGATTCAATTCGGGCGACATCGCTTACAGAATGGGGCCGCGCATAAATGCGGCGGGCAGAATAGACGGACCCGAAATCGCGGTTGAGCTTCTGCTGTCCGAAAGCGCGGAACACGCACGGACGATAGCAAAAAAACTGGATGAACGGAACAGAACCCGACAGGAACTTGAGCGCAAAGCGGTTGCCGAAGCGATTGAATTTATAGAGCAGAATCCGGACAGCGCGCAGTCCGCCTGCCTTGTGGTTTCTTCGCAGGACTGGCATCCGGGAATCACGGGCCCTCTCGCCTCGCGGCTTGTGGAAAAATACTCCAAACCCGCGTTCGCCATTGCAATAGACTCAGACGGAATCGGCAAAGGCTCCGGCAGAACGGTTCCGGCGGTCAACCTTTATGAAACCTTGCGAGCCTGTGACAAGTCGCTTGAACGCTATGGCGGGCATGCGATGGCCGCAGGGATTACCGTGCGAAGCGAAAGCATAGACCTGTTCCGCTCCGAGATTGACAAGCATATCAAAAGCACCGGCGCGGGCACGAAACCGGGAGAAAAGACCTTCCGCATAGACGCACGCATCGGCATTGAGAGTTTGACCCTCAAAACCGTCAAGGAGTTTGAAATCCTTGAGCCGTTCGGAAGCGGCAACCCCACGCCGGTTTTCCTGATTGAAGGCGCGAAAATCATTTCACACAACGTCATCAAAAACGCTCACCTTAAACTTTTTCTGGACACGGGCGAAGGCGGCGCCCCTATTGAGGCAATGTGGTGGAACGCCGCGGACGGAGTTGCTGCGCCCGAAGGGAAAGCGGACATAGTGTTTTCGCCCGAAATCTCGGTATGGAAAAACAGAGAGTCCCTCACACTCAGGATTATCGACCTTGAAAGGATATAATTAGTCGGGGCAGTCAAATGAAAAAAATAACCATAATCGGCGGCGGACAGGTTGGAACGCTGCTCGCCGAGGATCTTTCCCAGCAGAATGACGTTGTGCTTGTTGAGCACGACCGGGAAAGATTGAGGAAAATCAAAGACAGGCTGGACATCATGTGCATTGAAGGAGATGCCAGCGAGCCGGCAGTGATTGAGCAGGCGAGAATTAGAGATGCGGACATCGTTCTCGCCGTTTCGGGAGACGACAAAACAAACATCATGTGCGCGGTTTCGGCAAGCATTCTCGGGGTTCCCGCGACCGTGGCGAAAGTCAGAAGTTCCGAATACACGCAATACTCCGAACTGCTCAAACAAAACGGCGTTTCCATCATCAACCCCGGCGAAATCATTTCAAAAAACATCGTTGCCGCCGTAACCGAGTCGCATTTCGCGTGGAGCAACCAGAAAATAGCAAGCGGCAAAATAGACCTGTTCAAACTCAGGGTGGGAGAAGAGGGCTCAATGCTGGACAAGCCTTTGAGCAAACTTGAAGTGTCTCCGTGGATATTTGTCGGCGTGGCGAGAAAAGGACAGATGCTTATCCCTTCGGGCGAAACCGTTCTTATGCCCGGCGACAGCGTTTACGCGCTCGGAGACGCCTCAATGCTTGACAACCTGACCGAGGCGATGGGTCTGAAAGAGGAAAAACACACAACAAACGTAATCATCATCGGCGCGGGGCGGCTTGGAAAACTGACCGCGTCAATGCTTCATAAAAGCGGAGCGACGGTCAAGGTCATAGAGAGCAATCCGCAAATCGCGGCGGAACTTGCCGAAGAGGTTCCGGGGGTAATGGTGCTCGGCGGAGACGCCACAGACGTCAAGATACAACAGGAAGCGGGCGTGGAAGCCGCCGACTATCTTATAGCGCTCACGGGCGATGACGGGGAAAACATCCTGAGTTCGCTTCTCGCGCGGCGGCTCGGAGTGAAACGAAGCATAGTTCTCTACACAAAACCGGACTACGTGGACGTGCTTGAAACCATCGGGATTGACACCGCCGTGAGTGTGCGCATTTCGGTTGTGAATGAGATTCTGGCTATGCTTGACCTCGGCGGCGGCGTGGCACGGACAACACTTCTTGAAGAGGGACGCGGAGAGATAATGGAGTTTATGGTGGAGGAAAACAGCGAAATACTCGGCACCCCGCTTAAAAACGCCAATCTGCCCGAAGGATGCATTGTGGGCGCGTGTTTGAGAAACAACGAAACGATAATACCCCAGGGAAACTTCACTCCGCAGATAAACGACACTATAATAGTGTTCACACTTCCCGAAGCGGTAAAAAAAGTTGAAAAGGCGATTTTGTAAGTGAATTTCAGGTTCTGCCTCAACATACTCGGCAGTTTCATAAGAATTCTCGGACTGCTGATGCTAATTCCCGCTGCGTGCTCGCTGATTTATGGCGAGGACGACCTTTTAGCGCTCGTGAGTTCGGCGGTAATTGTATTTGTTTCCGGTTTCTCCCTCATTCTCGCCACTCGCGGAACTGAAAAAACAGATGAAATAGAAAGAAGGGACGGATTTCTCATAGCCGTGCTTTTCTGGGTTTCGGCGAGTTTGCTCGGAAGCATTCCCTATCTGCTTTACGGAGTGTTCCCCAATCCCGTGGACGCGTTGTTTGAATCAACCGCCGGTTTTACGACAACGGGCGCAAGCGTCATACATGATATTGAAGCGCTTCCGCACGGAATACTTTTGTGGAGAAACCTGAGCCAGTGGCTCGGCGGAATGGGAATTGTAGTTCTTGCGATAGCCGTTCTGCCGCGCCTCTCAATCGGCGGCGGACGGCTGATGGCTCTTGAAGCGCCGGGACCCACAACCGAGCGGCTGACCCCGAGAATTGCCGAAACGGCGAAAAATATCTGGCTTGTATATGTTGTGCTTTCAGTGGCGCTCATGGTTATCCTCGCGCTCTCGGGAATGCCCGTTTTTGACTCCATTGCGCACTCCTTCAGCACAATGTCAACGGGCGGATTTTCACCCCGCAACATGAGCATCGGACACTACGAAAGTCCGCTGATTGAAGCGGTGATTACCATTTTCATGTTCATCGGGGGAATGAACTTCGTTGTTCACTACCTGATTATGAAAGGAAAAATCAGAGACGCGTTGAAGGGAGCGGAACTTAAATTTTATTTCGTCTTCATCGTGATTATAATCGCGGTTGTTTCCTTCAACCTAAACGGGACGGGAACCTTTGACGGCTTGCGGGAATCTTTCAGATATGCCGCTTTTCAGGTGGTTTCAATTGGAACGGGAACCGGATACTCGTCGGCGAATTTCGGCACATGGCCCGTGCTGTCAACCTTTATGCTGATTATTCTGATGATAGTCGGGGGCTGTTCCGGCTCCACAACCGGCGCGGTCAAGCAGTCAAGAATTCTCGTGATGGCGGCAAAATGCTACCGCGAACTCAGAAAATTGATCTATCCGAGCATGGTTTCGCCCGTGCGTTTTGACGGCAAGCCGCTTGAAGAATCGGCGGTGTCAAACGTGGCAAGTTTTCTCCTGCTTTACGCTTTGGGAATTGTTATCGGCACGGGGCTTATTACCTCCCTTGAAAACACATCGCTTCTCACGGCTTTTTCCGCGACCGTGTCCGCAATTGGAAATGTGGGGCCCGGGCTGGGCTCGGTCGGTCCGTCTGAAAACTACGCCGCGCTCACTGACTCAACAAAAGGCGTTCTGTCATTACTGATGATAACCGGCAGGCTTGAGCTTTACACAATACTCGTGCTTTTCATACCCGATTTCTGGAGAAAGTAGACGTGGAATTTTTTCAGAATTTTTCTTTTTCCGGAGATTTGAAAACCGTTTGCGCTCTGGGCAATTTTGACGGCGTTCATCTGGGACACCGCAAAATCATTGCCACGCTCAAAGAAAAAGCCGCGCAACACGGCGCAAAATCCTGCGCGATTACTTTCGACCCTCATCCGCAGAAATTCCTGAAAAACAAAACAGTCCACCTGCTTATGCCCTTTGATGAGCGGCTTGCGTTGCTTGAAAAAAGCGGAATTGAAATGGCGGTGCGGCTTGAGTTTTGCGAGTCCCTGTCTCTTATGCCGCCTGAGCGGTTCATAAAGGAAATTATGGTGGAAAAAGCCGCGATGACGGCTATTGTTGTGGGCCCGCGCTTCGGTTTCGGCAACAAGAGACGGGGAAATGTTGATTTGCTTAGAGAACTGGGAGACAAGTTCGGGTTTGAAACAGTTGTTCTTGAACCCGCGATGGTGGGCGGCGAAAGGGTAAGCAGCAGCAGAATCAGGGAGTTGATTCTCACCGGACACACGGACGAGGCTTCGGAACTTCTCGGATACTGCTACTACATAAAGGGCGTTGTGGAAGAAGGGGAAAAGCGCGGACGGGAAATAGGGTTTCCAACCGTCAACCTCAAAACCCGTTGGGAAATACTGCCAAAACCCGGAGTTTACGCGACCGTTACGGAAATTGAGGGACACGGACGCGAGCGTAGCATAACAAACATAGGAAACAGACCCACTTTCGGCGGCGGCAAGACGGTTGCCGAGAGCCATTTGCTTGATGCCGAAGGGAATTTTTACGGAAAAAAAGTGACCGTTGAGTTTGTAAAAAGGGTCAGGAACGAAAAAAAATTCGGCTCGGCGGACGAGTTATCGCGGCAAATAACCAAAGACATTGAGCGGGTCAGAGATGTTCTGGAAAAGAAAACCGGAGATAAATAATTTTGAGCGGAAAAACCACACTTTTCGGAATATTCGGGCATCCGGTTTCGCACAGCCTCTCTCCCGACATGCACAACGCGGCGTTTTCCGCGCTTGGAATGAACTGCAGATACGATGCGTATGACATTGCCCCGGGCGAAATTAAATCCGCGGTGAAAACCATACGCTCCCTGCCTCTTCGCGGGGTAAACGTAACTGTTCCTCACAAACAGGCGATTATGGACGAGATGGATTTTCTTTCCCCCGAAGCCGAACTCGCGGGCGCAGTCAACACGGTGAAAAACGATGACGGACGCCTGTCGGGATACAACACCGATATAGACGGCGCGCTAAAAGCGCTTAAAGTCGCGACTGGTTTTGAACCTGAAAACGGAACCTCGCTCATCATAGGAGCGGGAGGAGCCGCGAGAGGGATTATTTCAGGACTTTGCATGAAAAACACAAAACGGATTTTTATCGCTAACAGAACCGCCGGAAAAGCGGAGGCTTTGGGGCGCGAATTTGCGGAAAAATTCCCGGAAATTGAAATTGAAACCTCGGAATTGCGAAGTGAAAAAACTTCGGAATTGCTCGCCTCCGCGGACATTCTCATAAACTGTTCATCGGCGGGAATGGGGGGAAACGAGCCTCTTGATTTGCAGCTTGAAAAATTCATGGGCACGTTTGGGGTTTACGACCTCGTCTATAAGCCGCTTTTGACCCCGCTTGTGGCGCGTGCGCGCGAACTTGGAATAAAAGCGGAATCAGGGCTTGGGATGTTGCTTTATCAGGGAGCAAAATCTTTTGAAATCTGGACGGGCGGAGACGCACCGATTAAAGTGATGAAAAAAGCGCTCGGAGACGAATAGAAATTGGCGAAATGCGCATTGATGATTTATGAATTGATTGACTCCATACCCGGCGGCGGAGAATACTGGAGCGAATACATAAATTTTTATGAAAAATTCTGGGATCGTCCGGCATCGCCAAGATCAACCTGGTGGGGAAAGGAATACGATGAATTCAGAAATCTTCTCGCCTCTAATTTGGGAATTGAAACGGGTGAAATCAAAGACTGTTTTTTCATAAAAGAAAATGAGCGGTATTTTGTGTGCCGCATAGACGAACCGTCAAGTTTTAACATAATTTCGTGCGAAAATTTTATTCCGTTTGAATGGCTTGCGGCTTTTGACGAGGAAAAGCGCGATTTTTTCTACACTCACGCGGGTTTCGGCGCCGTTCATCATGATTCAATTTTCTATACTGAAAATATAGGAGACGCAATGAAAAGAATTGAAGAGGCGGAAAGTGTCTGCGGAAAAACCGGAGACAGAATTTCCGAATATCCTGAATTTGAAAAAATTAAAAACCTCGCCGTAAAATTGCGTGAAATGAACAGCTGGCTGCGCGGATTTGACGAAAAAGGAAAAATTTTTCTGAACTACGGTGAAATATGCTCTTTTATAACTCAGGATTCAATGAAAAATGAAAACTCCGTCGGTGATTTGAAAAGAATTATAAAAGGAATTGAAAAAGGCAATTACGAGAAAGCTGAATCAGATTTAAGATTTCTAAACGCAAAATGGACGGAAATAACCGGAGCGATTGAGAGAAGCGGGTAGAAACAACCAAAATCTAAGAGTCAGACTCCTGTCTTTATTCCGGAAAATTAGAAATTAGACCTTGCATTTCTAAAAAGAGCGGAGTACCCGTAAACGAAAGAGGAGAAACAGGTCCATAAAACATAAAAGGGAATTTGTTGTTGCTTGATGGATCAATAAAAGAACGATAAAACTTTGCTCCAGATTCGTCATTGATTATATTCCTAATCTGGCTAAATTCAGAACCACTAGTAAGTCCATATCCAAAAGCGAATATTCTAATCTGCTCTCTTATTTCCCTGTGAAGAGACTCAATGGTCTGAGTAATGAACATATAGCCTATGCCGTACTTCCTTGTTGTACGAACAGCATCAATAATGCTTGTTGTTAACTCCTTCATATCTTCATCGTATGTATAGGTGCTGATGAATCGATGAGCTTCATCTAAAACTACTAGACAGTTTGATTTACCTCCTTGGCTATATAATTCTGCACCTTTTTCTTTTATAGAATCTTCAATGATTTTTATAAAAAGAGTTTGAACAGATTCCATTCCGCTGACAGCATTCCTCCCTGAAATGTTAAGGACAATTACATTTTTGGGATTAGATACTACTTTATCTACGATGCTGTCTAATTTTTCCTTGTCATCCTCTTTGAACAAACTACACACGTAATCCCATATCTCTTTTGTCTCATTGTCAATCTCCAGAGATTCATCTGCGAGATCCCCTATCCTCTTCCTCAATCTTGTTAACTGAGAACCGCCACTAGCGTATACATTCTCTGTATACCTCTCGCTTTCATAAAACCTCTTAATCATTGAATTAAGTAACCCATCACTATCTTCTCCAATAGAAAAACGCGAATTGTTCATCCTTCCAGACACATATTCTTGAATTGATTCAGCCATTAGTTCTCTTTTTTCCTGAGTATGAATTCTGAAAGCCTTTCTAATAAAATCGTAGTTCAGCAATAAACTACTAAATAGAGATGCGAGATGAGGCAAAGAAACCTCATCAGGGACAATATATTTTTCATAATTCATCCCAGCATCTTCAAGACTACCCATAAAACTCACTTGGTCTGGCAGCACATTGTTATCTTCAAAAAACTGTTCTTGAGGATCAAGAATTAAAATACTCATATGCTCATTATTTCTTGCGTATGCTAAAATCATGTTGGCGGCCGCGGTTGTTTTTCCTGAACCAGTGCGGCCAAAAACTCCTATATGGTAGGCATCTCCCCCACCTCCTTCTTCAGGTTTCCCAAAATGCTTAAACCAAAAAGGAATTTGAACATCTGTGTCGTATGCATTACCTATACAGACTAATTGCCCCTCATACTGCTCCATAAGTTTTTCCATAATTTTATTATTCACTCTCTTAACCGGCACACCAGTTGAAGGTGAATTTGCTAATTTATGAGCCTCTGATTTTTCTTCTGCAAGAATAAAACTGGATTGAACACTAACCTTGGCTATCCTGTTGTCTGCAACTTCGCTCAGATTAGGAAGACTGCCGTGTCTTTTTATAATTCCCTTAAAAGACGGTTCTTGATGCCATTTGTTTTCCGTTGTAATTTCAGTTGTTTGACCTAAGACAAACACATCTTTATCCCCCTCTTTCACACAAAAACAAGCTAACTCACCCAGAAGTTTGTCTTTTTCACTAATCTCAAGAACATCAACAACTGCTTCAAAAGTGTCACTTGGAGAACCTACTGCTCCAAGGGAATTGTCGTCAGAATCTAATAGGTTAATGATAGATTTGTTCTCGGGCAAAACTCTCCTCCCTAACTTGTCCTATAAGGAAGAACAAGATCAAAGTTTTTGTCGCTATGCAATACGCTATCATTAAAAATAGCCTGGTTAACTGCTTCCATTCCAAAATATATATTCTTAGCAATAATATCCGCCAAAAATTGCGGATAAGGTTCCCGGATTTCTGGAAATACTATTTGTCTTTTTAAACTTCTAAGAAACCGCTCAAGATTGTTGCCATTTTCCGCAAGATTTTTCTTTATTTCAACTCGATGAGCCATAGTATGCTCCAAAGGTTCGTAATAACAAAAAAACAAATCAGATTCACTATTGTCTGTAACTTTGAATGGAGCAATTGCATCTTCAAAACGACCTTGAAGTTCTGAATTGTCCACGCCATCAATCGGCAAATTACATTTTATATGAATCTGTTTCCACATCTCTCTGTCTTTTGCTGATTGCCCTACAGGAACCGGTTTTGTATATTCATTTTCCTTGAGAAGCGTAGACAGAAAAACTTTGTCATCGGCAACAATTTCAAACTCTTGCAATTGAGAGTCTATAATCTCCCTTGAAGAAGAGTATTTTGTAAGACTTATTATTGATTCGTTAGAAAAAGCACTTGCCACAATATCCGGTATTTCGGGAATGACTTTGTCATAGTTTTCAGAAAGAAATCTTGATAGTGCATCTACGTATGGTTTGTCAGCATCTGCTTCATCTTTAGCACTGAGCAAACTATTGAGTTTAAGAATGGCGGTTACATGAGAACCGTCCATTATTCTTATTTCTCTATCTGCTTCAGACAAAATGCTCAACTCCATGAGAAACATCACACCTTGCGCCAATCTCGGATTAGCTACATGGTGAGGCAATGCGTCTTGCCATTGTTGATATTGTCGCGAACCATCAGGCCAAGTGGTTGAAGGTTCTTTTGAAAGTCCATCTACGCCAACTGCAATTGCCAAAACAATGTCTGCGCTTGTTTTGTGCTCAACAACATTGGCTCCATCAGCAGCCATAATTGACTCTGTAAAATCGCCTTCCGAACAAGATTGAATAAAATTATTATTTTTCAGTACAGTCCTTGCTTTTTCTACTTGAGATTCATTGATTTCAATCGTTTTGGCCAATTGCTTTGCAGTTCGAGGTGCTTTTTCAAGCATTTGTAGCAAGAGATCCTCTGGCAAATATGCGTAGCTCTTATCGTCTGTAGCCAAAGAATTTACCCCACAAGATTCTGGCAGTTTTCCAAGTCTTCTGACAACTCATCTAGATAGTTCTGCTTAGAAAAAAAATTCTTTTCATATTCCCAAACTCTTTTGCAAGCCCATCTTTCCTTCCAATATCCTGTCAAATCATCAACGCTTCTGCCATACCACGTAGGTCTCTTCTCTTTCTCTATTACATCTTTTAAATTTGAGGCAAAGGGAAAAAGATAAATAGCCCTTTTCATTCCGTGCTCACAGCCATTTTTGAATCCCAATAAGTTCATCGCTTTGTTGATATTCTTCATTTTTACAGAAGGACCATTTCCAAACGC
The DNA here is from genome assembly GCA_014075295.1 of Candidatus Mycalebacterium zealandia. Lineage (NCBI taxonomy): Bacteria > Pseudomonadati > Thermodesulfobacteriota > Candidatus Dadabacteria > Candidatus Nemesobacterales > Candidatus Mycalebacteriaceae > Candidatus Mycalebacterium > Candidatus Mycalebacterium zealandia. The sequence goes on from CP046180.1 coordinate 82,790, forward strand.
CCTTCCAGCCTTATAACCACACTCGCGGAGATAACTAATAAAACCTTCGTAAAGAGTATTGGGTATGTGAAAAGAACCGCTTCCACTCGTATAACCAATAAAATCGCAGATTTTTTCATCGTATAATTTGAGACGGTTATAAACACTGCTTTTGCCATAAGCACCTGTTGTAGTAATGAAAAGTAAGTTTGCAGGCAACTGTCTTTTCAAAAGCAAGGTTTTGCTTTTGCTGTATTTGTTTTTGAAAGACTTACGAACCAAATCGGATGTCATCAGTGAAGCAACCAATTTTCCACCTAAAAACTTGTTGTAGGGGGGAAGGGATCCTAATCTTTGTGCCGATAACGACTGATTTACCCAATAATCCCTTCGTTCAGGTTCTATAGAAAGGTGTTTATCTCTAACACTCCAGGAGAGAATGGGGCTTTGCAATCCTATTAGACCAATTGGAGATTCGTGATAGTCATCCCAGACAACAAACCTCATTTGTCTTCCATAAGATTTTTCATATGGAAGACTCCACCAAGTCAAATTCCACCAACGGAATAAATTCCCCTCTCTTGTTCCCGACTGTACTTCTATCAATCTGGGTTTAATCTTTGAAACTTCTAAACTTGAACTATCAAGAATGTGCTTGCTGGCTTCGGGCAAGAATGATTCAATAAAATCAATGCTTTCTCTGATTCTTTCCGCACGAGAAAGTTGGTGTAAATGTCGTTTTTCTTCTCTATCATCCGTGTCAAGATAAAACTGCCCCTTCTTAATTCTATACCCCTGAGCAACAAGGACCCTTCGAACTTCTTTTCTTAATGCAGTTTCAACCCTGTTCATAACTTAGAACATACAATACACATTTTTCCTAAAAAAATTCCACCAACTTCACTGCTTAACCACCCTTTCCAAAACCTTCTCAAACTCTTTCGCCCTTTCCTGCCCTATGTGCGTTTCCCCTATCATTTTGTGAACAATTTTGCCGTCTCTGTCCACGATATAAAAAGTGGGCCAGTAGCGATTGTTCATTTTCCGCCAATAGTAAAAATTGTTGTCCATCATAACGGGATGAGAAACCTTGAATTCCCGCATTTTCTCTTCAAGGTTTCTTCTGCTCTTTTCATGCTCAAACTCCGGCGTGTGCACGCCGATTGCCTGAAAGCCGTTTCCTCCGAAACGTTTTTCAAGCCCGCGCAACCACGGGAAGGAGCGATATGAATTCCAGCAGTCAAAAGTCCAGAAATACACGAGCGTTACCCCGCCCTTTAAGTCCTCACGTTTGAGCGGCGCGGAATTAATCCAGTCCTGCCGGCTTGACGAGGTGAATTCCGGCAGTTGCCTCTGGTAAAACGCCTGAGCTCCCGCATGCGTTATCAGAACCGGCGCAAAAATAAAAAAAGCGCTAAAAAGAAATGCAATTTTAATCGCTCTCATAACCGTTCACGGAAGAAATCTGTCGGAATTTTCCGCATCCGGCAACTTGCACGAGTCAAATTTACCGAACCATTTGTAACGTCCGCGTGCTATATAACCGTAAATTAAATCCCTGATAAAAGCGGGAATATATGAAAAAACCCGTGCGAAACGCCAGCCGCCGCCCATTCGGGTGAGAATTTTAATCACCGCTCCGGAAAAATGGTGAACGCCCTCCTCGTCCATATAAACAATGCTCCATTCGTGAAAATCCGGCGGCGCGGAAAAGGCTTTCGCCGCGGTACGCCCCCGCAACGTGGAAAAAAAGAAAGTTTTGCGCGTGTCTCTTTTGAGAATAAAACGGATAAAACGGTCACACAATCCGCAAACACCGTCAAAGAAAATTACAGGCTTGCCGTAGGGAAGGGATTTCAAGAAAACACCGCGAGCAAAATTCCCGCCGCGACCGCTGAACCCAGAACCCCGGCCACGTTGGGACCCATCGCGTGCATAAGCAACACATTTTGAGGATCTTCCTTCGCGCCGACATCCTGCGACACGCGCGCCGCCATTGGAACGGCGGACACGCCCGCGGAACCGATAAGCGGGTTTATCTTGTTCGTGGAAAACAGGTTAAGAAGTTTTGCCTTGAGAACGCCCGAAGCCGTTCCTATGCAGAAAGCCACCACTCCGAGTATTAAAATTCCGATTGTTTCAACCGTGAGAAACTCCTCGGCCGAAAGTTTTGAGCCAACTCCGAGCCCGAGAAATATCGTGGTTATGTTTATAAGCGAATTCTGCGCCGTGTCCGAAAGTCGGTCAACAACTCCGCACTCCTTCATCAGATTGCCGAACATGAAAAACCCTATAAGCGGAGCGGCGGACGGGAGAAAAAGCGCGCACAAAACAACGGAAATAAGCGGGAACATAATCTTCTCGGTTTTAGCGACCGGTCTGAGCTGTTTCATCCTTATCATCCTTTCCTCTTTTGTCGTCAGAGCTCTCATTATGGGCGGCTGAATGAGCGGAACAAGCGCCATATATGAATACGCGGCAACCGAAATCGCTCCCAGAAGACGCGGAGACAACTGAGAGGAAACATAGATTGCCGTGGGGCCGTCCGCGCCGCCGATGATGCCGATGGACGCCGCGTCCGCAAAGGAAAAATCTATGCCGTCAACATAACGCGTGAGCGCAAGCGCTCCTATAAGGGTGGCAAATATGCCGAACTGCGCGGCAACGCCGAGCAGTATGGTTCTGGGATTGGCGAGAAGCGGCCCGAAATCTGTCAGCGCGCCGACTCCCATGAAAATAATCAGCGGGAAAATGCCCGTTTTTATGCCCGCATCGTAAACATAGCTCAAAATCCCGCCCGGCTCATTGATGCCCGAAAGAGGGATGTTGGAAAGCACGCAACCGAAACCAATTGTAACAAGCAGAAGCGGCTCAAACCGTTTGGCAATTCCAAGATAGAGAAGAAGAAAGCCAACCGAAACCATCATGAACCGTCCCGGTCCGGGTATCCACGACTCCTCGTAGGATAAAAAGCCGCTCACTCCGGTCTCTCGCGCAAGGCTACGGAAAATATCCAGAAGACTCGGAAGTTCCGAGCCCTCGCCGCCCGCAGCGAACGCCGGAAAAACGAAAAAGGCGAAAATCGCAAGAAAGGCGAAAATCGCAGTGAGTAAAGAAGTTTTTTTCATCTCGTCAAACACGGTTGCAATGGTCAGTTTGGAGCAATTGTCAGCAGAACCTGACCCGATTCAACAACATCGGTCGTAGAGACCTCTATTGATGCCACAACCCCCGCGCACGGAGAGGCGACCGGGGTTTCCATCTTCATCGCTTCAAGCACAACAAGCGGTTGATTTTCCTCAACCTTGTCTCCGACAGCAACTGAGATTTTACAAACATTTCCGGGAACGGCGGCGACGAGCGGCGTTACTTCTCCCGACGGCTTTGCGGACGGAGCCGCCTGCTGAGCGCCCCCTTCGCTGATGCTCACGGCGTAGTCAGAGCCATCAACCGTAACCGCGTAGGCGTCGCCGGAGGGCTTAACGCTCACGGCGTAATTCTTTCCGTCAATGGTTGCGGTAAAAGCGTCCGGCGTGGAGCCGCCTTCGGGCTTTGCCGCCTCTTTGGCTTCGTTTTTTCTCACATTGACCGAGAAGTCTCCTTTGAGAAAATCAAGCCCCTTGTTCCCGCCCGGAGTCTCAAGAGCGCCGACTATGAATATATTCTCCTCGGTAGTTTCAAGCCCGTTTTTTTCAAGAATGGCTTTCGCCGAGGGAATTCCCGGCTCAATAATCTCAAGCGGGTCACCGTTAAAACGGGGTTTGCCCATCTGCTCTTCGGCGATTTTTACAACTTCGGGGTCGGGAGGAACCGGCGTGCGCCCGAAATAGCCGAGCACCATATTGCCGTATCCGTCCGCGATTTTTTTCCATTTGCCCTGAGTTACGTTTGAAAATGCCTGCTGAAAATAGAACTGCGAAACCGGTGTTACGGAGGTTCCGAAACCGCCTTTGGCGACACATTCGGACATCTCCTCTATCACCTTCGGGTAAAGTTCAAGCGTGTTGGTGTCGCGCATCATCATTGTGTTTGCCGTGAGCGCGCCGCCGGGCATCGGAGAGAGCAGAACTTCGGACGAAATTCCCAGCGCTTCGGGCGGAAAATAGTAATCCGCCATGCAGTCCTTGAAAACTGCGTTCGCTTCAAGAATTTTCTTCACATCCACATCAAGCGTAAAATCCGTCCCCTTGAGCGCACCGCACATGGAAATGATGTCCGGCTGGGCGGTTCCGCCTGAAACCGGAGCCCGCGCGACGCATATTCCGTCGCAACCGGCTTCTATCGCAGCGGTGTATTGAGCAACGCCCTGCGCGGCGGTTTCATGCGTGTGCACCCACAGTACCGTGTCCTTGCCAACAATCTCTCTGGCGCCTTTAACCGTGTCGTAAACCTTTTTGGGGTTTGAAGTTCCCGAAGCGTCTTTGAAGCAGATTGAGTCAAAGGGAAGCCCGGAATCAAGAATTTCGCGCACTTTGTTGATGTAAAATTCCGAATCATGCGCGCCGTCGCAGCCGGGTGGAAGTTCCATCATCGTAACAACAACCTGATGGTGAATACCCGCGTTTTTTATGCACTGCGCGGAATACTCAAGGTTGCGCACATCGTTGAGGGCATCAAAGTTTCTTATGTGGGTTATGCCGTGCTTTTTGAACATTCTGGCATGAAGGTCAATCATGTCTTTGGGTTGCGCGGACAGCGCCACCACGTTGATTCCCCTCGCAAGCGTCTGGAGATTGGCATCGGGACCCGCGGCGCTTCTGAACCTGTCCATCATGTCAAAAGCGGACTCCCCGCAATACAGGAAAAGGCTCTGAAATCTGGCTCCGCCGCCAGCCTCAAAATGGGTTATTCCTGCGTGCGACGCCGCTTCAACCGCCGGAAGGAAATCATCGGTGAGTACGCGCGCGCCGAAAAATGACTGAAAACCGTCTCTGAAAGAAGTGTCTTGAAAAAGTATTTTCTTCATAAAGCGCCCTTTTTTGCCTGAATACCTATTTTTTTCCGGTTCCGTATGCCGAAAGAGCCGCCGCAATCACCGCCGCAATTCTGCCGCCCTCATCCTTTGGAACTGAAGTCTGCACCGACCCCGAAGCGGACGGAGAAACACTGCCGAAAAAGTATGCGGACACCTTTATCATAATCAGAAGAGCGGAAAGGAAAATATAGACGACAAACATCCCCGCAAGCATCAGTTTTAAACCTTCAAGTATCATTGCGCAAGCATTCCGGAAAGGGAAAATACGGCTATCATTTAACAACAAGGGCGGGAACTTGTCAACTTGACCGGAGCGTCAGTTGTGGTAGTTTTACGCGCGTCTGCCATGAAGAGAACTTTTCAGCCGCACAGGAAAAAAGCGATAAAAACCCACGGTTTCCGCTCAAGAATGAGCACTGTGGGCGGACGCCGCGTTCTGAAGAGAAGAACGCAAAAGGGCAGACACGCTCTGACTGTCCAGTTCCGGGCAAAATGAGGAAAATCCGCGGCCAGGAGCTTCGGAAAAGAGAAAAACTGATGGAAAAAACCGAGTATGTGCGGGTTTTGAAAAAAGGGAAACGGCTCTCGTCTCAAAATCTCTCCGTTGTTATCGCCGAAAACGGGCTCGGCTTTGCGCGTATCGGGCGGATTGTGGCTAAAAAAGCCGTTCCCGGCGCGGTTTCAAGAAACACAATCAAACGTTATTTCCGGGAAATCTTCAGGCTTAACAAACCTCAATTCGCCTCAAGAGACGTTATTTTCATAGCGGAAAATGATGTGTCCAAAATGCCTTTCGGTGCGGTTTGCGCGGAAATAATGGGTATGATGGGCGGAGAGAAATGAAATGGCATCCCGCGTCGCCTCAAGGCTTGCGATTTTCATTATAGAGATATACCGCAAAACAATATCGCCGTTGCTGGGAGCCCGTTGCCGGTTCTATCCCAGTTGCTCCGAATATTCCTCGCAAGCCATTAGAACACACGGACTGAGGCGCGGAGCGGTGATGGCTGTGAGCAGGGTGGCAAGGTGCCACCCCTTTAACGCCGGCGGCTACGACCCGGTGGAGAAATGAAACTGACATGCAGGATGAGAAACTCACTTCCAATTACATAATCTTCGCCGTTCTCGCTCTGGGAATAATCTTCGGATACTCAAAACTGTTTCCGCAACCGACCGGAAACCCCAAACCTGTGGTAACCGAAAAAACCGATGCATTGAACACAGGCGGGGAAATGCAAGCCGCGCCAATGGACGCACAATGGGAGCCTCCAACCCTGCCGGCCGCCGCACGGAGCGGAAAAACCGTGGAGGTTCAAACCTCTCTCTACACGGCGTATGTGGACACCGCCGGTGGGACCATAAAAAAGCTGGTTCTTAAAAACTACTCTGAAAGCCCTGAAGACGGGTCGGAATCTCTCACGCTTGTCGGAGGAAAGTGGTCATCTCCGGAAACGGTCTTGTCTCTGGAAAACACCAACCTCCCGAACCCGGTTCCGTTTGAATATAAAGGCGAAACCACGGTCAAGGTGGAGGGGCTCGCGAGGGAAATCGCGCTTTCATACGAGCAAAACGGCTTCAGGATTGTCAAAAAACTGTCGTTCACGCCGGACACTTACATGATTGGCGGCAAATACGAGATAGAAAACCGGTCGGCGAAAACCGCCGAATACGCCTTGCATTTTCTCCAGCGCGGAAAAATAGAAGAGGCGGATTACGGACCGACCAACGCCCTTGTTGTTTCCGTCAACGGCGAGAAAAAACAGTTCAATGGCGGAGATGACGTGGGAAAACCTCTCACGGGCGGAGTTGACTGGCTGGGATTTTCAAAAAAATACTTCATAATCGCGGCGCTTCCCGAATCGGGTGAAACAACACAGGTCAAGACTTCCACAAAAGACGGGCGTGAGATTAAAACGCGTTTTTCATACGGAAGGTTTTCAATTCCTTCGGGCGCGGTTTCGGAGCGTAAGTGGAAAACGTATATGGGGCCGAAGCAGGAAAATATGCTTTCGGCGGCCGGTTACGGATTTGAAAACGCCATTGATTACGGCTGGTTTGGAACGCTTTCAAAACTTGCGGTGCGTGTTCTGAAATACTCCAACGGCTTTTTTGACAACTACGGAGTCTCAATAATTGTCATAACGGTCGTATTCCGTCTGCTGTTTCTGCCTCTTTCCATAAAGGGAATGAGGTCAATGAAGAAAATGCAGAAAAAAATGGAGACCTTAAAACCCAAACTGGACGCACTCAAGGAAAAGTTCAAGGACGACAAAAAACGTCAGAACGAAGAGATGATGAAGCTTTACTCAAATCACGGAATCAACCCTCTCAGCAGTCTTGGCGGCTGTCTGCCGATGCTTGCTCAAGTCCCGGTGTTTATCGCGCTTTATTACGGATTGCTGTATTCAATAGAGTTGCGCCACAGTTCGTTTCTGTGGATAAGCGACCTTTCCGCGGCGGAGATGCTGTTTGATGTGCCGGGAACTTCCGTGCCGTTTAGAATTCTCCCGCTTGCAATGGGGGTTTCGTGGTGGTTCTCAACAAAATTGACCCCCATCGCGGCAGCCGGCGACACTGCCGCGATGCAGGCGAAAATAATGCAGTTTATGCCTCTTGTTTTCACCTTTGTTATGTGGGATTTTCCTTCGGGGCTTGTGCTTTACTGGACGGCAAGCAACGTGTTGAGCGTGGCGCAGCAATTGTACATAAACAGAAGCACATAGGATAAAATAAGGAGATGGATATGAAAGAAGTGGAAAAAGAAGCGGAAACTACCGAGGAAGCTCTTGAAGAAGCGCTTATTGAACTCGGAGTCCACAGGAATAAAGTTTTTGTTGAGGTTCTTCGCAAGCCATCAAAAGGCATTTTTGGAATCGGCGGCAGAAAAGCAAAAATCAGGGTTGCTCTGAAAAGCAAAAGCGGCGCGGACGGCTCGCCACAGGAAGATATAAGCTATTCATCCGAAGAGGTGCGTGAACATGCCGGAGAAGCAACAAAAAAAATTCTGGATATCATGGGCATTAACCACTCCATTAACGTGTCTGAAACCGATTCGGCAATAGAGTTGGACTTGAACGTTGATGAATATCAGGGGTTGTTGATAGGCAAATACGGGGAAACCCTGAGAAACTTTGAATACATTGTTTCCAGAATAGTTTCGTCCAAAACCGGCAAGCCTCCCAACAGAGGCAAAAGGATTTCAATAGACGTCAACGACTACAAAAGGAAAAGAGAGAAAGAGATTGAAAGAAAAGCCGTTGAAGCCGCGAAAAAGGTAATTGAGTCCGGCAGGCCGTTCACTTTTCACAGAATGCAGGCTTACGAAAGAAAAGTCGTTTACACAGCCGTTAAAGAGATGAGCGGGGTTAAGTTCGAGACAAAAGAGGACGGCAATGCGAAGAAAATCACCTTTCTGCCCGCCTCGCGTGACAATTAGAGATAATTTACTCCTTGCACGATGAAGCGGAAAAATTTCTTGAAATTCTGTCCGGCACCGGAAAAGGCGCGGTTTTAACCGGAGCCGGAATAAGCACCGAGTCCGGCATACCGGACTACAGATCTCCCGATAAGGGATTGTGGGAAAAGATGGACCAGTCGGTCGTGTCTCTTGACGGGTTTATGCAAAACCCGTCCGCCTACTATTCATACGCTCTGGAACTTCACCCGGTCCGTAGCGCCGCAAAACCCAACGCCGGACATTTTCTGTTTGCCGAACTTGAAGCGCGGAAAATGACGAACGGCGTCATAACTCAGAATGTGGACGGCTTGCACGGCGAAGCGGGTTCCAAAACCGTGCATGAGCTGCACGGCTCAATACGCGAAACCGTATGCATCAAATGCGGTGGAAAAACGCCGATGGACGAGGTTATGAAAAGAGTGAAAAACGGACAAACCGCACCCGAATGCGAATGCGGCGGAATTTTGAAACCCAACGCCGTTTTCTTTGGAGAGCCCCTTCCGCGCGAACCTTGGAATGCGGCCATTGAACTTGTGGAGGAGTGCGGGGTTCTTATAGTTGCCGGCTCGTCTTTACTGGTAACACCCGCAAGCACGCTTCCTCAAATCGCACTGCGAAACGGCGCGAAACTCATAATTCTCAATTTGATGGAAACGCCTTACGATAAAGACTCGGATCTTGTGGTGAGAGAAAAAATCGCCGTGTTCGCGGCGGAAGCGACGAAAATCCTCTCAGACCTGAAAACCGAGTTTCTTAATTGAAAATACGCAGGTTGAGCCCGACACCGAAAGCAAGCGCGTCCGAATTGTGCTCGTAAGCAAATGAACTGTTCAAAGAGATTCTTTCGGTGAGACTAAAATTAGAGTCAACTCCAATCTCAATACCGTCTCCGAACTCATCCATCCAGTTGTAATTGACACCCAAAAGCATTGTTAGACGCCCCTGACTTAACTCAGCGCCCGTGTTCAGACCCCATATAAGTTCGGTGTTTTCGTATTCGGCAACTGAAGGCTGCTGTTTCGACTTTGCCGTGGAAATACCGAGCATGGCTCCCGCAAGCAGTTTGATGTGCGGGGTAATGCTCCTGTGGATGGTCGGATTAACCTGCGCATCAAAAACCCATGTCTTATCTTCCGAACCGACCTGCGCATAAGTCAGTTCGGTAATGAAATCCAAATCCTGACCGGGGAAAAGATTTGCGCCAATCTGAAATCCCTGAAATCTGCTTTTACCTGATTGGCTGGCAATTTCGCCGCCATACTCTTTTGAGATAAATTTGGTGGTTATGGAACGATTGCCCAGCATGCTTTTAGCACCGGTTTCCGCCGCAGACGGAAAAACGCTGACAGACACCACTGCCAAACCCATAACCAGTAACGATAGTATGAATTTCTTCATTGTTTAATCTCCTCTCTCCTGTTTCACCCGGCCATATTGGAAGCCATATTATAGACTAACAAAGGTTTACTTAACAAGACAAAATTGAATTTGCGGTCTCCGGACATTTTAAGTTTTTTCAGTCCGACTCCCTTCTCTGGACGAGAATAACCCATTTGCCCTTCTGCACAACCTCATTTTCCTGATTAAGAACCTCAAGATCCCAGATGAAAAAACCCATATTGGGCCTCTTGTGTTCACGTTTTTCAGCAAGTTTGCGTTTAATTTTTATCGTGTCTCCAAACTTGACCGCTCCTGAAAAACGCCAGTCTTCAAGACCCATAAACGCTATGGTCGCGAGCCTGGGCATTGTAAACCACAGACCTGAAGATATTGAAAGAACGCACAATCCGTGAGCGACTCTGGTTTTGAAAACCGTCTTTTTCGCAAACTCCTCGTCTATGTGCATGTTGTTGAAATCCGCCGAAAGCCCGGCGAAGTTCGTAACATCGGCTTCGGTAACCGTTCTGCCGGTGCTTTCATGCTCCTCGCCAACCTCAATATCTTCGTAGAAAACCTTTGACATAACAGACTTCCTCCTGCTCCTATTTCGCGGGACGGAACTTCGGAAGCGTTACCTCTTCGGTAACGTCGTCAAAAACGACCTCAACTTCCATTCCTATCTCCACATCATTCACATCGCACTCAACGATGTTTGACATCATCTTCACACCTTCGTCAAGCTCCACAAGCGCGACCACGTAAGAGCCGTCTTCCTTATAGGCCTTTGTGGGGCCCATGTGGTGGATTGAGAAGGTCCAGACTTTCCCTTTGCCCGGAGACTTGACCCACTCAATGTCGGCGCTCATGTCGTCTCCCGGGGAGAAAGCCCTGGGGTAAAAGAAAAATTCTCCCGTCTGCTTTGATCTGGGAAGCATAAGATCATGCTTCTTGCAACCATCCCAGAAAGGTTTTGTTTCCGGACGAAATTCCGGAAGCGGTTTTGCGTATTTGTTTTCAGCCATTGTTTAAGATTCCTCCGTTTGAAATGTGAAACACTCCGGTCAGTTAAGCGGCTGGTTGCCCAGCAGAACCGTGCTGTGAGCGCTCACGATACCGCCGTTACCGTGCACAAGGGCGACTTCAGCGTCTTCAATCTGTCTTTTGCCAGCCGTGCCGCGAAGCTGCAAAGTTGCTTCAACAACATGGTGCATGGCTCCGAGATGCGCCTGAGACAAAAGCCCGCCGTGCGTGTTGACCGGCAGGTCCTTACCCTTTTCCATTCTGCCTTCAAGAGCAAAAGGACCGCCCTCTCCGGGCTTCACAAATCCCAGTCCTTCAAGTTCAAGAAGAACCGTTATCGTGAAACAATCGTAAAGAAACGCGACATCAACATCGTCCTTTGTAATACCGGCGGTGCCGAACGCTTTGTCGCCCGAAGTTTTCACCGCGCCGTATATCTGCCCCAAATCGTTCAATGTGGTCAGATACTGGTGGGAATATCCCTGTCCCATTCCCCACAGGTAGGCAAGGTTGTTGCTTATTCCGAGTTCTTTCGCCTTGTCCTCGGTTGTGATGATGAAAGCGCAACCGCCGTCAGAGATGATTGAGCAGTCGTATTTGGTGAGCGGCTCCGCAATTATGCGGGACTCAAGCACTTCCTCAACCGAAAGCGGCTCTTTGTTCATCGCGTTTTCCTTGTCCGCCGCGTGTTTTCTCATTGTTGTGGCAACGGCGGCAAGATGCTCTCTCTTGTTGCCGTATTCGTGAAGGTATCTCTGTGCCGCAAGAGCGTATCCGCCCGGGGTTGTGAGACCGTAAGGAAACTCAAACTCCGCGTGGCACATCTCCCTTATAAGAGCGACCATTCCGGAGGAAGATATTCCCGAAAGCGTGTTGTCCCCTCTAACGCACAGAACGACTTCCGACTGCCCGGACGCAATTGCCATAGCCGCTTCGGCAACCATCCACACCGCCGTGGAACCGCCAACCGCTATGGAAGAGAAAAACTTCGGGTTCATTCCGAAATAGTCCGCAAAAGTGGTGCAGTGCATAAACGTCTGCTCCACAAGCGAAAATGCCGTTACGAGACCGTCAACATCCGTTTTTTTGATTCCGGCGTCTTCTATCGCGATTTTTGACGCTTCGGAAAGAAAGTGAAAAGAACTTTTGTCAGGGATCTTGCCCTGCTCCGTTTCGCCGACTCCGGCGATGACTATTTTATGCTTTTTCAGAAGCTCGCGGGCTTCTTTCATACCGAGTTCTGCACCCATTGGTAAATACTCCCCCTTGTCTTAGATAAACAGGACTTATAAACTACAACGGACGGAAAAAATGTCAAACGGCAGCCGGCTCAAGCGTTCTAAAATGGTGGTTTTAAGCAAAACGGAAGTCCAAAAGAGACTGAAAAAACTTCCCGGCTGGAAGGCGGGCAAAAGTTCCATCTACACAAATTTCACGCTTTCGAACTTCTCCGAAGCGCTGGCTTTTGTCGTTCGCACGGGCATTGAGGCGGAAAAAGCCGACCATCATCCCGACATTCTCATGCACGGGTGGAAAAAGGTGAAAATCACGCTTTCCACACACAGCGAGGGCGGCGTTACAAAAAAGGATTTCGCACTCGCGGACAAAATCTCAAAACTTGCCGGAGACGCAAAATGAACCTTTTAAGAGTGAACTTCATATCCGTGATTGCCGCGACCGTTGTCGCGTTTGTGTTTGGAGCCGTTTGGCATGACGAGGCGGTTTTCGGCGGAATTTTCATGGAAGCGATGGGAATTGTTGAAGTGGACGCCACGCCGCTGAAAATGGCGGTTGAGTTCGCGAAGCAGTTTCTTATTTGCCTTGTTGTTGCCGCAATCGCCGCCGGGTTGGGACTCAAAACCACAGAAGACGCCTTCAAGTTGAGCGTTATCGTGGGAATCGGAATTGTCGGCGCGGTTATAGTGAGCCAGCACACCTGGGGCGGTCTGCCAATGGTCGTAACCGCGATTGATGTCGGTTATTCGTATGTGAGCGTTCTGATTTTCTCTCTCGCGGCGTGTTTGTGGGGGAAATAAACTTCACACACCGCAACACTTCTTGTATTTCTTTCCGCTTCCGCAGGGGCACGGGTCATTCCTGCCGACTTTCTCTTCGGTGCGGCGCACGGGAGCCGAAACCTGCCGGGCTGGTGGCGCTTCGGCTTCTCCGCCGGATGATAAAAACACATCCTGAGTTTCGCGTTGCGGTTCCAAACTGGGAACATCGTCCTCGCGCGCAAGCCGGATGCTGAAAAACTTCGTGCAAACCTCTTCCTCGTATGTCGCGACCAGATTTGAAAACATCTCAAAACCCTCGTTCTTGTATTCGTAAAGCGGGTTTTTCTGAGCGTAACTGCGAAAGCTGATGCCCTCTCTAAGATGATCCATCCCAAGCAGGTGGTCTTTCCACAAAGCGTCAATTGTTTGAAGCATTATGAACCTCTGAATCTCAAACACATTTTCGGCGTTTCCGATTTCAGACTCTTTTTCGGAGTATCTGTCCGTAATCAAACGCTCAAGCCCGCCCGCGTCCGCTTCCCTGTCTCCGAGATTGAATATGCTTTGCGCCTCTTTTTTGACGGCGTCGGAGTCTTCACCCGTGGCGGCGGACATTTCCTCTAAAAGTTCGTGTGAAAGTTTTTTTACTATTCCAAGGAAATTGTCTTTTAGCGCCTCGCCGCCCTCAAGAATTTCGCGGCGCAGTTTGTAAACAACCTCGCGCTGAGTGTTCAGCACATCATCGTAATCAAGCAGGTGTTTTCTTATGTCAAAATTGCGGCTTTCCACCTTCTTCTGCGCGGACTCAATAACCTTCGTCATCATTCCATGCTCCATCGGAACGCCCTCTTCCCAACCGACCATATCCATAACCGAGGCGACCCTGTCAGACGCGAAAATTCTCATAAGCGGGTCTTCAAGCGATATGTAGAAACGGGACGAACCGGCATCTCCCTGGCGCCCCGACCGTCCGCGCAACTGGTTATCTATGCGGCGGGACTCATGCCGTTCCGAACCGATTATGTGAAGCCCACCGAGTTCTACAACCTCTTTTTTATTCGCTTCGGCGGTTGCCTGCGCTTGCTCAAAAGACATGTCTTCCGAGGCGGTAAATTCGGGATTGCCTCCAAGAACAATGTCCGTTCCCCTGCCCGCCATGTTGGTCGCGATTGTAACCGAGCCCTTTTTGCCGGCTTGAGCGACTATCTCCGCCTCTTTGGCGTGATTTTTGGCGTTCAAAACCTGATGCGTGATTCCCTCTTCTTGAAGGTGCGCGGAGATTTTTTCGGACTGCTCTATTGAAGTTGTGCCGACAAGCACGGGCCTGCCGATTTCGTTTAATTCTTTTATTTCTTCGCAGATTGCGGAGTTTTTTTCATCCTCGGTGCGGTAAATCACATCGTCAAAATCCCGCCTTACCATATCCATGTGAGTCGGCACAACGGCGACCCCGAGTTTGTATATTTTCTGAAACTCAAACGCCTCGGTGTCCGCCGTTCCGGTCATGCCCGAAAGTTTTTCATACATTCTGAAATAGTTTTGAAGCGTTACTGTGGCAAGCGTTTGGTTTTCCTGCTCAATTTCGGCTTTTTCCTTCGCCTCAACCGCCTGATGAAGCCCGTCGCTCCACCGCCGCCCCTCCATGAGCCGCCCGGTGAACTCGTCCACAATCACAACCTTTCCGTCCCGCACCATGTAGTCCACATCGCGGTGATACAGATGCCGCGCCCGCAACGACTGATTTACGCAGTGAAGCGTCTCAAGGTTTGACGGGTCGTAGAGGTTTTGAATTCCAAGCGCGGATTCCACTTTTGAAATTCCGGTTTCAAACAACTCGGCGCGGCGGTTTTTTTCATCAATGGAAAAATCTTCGTCCTTGGAGAGATTCACCACCACGCGGTCTATTTTGTTGTAAATGTCGGTTGAGCCGCCCGAAGGTCCTGAAATAATCAGCGGCGTGCGCGCCTCGTCTATGAGAATGCTGTCAACCTCGTCAACAATGGCGAAAAAATGACCGCGCTGGACGTATTCTTCCAGAGAAAAACCCATGTTGTCTCGCAGATAATCAAAACCGAATTCGTTGTTTGTGCCGTATGTAACATCGCAGGCATACGCCTCATTTTTTGAACATTCGGCGAGTTTTGTCTTAAAAGCCGCGACCGCAGAGGCATTTTTTCCGCCCGGCAGCGGGGGGTTTTCCCCGCCAACCCAGACCGACATATTTCCGGCGCTCGCAGCTTCGGGGTCTTCCCATTCCACGCGGTATGACTGCCCGGAGTTTATAACGCCGATTTCAAGCCCCAGAAGTTTGTAGACCGCGCCCATCCACATCGCGTCTCTGGCGGCAAGATAGTCGTTGACGGTAACCAGATGCGCGCCTTTTCCGGCAAGCGCGTTCAAATAAAGCGCGGGGACGGCGACAAGGGTTTTTCCCTCGCCCGTTTTCATCTCCGCCACCTCTCCGCCGTGCAGAACAATCGCGCCGATAATCTGCACGTCAAAATGCCTCATTCCGGTCGCCCGTTTGGACGCCTCGCGCACAAGGGCAAACGCTTCGGGAAGAATTTCGCCAAACGCCTTGTTAAGTTCATCTTTTGAAGCCGAATCGGGAATACGCCCGCGCAATTCTGCGGTTTTTTCAGCGATCTGCGCGTTCGTAAGAGACGAAACCTCCGCCTCAAGCACGTTCACGCTCTCCACAGCGGAACGCATACGCCGAATACGCCTGTCATTGCTGGTTCCGACTATCTTTTTGAATACATTTCCGAGCATGCAGGGGGTAGTTTAACATACGGAGCACGGAGAAAACGGCGTGAACATATTCACGTCGTGCCGTGCGACTGGGGGTCGTCCGCCGATGGAGAATTAGTTGCTTCCTGTTCGACTCTTTCAAGCAAGAGTTCTATGAGTTTGACAAATCCTTTTCTTTTTGCCTCATAAACTTCATTTTTTCCGCAAAAATCTTTTATTTCCTTGCTATTCAAATTACCCAACAATTTCCTAAATTTTGATCTTCTAAAATTGGCAAGAACTTGTTTTTTCTTTTCCTCGCTATAATCACCCCAATTTTCCCGATCCTCTTCGCTAAAATCATCCTCATCATAAGTGAGAGGTACATCTCTGTAGCCATCAAAGGTACCTAAGAAACCAAAAATCACATTTATTGTTTCTTCTTTTCTTTTTTCTATATCCTCTAGAAGTTTTCGTTCACTCTCTCCTTGATTCCCCACCTGTGAAACAAAACTATTAGAAAGGCGAAACATCGGATTTAACTTGATTATCCCTTTGATGTCGTTTTCCGGACCACAAGCAAACCTTATCCAAGCAGTGAATAGACCCGAATTAACTCCGGGAAACAGCATATTCACAATGTCGGATAGGGATTGGTTGAACAGTGGTTCGTCTGACTTCTGAAAAAGATGGCTGCCATAATTTACTATGAAGTGGTCCAAAACAGTTTCCGCTTCCCATTCTTCTGAATTATTACTTGTAATTTTCCAACCTTTTGGAAAATAGCTTTTCCAAACATCAGGATTTACGCCTGCATTATTCCTATTTTCATAGAATGTGGAAAGCAATACCCTAAGCAAATCGTCAATATAATGTTTATATTCTGTGGCCAGTTGTAGATTTCCCTCTTTTCTTTCCCTTTGAATTTTTTTCTCTACATGCTTTATATACTTTTCAAATTCTTCAAAGACAAAAGAGGAATAAACAGGACTCAACAGCAATCTTTGTACAACTTTCGGAAAAAAGGAATGCTGAAAATGAGTTGTGGGTACATAAACTTTTTCGCTTTGAATTTTTGTCTCTGACTTCCAAAAAATTTCCATCCATTCAAAAACCTTTGGAAGCACAGAATTTACAACAAAAAGATCCTCTCTAGCAGCAAAATTATCTTGATACCCCTGAGAAAGGCGTGCGGCCAAAGCAAATTCCTCCTCTTGTAGAAATCTATCAATATGCTCTACGAAAACCTTATTTAACTCTCTTTCGTCATATTCAGATGACTCCGGCCAAAAAGACTCCCATGCTTTTAACATTTTCTCCTGATTTTTTTCATTACGGACTTCCGACAGACAAAGTTTACTCAAAAATTTCAACCCAATCTCAGGTTTGTATCCTTCGAGAACATCTTGGAAAAGTTTCCAAAAATAAACAATCAAAATAAATACCGCAAAAATTGCCAGTGTTTTTCCCAATACAAAAAACTGACCGTTATCAGGAGAGTTGGAAAAAAGGGGAAACCCACAAGACCAAGAATAGAAAACCAAAACAGATTTCTAAATTTGAGGAGTTCTTCTTTGAATGCTTGCGTTTTGAATTCACTTTTGGAAATTTGGGCGAACATACCAAGTGAAACTGGAATCAAAATTGCTAAAAATCCTATAATGACATTTTGGAACAATGAAGGATTAAGACTTGCTAAAAAAGGTTGCAAAATCTCCTCCAAGACGAAAGAAAATGTTAGGAATTCAAGAGAGAACTCTAGCAGGTTTGTCATTAACCTAAGATCCTAAATCCAGCAAATAGCACTGAGAAGAAAACAAAGTTGTCAGACGCTTTTGATTTCCGACATTAATAATCACACCGCTTTCGCCAAATCAACCGAAACGACCGCCGAGTTAGCCGCTTTGCTCGCGGTTACGCCTATAAGCGCGTCAACGCTTGAAATGGTGGTTTTGTTGTGCGTAACAACAAGGGTTTGCGAATTGCGCGAAATATCCTTCACAAGAGACGCGAATCTTCCCGTGTTTGAATCGTCAAGCGGGGCGTCTATCTCATCAAGAATCATGAACGGAAGCGGTCGCACGAGGCATGAGGCGATTATAAAAGCGATTGCCGAAAGCGCTTTTTCGCCACCTGAAAGCAAACTCATGCTTTGCGCTTTTTTGCCGCCGGGTTTTACGGAAATATCTATTCCCGTATCAATGGGATCGTCCGGATTTGTCATAACAAGCCGCCCTTCCCCGCCCTTGAAAAGCGTGGGCAGTAATTCGCGGAATTTTTTATCAACCTCTTCAAACGCCTCGGTAAATTTCTCCGCGCTCTCGCGGTCAAGTTGCGAAATGGATTTTTTGAGGGAAATCGCGGATTTTTCAAGGTCTTCTATCTGGCTTTCCAGAAAATCGTATTCCTTTTCCGCTTCCTCGTATTCATCAGGCGCAAGAAGATTCACAAGCCCCAACTTGTCAATTTTCGCTCTCAATTCCGCGAACTCCGTTTTTGTCTCTTCAACATCCGCGGCGCGGATCTCGTCCTCACCCGGCATTTGCGCGCCTGTTTTTTCCTTAACTTCGGTTATTTTCCCGTCCACATACTCAATATTGTTTTCCATCGTTTTAATTCTGACCTCAATATCGCCGCGCCGCGCTCTGACCTGTTCAATACTCTTGTCCAACCCATCAACCTTTTCGCGCAAAGCCTGAATTTCCGCCATAACCGCCGAACGGTCTTCGCGGATTTTTCCGCCGCCCTGCTGTTTTTGCTCAAGCTCCGCCTCAAGCGTCTCTATTCTGCTCTTTGCCGAGCCGGAAGATTCAATCAACTCTTTTTTCTCTTCCTGTTTGCGGGCAATTTCGGCGGCATTTTCCGCGGAGCGCGCCGCGATGTCTTTTTCTCTTAAATCAAGCCCTTCAATGGAGCGCAGGGCTCCGGCTTTGTTCTGTTCAAGCGAAGCGATGCTGACTTTCAGCGAACTGAGCCGGTCGGAAAGTTCCGTTTCACGGGATTCCAACTCGGAGTTTTTCTCCTCAAAACCGGAAAGCCGCTCTTTGAGAACGTCTCTTTTCCCGCGCAAGTCCTCAAGCTGCGCGCGGCAATCGCCGAGCCGGGCGTTTTTTTCCTCAAGTTCAGAGTCCGCGGCGGTGATTTCCGTCTCAAGCCCGGTGAGTTTTGTCTCTTTCCCTTCAAGCGCGAAAGTAAACCCTTCAAGGTCACGCTCAAGAGAGCCGAGCCGAGCTCTGTCGGCGCGAATGTTATCGTCCAGAGAGGTCATTTTCTCCTTCAAATCGTCTATGCGAATCTCAAAATTGCCCGATTCTTCAAGCGAAGTTTTTATCTGTTTATCAAGGCGCGCGACCTCATCGGTGAGCGACTCAATCTCCGAATCGCGCTCAAAAACCCCGCCGGTGGTCCAGCCGCCCGAAACGGCTCCCGAACTGTCAAGAAAATCGCCCTCAAGCGTGGCAAAGGAAAGCTCCGGCGCACGCGGCGCGCACTCAAAAGCGTCTCCAAGCGTGTCCACAACGCAAATCCCCTCAAGAAGTTTCCTCACCGCCGCGCCGCCCGTGCCCTTTACGCGCACAATCTCAGTAATCGGTCGCGCTCCCGCCGGAACGGAAAATGTTTTCTCCGGCGCGCCCGCGCCCGCCGGCAGAAAAGTCGCCCGTCCCGCCTCGCTCATCCGCAGTTTCTCTATCGCCGCCGAAGCGTCATCGCCCGTGCCAACCACAATCCAGCCCAAACGCTCGCCGAGCGCCGCCTCAAACGCTTTCGCGTATTCAGGGGGAACGGTAACGTAGTCCGACAAAACGCCGAGCACCCCGCCCGTTTTGTTCCCCATAAGAAAACTGCGGGACGATTCGGGAAGCCATTCAAACGATTTGCGTATATTTTCAAGCTCTCCAAGCCGCGACGCCGCACGTGTGCGGCTTTCTTTGAGCGAATCAATTTCATCAAGCAGTTTGCCGTGCTCGCCGCCGAAAGACGAAAGCCCGTCTTCAAAACCTTTCCTCTCTTTTTCCGACTGTTCCTGCGCGCCGCTTATCTCCTCAATCTGAGACAAAAACTGCTCACGCTGGCCGGAGATTTTCCGCTTCTCGTCAAGCAACACCTCTTTCTGCTCGGACAGGTATCCGCTCCTGACGGACAGACGCTCAATTTCGGCGGTGAGGTTTCTGTATCCCTCCTCAGCGTTGTCGCACTGTTCAACCGCGCTGAAAAAACTTTCCCTGACTTCTTCAAATCCGTTTCTGTCGCCCCGCGTGCCGTCTTTGAGCGCGGAAAGTTCGGACGAAACGGTCTCAACATCGACTTTTAGCCGCCCTGTTTCCGTGTCCGCGTTTTCGGCTTCGGAGCGCATTTTCGCGGTTTCGTTCTTGATGTCGCTCCCCTGTTGTTCAAGGATGAGTTTTTCGCTTTCAAGCCGTGATATAAATGCTTCAATGTCCGCGGTTCTTCGGGCGGAAAGCTCTTTCGCGGAGTTTTCGGCGTTGATTTTCTCCCGAACGGCCAGTATTTCCGCGTCCGACGACCCGGCTTCGGTTTCAAGAGCGCGGACTTTTTGCTCAAACTCTTTAAGGCGGCTCACAATGCCGCTTTTTCCGGTCTCAAGTTCGCCGGTGGATTTTTCAATTTCTGTCTTGCCGCGTAACGCTTCTCGCATTTTTTCTTCGCTCTCAAGTCTCTGCGCTCCGAGCATAAGAAGTTCAAGCCGCGCCGCGCCGCCGGAAAGTTCATTCAGTTTCCGCGCCTGCTCCGCCTGCCGTCGCAAAGTTTCCTTGCGCCGGTTCGCGTCTTTGCTGATGCCCCTTATTTTTTCCAGATTTTCCCCGGTCTGTTTCAAGCGGCTCTGGGTTTCCTTTTTTCTCGCCTTGAATTTCCCAATCCCGGCGACCTCGTCTATGAGGCGGCGTTTCTCTTCGGGCTTTGCCATTATGAGGTTCTCCACTTCGCCCTGACCGATAATTGAGTGCGAACGGGCGCCCGCGCCGGTGTCCAGAAAGACGTCAACGATGTCTTTGAGACGGCACTGCGCGCCGTTGATTGAGTATTCGCTTTCGCCACCGCGGAAGTATCTGCGTGTTATGGAAACATCGTTAAAGCCGCGCCCCGGCACTTCGGACAACACAAGCGTAACCTCGGCCATTCCAACCGGCTTGAGTGAAACTGTTCCGTCCGAGATCAAGTCCTCCATAACTTCGGCGCGCAACATTCTGGGGTTCTGCTCGCCGATAACCCATCGCACGGCATCCACAACATTTGATTTGCCGCAACCGTTCGGTCCCACAATGCCGTTAGCCCCTTTGTGGAACTCTATTCTCGTTTTCCTGTGAAACGATTTAAAACCGGAAAGTTCAAGTGCGGAAATTCTCATCTGCCAATCTCCTTGCTGGTTTTAACATGCGCTGTCGCATAAAGCATCTGAATCCAGTTGTTGAGAACTTCAACCCCTTTATCGGGCGCGGCTTCAGAGGCAATACGGGTTTTGTCGCGCACAAGGTCGGGTGATGTGCTCTCTCTGTCTTTGAGAACGGCGACCGTGTGAACGCCGTCCGAGGAAAATACCTGCGGCGCGACCGGACTTGAAGCCGTAAGGGCAAACATCTCCTGCCCGAGCGGAGCGGGAACCTCAAACCGCGTAAAAAATTCGGTGCGCTCGGTCTTCCTGCCGAATTTCTTCGCCACTGCGAATATGTCTCCCGACAAGGTCAGTTCATCAAGCGCGCTCCGCGCTTCGGTATCTGTGTCAAACGATATGTATTCAACTTTGATTTTTTCGCCCGTCACCATGAAAAGGTTCTCCATCTCTTCAAGCGTCCGCGCCTCTGAAACACGAGACAGTGAAGCCATTTTCAAAGTGAGGTTTTCATCCCTGATTGAGTCCTCAAACTGCGAGACGGTCAACCGGAGCCCCTCCGTTACATAAAGTTTGTAGTAATCCGCACCGACAAACCCGTTTTCGTTAACAAAAGCCGGGTCACTTGTGACGGTTTGGCGTATCTCCTCATCGGAAACGCGCAACCCCAGCGCGCGCGCTTTGCGGACGAGAAGTTTGCGCTGGGTGAGAAAATCCAGGGCTATACGGTCTATCGCGTCCTGAACTTCAACCGGAACCTTGTCCATCCCGGCGGTTTGCGAGTTGTAAATCTGTTTTCTTACGAGTTGATAATACGAAATGGAAACGGCTTCGCCGTCAACCTCCAGCGCGACTCCGGAGGAAACCCCGCCGCCGGGCAAACCGCCCGTATAGCCCAGCCCCACAATGAAAGCGAGAGCAAGGATAAAGACAATGATTCTTGCGAACCACGATTTTCTGTTTTCTTTCAGGCTCGTGCCCATAAATCAGCTCAAGCCCAACCTCAAAACCCTTAAACAAGCCGTTCTATTTTACACCTAAACGGCGGGAAATGTCCAAACAATAAAGGCATTTTTTGTATATGCTTTGCCCAATGATAACCAGTCTCGGAGGCGGAGTCGGCGCGGGCAAATTCCTCAAAGGGTTGTCGTTGGAAGCGGAAAGCGCGGATTCCGGGCTTTCTGTCATTGTCAACAGCGCGGACGACATCAACCTTTCAGGGCTTCACATCTCGCCGGACGTGGACACAATTATCTACTGGCTTTCGGGCATTGTGGATAAAAAAAAGGGCTGGGGAATTGATGGCGACACCTTCAATTTTATTGACGCGGCGGGCGCGCTCGGGAGCGAAAACTGGTTCAGAATCGGCGACCGCGACCTCGCGACCCACATCACCAGAACGGAAATGATGAAAAGCGGTCTCACGCTTTCGGAAACCACGCGCGAAATCGCGCGGCGGCTCGGAGCGTCGGACAGGGTGAACATCATGCCCATGACCGACTGCGAAGTCCGCACATGGGTGCGAACAGACCTCGGGGAGATGCATTTTCAGGAGTATTACGTCCTCAGAAAAATGGAACCTCAGGTGTCGGGCGTGAGTTTCAGGGGAATAGAAGCGGCGACCCCGGCTCCGGGCGTTCTTGAAGCGATAAAAGACGCGGACAAAATCGTGCTGTGCCCGAGCAATCCGGTTATAAGCATAGGGCCTATTCTTGAAGTGGCGGGAGTGAGAAACGCTTTGCGCAAGTCAAAGGCGGTTATTGCCGCGGTTAGCCCGCTTGTGGGCGGAAAGCCGCTTAAAGGTCCGGCGGACCGGCTCATGAAAGCGCTGGGGCTTGAGGTTTCATCATTTCAAATCGCGCGCATGTATTCAGACTTTCTGAACCTTATGGTTATTGACAACAGCGACCGCCGCGAGGCGGAAAAAATCAAGTCCGAAGGGATTGAAACTCTTGTTACGGACACCGTAATCTCAAACACGCAAACCGCTCGCTCTCTCGCTCGCGCCGTGCTTGAAAAAATGGAATCTCTGCGTTAGTCTGTCAGTGCGGCGTTGCCGTGAAAGAAGACTGATAATGCAAGTAAGCAAAGCACTTGATTACGCAATACGCTCGTTGACTTATATGGGCAATAATCCGGGCAGGAGGTGCGGAATGAAGGAGATTTCCGAAAACCAGCACATACCGGACAAATATCTGGCAAAGATACTGGGGCGGCTTGTAAAAAGCGGAATAGTGGTTTCAGTGCGCGGCCCCGCGGGCGGCTACATACTCGCCAAAGAGCCGGAAACACTGAACCTGCGCAATGTGTATGAGGCAATCGAAGGGGACATTCACATAATTGACTGCATGGATGAGGACGGACCCTGCGCGCTTTTTGAAAACTGTACGCAACTTGCCATCTGGGACAAATTGCAGCTCTCAATGATTGAAACGCTTGAAAAAATAACCCTTGCGAGCCTAACGGAACAAAGGACAAAACAATGAGTATTGATTTCGAAGATCTGGCCAAGCAGGAATACAAATACGGCTTTACAACCGATGTTGAGCAGGATGTCGCCCCGAAGGGGCTCAGTGAAGATGTAATCCGCTTTATCTCGGCGAAAAAAGAGGAGCCGAAGTGGATGCTTGACTGGCGGCTCAAAGCCTACAAACACTGGCTCACAATGAAAGAGCCTAAATGGGCGAACATCAGCTATCCGTCCATAGACTACAACGCCATAAGCTACTACGCCGCGCCCAAAAGCGGCGACCGCCCCGAAAGCCTGGAGGACATAGACCCGGAAATCAGGGAAACATACGAAAAACTGGGAATACCGCTTGAAGAACAGAAAATGCTCGCGGGTGTGAAAACCGAAACGGTTGCGGTTGACGCGGTTTTTGACAGCGTTTCGCTCGTAACCACTTTTAAGGAAAAACTGGCCGAAGCGGGCGTGATTTTCTGCTCAATGTCAGAAGCCGTCAGGGAGCACCCCAAACTTGTGAAAAAATATCTCGGCTCGGTCGTGCCCTCGTCCGACAACTTTTTCGCGACTCTCAATTCCGCCGTTTTCAGCGACGGCTCATTCGTTTATGTGCCCAAAGGCGTGCGCTGCCCGATGGAACTTTCAACCTATTTCAGAATAAACGCCGAAAACACGGGGCAGTTTGAGAGAACTCTCATAATTGCCGAAAAGGGAAGTTACGTCAGTTATCTGGAGGGTTGCACGGCCCCGATGAGGGACGAAAACCAGCTTCACGCGGCGGTGGTGGAACTCGTTGCGCTCGAAGACGCGACTATAAAATACTCCACAATTCAAAACTGGTATCCCGGAAACAACGAAGGCAAAGGCGGAATCTACAACTTTGTAACAAAACGCGGCAGATGCATCGGAGACAACTCCCACATATCGTGGACTCAAGTTGAGACAGGCTCGGCAATTACGTGGAAATATCCCAGTTGCGTGCTTGAGGGAGACAACTCGGTCGGCGAATTTTACTCGGTCGCGCTGACCAACAGAATGCAGCAGGCGGACACGGGAACAAAGATGGTGCATATAGGCAAAAACACAAGCAGCACAATCATTTCAAAGGGCATAAGCGCGGGCAAGGGGCAGAACACTTACAGAGGGCTTGTCGAAATCGCCAAATCGGCGGCGGATTCGCGTAACTACACGCAGTGCGACTCAATGCTCATAGGCGACCTGTGCGGCGCGCACACCTTTCCGTACATTGAAGTGAAAAACTCAACCGCTCACATGGAGCACGAGGCGTCAACCTCAAAAATCGGTAAAGACCAGATTTTTTACTGTCAGCAAAGAGGGTTGTCCGCCGAAGACGCCGTTTCTCTGATTGTGAACGGATTTTGCAAGGAAGTTTTCAAGGAACTGCCTTTTGAATTCGCCGTTGAGGCGGAAAAACTTCTGAGTGTAAGTCTTGAGGGCAGCGTGGGATAAACCCACGCCCCTATCCGGAAAATCCAAGGGGTTAACAAATGCTTGAAATAAAAAATCTGCACGCCGCAGTTGACGGCAAGAAAATTCTGAAAGGTCTGAGGCTTAAAGTGGGCAAAGGGGAAATCCATTCCATAATGGGCCCCAACGGCTCGGGCAAAAGCACTCTTTCGCAAGTTCTGGCCGGAAAAGACGCCTACGAAGTAACAAAGGGCTCCGTGGGATTTGAAGGCGAAGACCTCCTTGACATGGAACCCGAAGAGCGTTCCGCGGCCGGCGTTTTTATGGCGTTTCAGTATCCCATTGAAATCCCGGGCGTTTCAAACTCCTACCTGTTGCGCGAGGGGCTGAATTCCATTAGAAAACATCGCGGCGAAAAACCCGTAAAGCATGTGGATTTTTCAAAACTCGCAAAGCAAAAAATGAAAAATCTGGACATGGACGACACTTTTCTTTCACGTCCAGTCAATGAGGGTTTTTCGGGTGGCGAGAAAAAAAGGAACGAAATTTTTCAGATGCAGATTTTAGAGCCGAAACTCGCCATACTTGACGAAACCGATTCCGGGCTTGACATTGACGCGCTCAAAATCGTGGCAAAAGGCGTTAACTCAATGAGGTCAAAAGATCGCTCTTTCATCATTATCACACACTACCAGCGGCTTCTTGAATACATTGTTCCGGATTTTGTCCACGTGATGTCGGACGGAAAAATCGTCAAATCCGGCGGCAAAGAGCTCGCCCTTGAACTGGAAAGCAAGGGCTACGGCTGGATTGAAAAAAAATCCGCGTGAGAAAAAATGTCCGCCAAAAAAAATAAAAACGGCGCGTTGGCAAGCCTGTGTGAAGACGCGCGCAAAACCGGAATCGCGGTTCTTGACAGCGTAAAAGCGGATGCCGCGAAAGCGGTGGCGGGAATTGAGTTTCCGACCGTGCGCCATGAGGACTGGAGATTTACAAACCTTGCCCCGGTCGCGGCGATGTCGTATTCGGCGGCAAACGGCAAAGCGAAGGTAACGGGGAAAAACATCGCCGCGCAAGCGGTTGAAGGACTCGGCGCTCCCGCCCTTGTGTTTATAAACGGCGTTTACGCGCCCGCGCTTTCAAAACCCCCTAAAACGAAAAAAACCACCGTTCTCCCTCTTTCCAAGGCGGCGAAGTCCCATGCGGAAATGGTCTCGGCCAACCTGGGGGAAATGTCCGACATAAAAAATGAGTTCTTCACCGCTCTCAACACCGCGCTTTTTGAAGACGGCGCGTTTATTCACATTCCGGAGGGCGCGGAAATTAAAAAGCCCGTTTACATCATCTACGCATCCACCGGCGGCGAGCGGGTTTCCAGCCCGCGAAACCTGATTGTTGCCGAGAAAAACTGCGGCGTGAAAATAGTTGAGCACTACATCTCAACGGCGGAGGAAAACTGCCTTTCAAATCCGCTCACTGAAATCTCGGTCGGCGAGGGCGCGCGGGTCGAGCATTACCGCCTTGAGTTTGAAAGCAGAAACGGGGTCAACATCTCAACCCTCAATCTGGTTCAGGAAAAAGACGCGAATACCCTTTCCCATTCAGTTCTCACGGGCGGGGCTATTGTAAGAAACAACATTCATCCCAAACTCGCGGGAACCGGCGGAGACTGCCTCATAAACGGGCTTTTTATGCCAACCGGACGCCAGCACATGGACAATTTTATGAAGGTTGAGCACGCAGCCCCCCACTGCGACAGCCGCCAGATATACAACGGCGTTCTCAATGAAAAAGGACGCGGGGTTTTTCACGGAAGAATTATAGTTCACGAAGGCGCGATTAAGACGGACGCCAAACAGACAAACCGGAACCTTTTGCTTTCCGACACGGCTCAAATAGACACAAAACCTCAACTGGAAATCTACAATGACGACGTCAAATGCACGCACGGCGCGACAATCGGACAGATGGACGAAGAAGCCGTTTTTTATCTGCGCTCGCGCGGAATCCCCGAAGCCGAGGCTCGCGCGGTAATTCTCAGAGGTTTCACGCGCGAAAGTATCTCGCTTATGACGGTTGAGCCGGTGCGCGAGTTTCTTGAAAAAGAATCCGAACGCTGGTTTGCCGCCGCGCTTGGAAACTGAAAATGGCAAAAATGAAAAAAATCGCGGACGCGGACGAAATCGCCCCCGGAGAGATTAAATCATTCACAGTCGGCTTTGACACTATCGCGGTCTGCAACACGGACGGAACTTTCTGCGCGTTCAGAGACCAATGCAGTCATCAGGAACTTCCGCTCTCGGACGGCGAAATTGAAGGCGAAGTTATCACTTGCGCGTATCACGGAGCGCAATTCAACATGAAAACCGGAGAGGCTCTTTGCATGCCCGCAAGCGAGCCGATAGAGGTTTTTGAGATTAAGGTTGAAGACGGCGAAATTTTGATTGGAAATGAAAAATGAGAAAATGGCTCATTACTGCCGGAAAAGAGATGCCCGAGCGGGAACGCGAGGAATACTGAACCGGCGAGCATGGAGACGATGAGTTTCACGACAATGTCTGGGGCATAACCGATGACAAGCGGTTTTTGTCAAAAATAACCGCCGAACTTGGCGTTCTTCCCCGAAAAAAATCCATTCTCATTCCCGGTTGCGGTTCAAAGGATGAACTTCAAAAACACCTCGCCGGAAACGCACCCCGCATTGAAAAAATTGTTTGTTGCGATTTTGAAAAAATTGTGGAAATTCCCCACGCGAAAAACCGCAATGAAAAAATCTCATACGAAAAAAACTCAACCCACCTCGGATACGAGGGCGAGTTTGACATTGTTCTCGTCATAAATTCCCTGATATCTGAAAGTGATGAGGAAAACCGCGACATCGTCCGCTCATGTTCGGCGGCTCTCGCCCCGGACGGGACTTTTATTGCGATTG
Organism: Candidatus Mycalebacterium zealandia; assembly: GCA_014075295.1. NCBI lineage: Bacteria > Pseudomonadati > Thermodesulfobacteriota > Candidatus Dadabacteria > Candidatus Nemesobacterales > Candidatus Mycalebacteriaceae > Candidatus Mycalebacterium > Candidatus Mycalebacterium zealandia. Next base: position 110,502 of record CP046180.1, read on the forward strand.
TGCCGACAATAGGCGTGGCGGTTGAAATCTCAACACTTGATAAAACCAAAAAAAAGTGGGCGGAATTGATTGATATGGAAAAATTCTCGCTCTACGAGCCGAACCAGAAACTCTGGCAGATTTTCTACCCGCCGATGATGTTGCGGTGGATTTTGAAAGAATCGGGGCTTCGGACTGTGAAAATGGAAATTGTGTTTTTTGACTTGCCTGAAATGCTTGAAAAATCAAAACAGCACTACGGCATTGAGGAAGAGGACGCCGTAATCTACGAACTGCTTGTTGTCGCGGAAAAGATTTAGGGATTTTCAGCCCGTTCCAAATCCTTCGGGAGCTTTTGACAAATCAACCCCGCCCGTGTTTGTGGCGAAAGTCCACCGGTAGCCGTCAGGGTCGGCAAAATCCGCCTTACGGTCTCCCCAGAACATATCGGCCGGCTCGGCAAGAACGGTTGCTTCTGCGACGCGCGCGGCTTCTGTGAAAGTGTCAATATCGGCACAGTAGATATAAAATATGACCGGCGGGGTTGTTTTTGTGGTCGCCGGAGATTTCATTTCGGGCATAAAATCGTTTTCAGGGCTTATCATCACAACAGGTCTGTCTTCAAAAGACATTCCCGCATGAACGGTTTTGCCGCCCGTCTTCAAAATCTCGTCCGCAATGACTTTGAAACCAAACGCCTTTTCGTAAAATTTTATTGATTTGTCTGCGTCAAGCACGGTCAGGCAGGGAACCGCGGTTCCTGTTTCTCTTCCGGGAAGGGTCACTGGTTCATTCCGCTCAAGAATTCTTTGTTGTTCTTTGTGCCGCGCATTTTGTCCAACAGGAACTCCATCGCCTCAACCGTGTTCATCGGGTTCAGAACCTTGCGCAGGAGCCAAACTCTGTTCAACTCTTCCTCGGTCAGAAGCAGTTCCTCTTTTCGCGTGCCGGAACGCTGAAGTTCAAACGCGGGAAAGATGCGCCGGTCGGCGAGTTTTCTGTCAAGATGACATTCCATATTGCCTGTGCCTTTGAACTCTTCAAAAATCACTTCGTCCATTCTGCTGCCCGTGTCTATGAGCGCGGTGGCGATGATGGTCAAACTGCCGCCCTCTTCGGTGTTTCGTGCCGCGCCGAAAAATCTTTTCGGCTTTTGAAGCGCGTTCGCCTCAATTCCGCCCGAAAGAACCCTGCCACTGGCGGGAGTTACGGTGTTGCTCGCTCGCGCCAGACGCGTGAGGCTGTCAAGAAGAACAACCACGTCCTTGCCGTGCTCCACGGAGCGTTTTGCTTTTTCCAGAACCATGTCGGCAACCTGAATGTGCCGTTTGGGCGGCTCGTCAAAGGTTGAACTCACAACCTCACCGACAACCGACCTCTGCATATCGGTAACCTCTTCGGGACGCTCGTCTATAAGTAGAACTATTAACTTCACATCGGGATGGTTATCCGTAATTCCGTTGGCTATTCTCTGCAAAAGAATTGTTTTTCCCGTTCTGGGAGGCGCTACAATCATCGCGCGCTGACCCATCCCGACGGGAACAAAAAGGTTCAAAATCCTTGTGCTGAAATCCTTCGCATCGTATTCAATCTCCAACCGGTTTTCCGGATGAAGCGGAACAAAATTCTCAAAAGGTATTCTTTCATTGCATTTCGCGGGGTCTTCGCCGTTTACGGTTTCAATTTTGAGAAGCGCGAGATTTTTCTCGCCATCTCTGGGAAGCCGCACCCTTCCCCTTACCGTGTCTCCGGTTTTGAGGCTGACTGAGCGAATCTGAGACTTGGATACATAGATGTCATCGGGACCGAAAAGGTAGGAGTTCGCGGGCGACCGCAAAAAGCCGTATCCCTCGGACAGAATTTCAAGCACGCCCTCCGCTTCAATGGAACCGTCCTCACGCGTGCTGTTGGCGCGCATTATGGCGTAAACCATATCCTGACGCGACATAACGGTTGTGTCTTTAATGCCGGAATCCATGGCGAGTGCGGCCAACTCGCTGTTGGCTTTTTTGCGAAGGATTTCCAGAGTCAGTTCTTCACCGCCCGCGCTACTTTTTTTACGCTTGCGTGGACTCGTAGTTTCCTCTACCTGTTCTTCGTTTTTTGACATTCGGTTTTAAAAATCCGCAATGATGAGAGAACTCCGCAACTAAATAATCCTGAAACCACTCTGTAAACGGTAACCACCCCACTGAAGGAGTGAAATGGAAATCGGATCTGGAACTCTCCGAACTGCTGACAGTTTATAGAAAAGGCGTGAGATGTCAAGAAGTAAGTAAAACCCTGAAAATCTTAAAAACGGGGTTGCGATTCCAAAGGCGGGTCAATCCCGTTGTCCCTTGCCAAACCCCCTGCCCTGTCTTACAATAATTTGTCCGTGCGGGGCAACAAATAATGGCGGGACATTCAAAATGGGCGAACATCAAACACCGCAAGGCGGCGGTTGACGCAAAGCGCGGCAAAGTCTTTACAAAAGTGATACGCGAACTCACTGTCGCGACCCGGCAGGGAGGCCCGGACACGGACTCAAATCCGCGTCTGAGAACTGCCATTGCGTTCGCGAAAAGTAACAACATGCCCGGCGACACAATTGAAAGAGCGATAAAACGCGGCACCGGCGGCGTTGAAGGCGCGGACTTTCAGGAAGTCTTTTATGAGGGTTACGGACCCGGCGGAAGCGCGGTTTATGTTCAGGTCCTTACGGACAACAGAAATCGCACCGTTTCCGACATACGGCACATTTTCAGCAAATACGGCGGAAATCTCGGCGAGAACGGATGCGTGGCGTGGATGTTTGAGATGAAGGGCAGGATTGATTTCTCCAAAAAAACTGAAACGGAAAAACTTTTTGACGCCGCCATAGAAGCGGGCGCCGAAGATGTGCTGAGCGAAGACGGTGAAGCGGCGGTTATAACGGCGGTTGAAAAATTTGAGGAAGTGAAAAACGTTCTTGAACAGGCGGGGTTCAGGCACGAAGCCGCGAATGTTACGATGATTCCGCAAAGCAACGTCAAAATTGAGGGCAGAGAGGCAAACAAAATGATTCAACTTGTGGAAAATCTTGAAGACAGCGATGACGTGCAGAATGTTTACGCGAACTTTGACATAGATGAAGAGATTCTTGAAGAATTGAGCAGACAGACTTGAAATGAGGGTCATAGGAATTGACCCGGGTTCAAAAGCCTGCGGATACGGGATTGTGGAGCAGGATGGAACAAAACTTCTTTTCATAGACAGCGGCGAAATACGTCCGAAGCAGTCTCTCCCGATTGAGCGGCGGTTGCACATGATAAGCGAGGAAATCGCCGGAAAAATTGAGAATTTTTCCCCCGCCTGCATGTCAATAGAAAAGGTTTTTGTGGCAAAAAACTCAAAATCCGCCCTTCACCTCGGTCAGGCGCGCGGAGCTGTTCTCGCAACTGCGGCGGCGTGTGATGTTGAGGTTTTTGAATACTCATCCACAACTGTAAAAAAGTCCGTCGCAAGCAACGGGCGAGCCTCAAAAGAAGAAGTTCAGAAAATGGTTTCTCTGCTGACCGGCAGAAAAAGTTTTGAAAGTTCAGATGAGTCCGACGCGATTGCAATAGCCGTGTGCCACATCAACAACGCGAAAGCCGCCGATAAAATTCCGGGGTTTTCAGTGCGCAAATCCTCGCGAAGGAGGCGTTTCACGCTCAGGTGATTTCCCTGCTGAAAGGAAAGGTTGTTAAAAAATCACCTGAATTGACCGTGATTGAGACTGCGGGCGTGGGCTATGGTGTTGTCGTGAGCGCGCGCACACTCGGCGATTTGCCCTCCGGCGGCAACGGCGAAGCAACCCTCATCATACACACCCACCTTTCGGTCAATTCACGGGAGGGCGCGCTTGAACTGTTCGGATTTTCCGAGCCTTACGAGGCGGAGATGTTCAAAAAATTGCTCGGAATATCGGGCATCGGTCCGCGTGCGGCGCTTAAAATCCTTGCATCCATATCCGCAGAAGAAATAGCAGAAGCCGTTGTGAAGGGGAATTTGGATAAAAAGAAAATTCCCGGGCTCGGCACGAAAAGAGCGGCAACCATTATGAACGAACTCAAAGACAAAGTTTCCTCTCCCGCGACCTCTCCAACCGCAAGCGCGGACAGAGAAGCGGTTGAGAACATAGTGTCCGCTCTGAAAAACTACGGATTCAGATCTTCCGAAATTGACGCCGCAATGAAAGAGATTGAAAAAATCGCGAAATCCACGGAGCGTATAGAAGACGCGGTTAAACTCGCGCTCGGCGTTATGAAAAAATAGGGAACCGGAAAATGAGCGAAGAACAGACCGAACGAATTACAAACCCGCAACCCACATCTGGTGACATCACAGGTATGGTGAGCGATGAAAAACTCCGTCCCGAACGCTTGAGAGATTTTCTGGGACAGGAAAAAACCAAAGAAAAAGTGGACATTTTCATCACGGCGGCGAAAAAAAGAAACGCCGCCGCCGACCATGTTCTGTTTTGCGGGCCTCCGGGGCTCGGCAAAACGACCCTTGCCCGCATAGTCGCCGGTGAGTTGGGCGCAAAACTGCATCAGACTTCCGGGCCCGTGCTTGAAAGAACGGGCGACCTCGCCGCGATTTTGACAGGGCTTGAAGAAAAGGATGTTCTGTTCATAGACGAAATACACAGAACAAACAGAGTTGTTGAGGAGTATCTGTATTCGGCGATGGAGGATTTCAGCATAGACCTGCTGGTTGGAGAGGGGCCTTCGGCGCGGTCAATGAAAATCAATCTGGAAAAATTCACCCTTATCGGCGCGACCACGCGCACAGGACTTATAACTTCGCCTCTTTATTCGCGCTTCGGAATGGAATTGCGCCTTGAACACTACGAACAAAGCGAAATTGAGTTGATAGTCAAACGCTCGGCAAAAATAATGGAAGTGGAAATAACAGACGGTGCCGCCTCGCACATCTCACAAAGGTCGCGCGGAACCCCGCGCGTGGCAAACCGCCTTCTGCGCAGAGTCAGAGACTATGTGGAGGTTAAAGCGGACGGAAAAATTGATGAAACCCTCGCGCTTGAATGCCTTGATATGCTTGAAATTGACAACTTCGGACTTGAGGGAATGGACAGGGCAATCCTTGAAACCATTATACTGAGATTCGGCGGAGGACCCGTCGGGATTGAAACCATCGCCGCATCCGTAAGTGAAGACAAAGAAACAATTGAACAGGTCTATGAGCCGTTTTTAATCCGCAAAGGACTTATTGAGAAAACCCCCAAGGGCAGAAAAGCCGCCCTGCTCGCGTATTCACATCTGGGGCTGGAGAATCCGGACAAAAACCGAACCCTGCTCTAATCGCTACTGTTTGAGCGGAATCTCACGTATGAACTCGTCCCAGTGCTTGTGCCCGACGTGCAGGGCGTCCACTTTTTTGCGCGCTCCCCTGTATCCGCCCTCTCCGGGAAAAAGACGCTCATAGACGCCATCACGGATTTTCAACCACTTATCGACGGATTCATAGTTTGAAAAATAGACCACCGTTTTGTAAGTCCAAACAGGGCTCGCGGTGTGAAGACGCTGAGAAAACATTCTGTATCTGCCTTTTATAATTCCCATCTTGCGCATCTCTTCCCAGAACGGAAACAGCCGCATTCTGTAGATTTTCACAAACTCGTCCCCCTTGTCGTGCGGAACAACGTAAAAACTTTCTTCAATAACCGAGCGCGGGCTGTAATCAAACGCGTCCGCCCGAGCGTCTGAGCACAAAAGCAAAACAAGCAGCATCGCGGCAATTTTCTTCATAATAGTTACCTCCGGGATTTTCATAGTCCCAGCCTATAGTGTAGATTGCTCGGCGCGGGGCTTCAAACCCGATTCACTGATAAAATGCTTCTGACACTGGTAAGACACGGCGAGACAGAATGGAACAGGCTGCAAAAGTGTCAGGGCATCAGCGATATTCCGCTTAACGAAACCGGAATTTTTCAGTCAAAAAAACTCGGTAAAAACCTGAAGAGTGAAAAGATTGACGCGATTTTTTCAAGCAAACTCCGCCGAGCCTCCGACACGGCGAAGGAAATCGCGAAACATCACAACATTGAAGTGGACGTGCGCGCGGATTTACACGAGATGGATCAGGGGGATTTTGAAGGCGTTGAGTTCTCGGAGATAAGGGAAAAACACTCGGACAAACTCAAAGAGTGGACGGAAAACCCCGAACAGTTTCGCATTCCGGGCGGGGAAACCTTCACGAAAGTTCAGTCAAGGGCGATGAACGCCATAGCGCTAATTCAGGAAAAATGGGCGGACGGGAACGTTGTGGTCGTGAGCCACAATTTGACGATAGTGGCGATGCTTTGCAAATTCTGCGAGATTCCAATTTCACGCTTTCGGGAGTTCAAAATCAGCGAATCGTCAAAAACAGTTGTCATGTGCGAGGGCGGAAAATACACGGTCCGCAAACTCAATGACACCTCCCATCTTGACGCGGCGGCACCATGAAGGAAGATATAAAAGAGCGGGTTTTGGACGCGACTAAAGCCGTCTGCCCGGATGTGTCTTCGGGCGTGGAGTTTGAGATTGAAACCCCTAAACAAAAGGAGTTCGGTGATTTTTCAACAAACGCCGCGATGGCGCTCGCAAAAATCGCCGGAGAGCCCCCGCGCGACCTTGCGGCAAAGTTGGCGTCATTTCTCGCGGTGAACAATGCAGACATTTTTGAAAAGGTTGAAGTCGCGGGACCGGGATTTGTCAATTTTTTTATAAAGCCCGTAGCGATTGTGTCCAAACTGCCCGGAATACTGAAAGCGGCGGAGCGTTTTGGCACGGGGGAACGGAACGGAAAAAGCGTGCTGATTGAGTTTGTGAGCGCTAACCCGACCGGACCTCTTCATTTCGGGCACGCACGCAACGCGGTTGTGGGAGACGTGCTGGCAAATCTGCTTGAATTCGCGGGCTGGAAGGTCTTCAGAGAGTTTTACATTAATGACGCGGGCAGACAGATGGAGATGCTCGGCGAATCCGTCAGGGCGAATTTGCTGGGGTTATTAGGAAAAGAAGCGGAAATTCCCGAAGACGGCTACAAAGGGGAATACATAGCCGAAATCGCCCGCGAAATCTTTGATGGCTCCGATGCCGGAAAAGTGAAAACGGATGCTGATTTTTGCGCGGAGCGTGCTTATGAAAAACTGCTCGATGCGATAAAAAAGGATCTTCAATTCATAGGTGTGGAGTTTGACAACTGGGTTAGCGAAAAGGAGTTGCTTCACTCAAAAACCGGCGGCAAGAACATGCTTGACGGCGCGATGGAGAAACTGCGCGCGGTGAACGCGGTTAAAGACGAGGACGGGGCGCAGTGGTTCAAAGCAACCGAATACGGCGATTCTCAGGACTGGGTTCTGATAAAAAAAGACGGCTTGCCAACTTATTTTCTTGCGGACATTGCATACCACTCTGAAAAGTTTTCGCGCGGTTGCGACAAACTCATAAACATCTGGGGGGCTGACCACCACAGCCATGTGGCGAGAATAAAATCCGCAATCGGGGCATCGGGGCTGGACAATTCCGCTCTTGAGGTTCTGCTCATCCAGTTTGTTCGTCTTGTGCGTGACGGCAAAGAGGAATCAATGGGCAAACGCACGGGCAGTTACGTTACTTTGCGCGAAGTGTCCGAAAGGGTGGGAGCCGATGTAACGAGGTTTTTTCTTTTAATGAGAGCGGTGGAAAGCCATCTGGATTTTGACCTTGAACTCGCCTGTAAAAACTCAAACGAAAATCCGGTTTATTACGTCCAATACGCCCACGCGCGGATAGAAAGCATCAGACGCAACGCCGCTGAAGCGAAGGTGAGCGCGAACGGTGGGCAAGCTGCCCTGCTTGTTCTTGAGCCGGAAATTGAAATTGCCAAACTGTTGCTGGCTTTTCCCGATGTCGTGCGCGACAGCGCCCGCACCCTTGCGCCGCATAAAATCGCTTTTTATCTTCAAGGTATCGCCGCATCTTTTCACTCCTATTACAACGCCAACAGGGTTATCACGGACGATGAAGAATTGTCTTCCGCCCGACTTTTTCTGTGCGAATGTGTAAGAATAGTTATCAGAAATGGATTGGGTATTCTTGGCGTGTCGGCGCCGGAGAGAATGTAACAATGTTTCGGCTTCTTTTAAGCATTCATACGGCTGACGAAGCGGAGTCTGTAGATGCCGAAGTTGTGAGTGTGAAGAAGGGGGCGGATTGACATGACTGCATTCACCGGTTTCGTGTCCGACGTGATTGCTGTTGCTACGATTGGCGCGCTGTTTTTAGCCTTTTTTAGGATTCCTTGCAGACGTTTCAGGCAAAAGTAAAGACGACAAAAGAGAATGAACGAAGAAATAAACAACGAGATTTTCGACAGAAGCAAGGACAAAAAGGGTCCCGAAGGAACGAAGATTCTGGGGCGCGATGTCAAACTGCTGTGGCTTATGCTCATCAAACCCATTGAGGACTACCTCATCGGGAAAAAATGCCACCCGGACGCGCTGACCTACACCACGCTTATCGTTTCGGCTTTCACGGGACTGCTGTTTTCATTCGGATGGGTTTTTCTCGCGGGCGTTTTTCTGCTCGCCGGCTCAACGGCGGACATATTTGACGGACGGCTTGCGCGCGCGCTGGGCGTGTCATCGGCAAGGGGCGCGTTTCTTGACTCCTCAGTGGACAGGGTGGCGGAACTGTTTATCTACATCGGAATTATGAGCCACCTGCGCGATTCGGTTTTTATCTATGTAATTCTTCTCGTGGTCGGATCATCGGTTTTCGTAAGTTATATGAGGGCGCGCGCCGAAGCGCTTGGAATAGACTGCGCGGTCGGCGTTATGCAGAGAACCGAACGGGTTGTCTATCTGGGAGTCGCGTCTCTTTTGAACTTCTTTGTGGACGCGCTGGCACGGATGGCGGGATTTTACGGCGGGGACTACGGGCTCAAAATTGCGCTTGTCGCCCTGCTTGTGTTCTCCTCATACACGGCGTTTGAACGCTTGCGCCACACACTTAAAGAGATTGAAACTATGGAAGAAAAAACGCCGAAAGACAGCCCGTGGAAAACTCCCAGCTCTTAACCTTTCGACCTTTCCTTTATTCTGCTCGCTTTCTTGGAAAGTCCGCGCATATAGTAGAGTTTGGCTCTTCTGACCTTGCCCGGACGTTTGACTTCAACTTTGTTTATAAGGGGCGAATTGACAGGAAAAATCCTCTCAACCCCAACTCCGTAGGAAACCTTTCTGACCGTGAATGTGCGCCGTACGCCGCTGCCTTTGAGGCTGATGACCCTCCCCTCAAAAACCTGATTCCTTCTTTTGTCGCCCTCAAGAATGTTGTAATGAACGGCGATAAGGTCCCCGGAACGGAACGCGGGGACATCGTCCCTGATTGAATCTTTTTCAAACTGACTGGTTACTTCGCTCATTTGCGCGCTATCCTACCATTGTTTTTTTCAACTATCAAAACTCGCACGAGAAAAGCCTGTCCATTATCGCCGCCGCCGCGCACCGCACCGAAAGATGGTTGTAATTACCGTAGCTTCTGACGGGCTTGAGCGTGTGGTCCGCAGAGTCAAGAACTTCGCGCGCAATTCCCCATCCGGTTCCCAGAAGAAGAAGCCACGGGCGGTCTGCCTCCATAATCTTTTCCCTCATTTCCCCGTATCCGGTCATTTTTTCCACAATTCTCGCGTCTGTCGCAATAATTTCCGGTTTCTTCCCTTCCAGTTTTTCTATCTCCGCCGTAACATCCTCAAGCGAGTTTTTTATCTCCACAAGTCTCATCGCTTCGGAACGGGTTTCGTTGAAGCCCGCTCCGGCTCCAACCGTCCAGTGTTTAATGACCCTCTGCGCGAGCTCTCGTTGCCCTTTAACGGGACTGACCGGAAAAAACTTCCTCACTCCGTAGGTCCTGCACGCCCGCGCTATATCGTGGATATCAAGATTGGTAAAGGCGGAAGAAACTTTTTCAAGCCGGCTGTTGTAAACGGGATAATGAAGCAACGCGACATACGCCCTGTAATCGGGCGCGGCGGTTTCCCGCCACTCGCAAAGCGCGGCGGTTTCGTCTTTCGTGAGCGCCGCCCGGTCAAGAATGTCGGGGCGTTTTTTCAGGGTGTTCTTTATTCTCGCCTCCCTTCTCCACCGCGCTATCTCTCCATGATTGCCTGAAAGTAGCGCTTCGGGCACCGAAACGCCTTCGTATGTTTCCGGACGCGTGTATTGCGGATGACTCAAAAGACTGTCCGAAAGAGACTCATCTTCGGTGGACGCGCTGTTTCCCACAACGCCGGGAACAAGACGCGATACCGAGTCCGTTATGACCGCGGCGGCGTATTCCCCGCCCGAAACTATGTAGTCACCGATTGAAACCTCCATGTCTATATGCATGTCGCACACCCGCTCGTCAACGCCTTCGTATCTTCCGCAGACAATCACAATTTTCTCGTAATCCCGTAACTCGCGCACGAGTTTGCCGTCAAGGGGACGCCCCTGGGCAGAGGTGAGCAGAACAACGGTTTTTTCGTCACCCTCCTTCGCCGCCCCAATCGCTTTTCCAAGCGGTTTGGGAAGAAAAAGCATTCCCTCTCCGCCACCGTAAGGCTTGTCGTCCACAACTTTGTGTTTGCCTTCGGCAAAATTTCTGAGGTCGCGGATTTTGATATCCACAAGCCCCTTTTCACGCGCTTTGGACAAAATCCCGCACGAAAAAACCGAATCAAAAAACTCCGGAAAAATTGTGATGATTTCGTATTTCATAAGAGGAAATGAGTTTACTACAAGGAACTGTTTAGCCGAAATGTTGGCGAACTTGCTTCTCTATTTTCTTATAGTCGCTTTCAAAGGTTGAGGGGATCATCCTTTGAAGTTTTTCCCTGCCAGAAGAAGCCCTGTTTTTAACATCATTCAGAATTTTCGTCCTGTCTGAACTCGCTAGAAAACTCTTCCAAAGAAACGCAAAAATTCGTTAACAATCTTCGGTTTGTGTTTTTCATCAAACCTATACTTCGGTATAAAATCGCCATTCATGATTTCCTTAACCGGGAATTTTTCCGGCAAGTAAAACCACTGTTGAAAATTCTCCTTTTCTTTAATCCGTTCAAGTCCCGCTTTATAGTTTGCCTCGCGTCTTAACCAGAAGCCAACGGTTGAGCCGAGAACCCTAGCAAGCATCCTTCTCTTTAAGCGCTTCGGTATTCTGAACCGCCACCGTCCCTTTTTCAATGTCAACGCCCGCGATAAATTTTTCCACCATCGGAACAAGAATTTCTCCACCGTCCGGCAGGGAAATCACAAGCACGGACTGCATTCCGCTTTGCACAAGAGATAAAACACGGCCGATTTTTTCGCCGTCTTCGCCCACGGCTTCAAGACCTATGAGTTGAAAATTGTAGTATTCTCCCTCACCGGTTCCGGGCAGGTCTGATAAGGCAACCATCACCGTTGAACCCGCAAACTTTTGCGCGTCATCGCGGGTGTTCACACCGGAAAGTTTCAAGACCACGTCTTTTTCGCGCACAATTTTTCCGGTTATCTCAAAACTGTGTGGCTCGGAAGAGTCAGAGGATTTTATAAAAACGCGCCGGAGTTTTTTCAGCGAAGAGGTTTCGCCGCTGAACGGAATCACCTCCAAGCCGCCCTCAAGCCCGTGGCTTTTAGCAATTTTCCCGTAATCAATGAGCCTCATCGCATTTGCGGGAGGAGAAAAATTAATCAACTATGTCCAACGAGAACCAGATTCCCCGCTTTGCGGCGGCGGCGGAAAGCAAACCTCTAAGCGCTTTGGCAGTCTTGCCCTGTCTGCCGATGACCTTTCCCATGTCGGGTTGCGCAACCTTGAGGCGCAGAACGGTTTTTTCTTCATTCACAACCTCTTCTATTTCAATCTTGTCGGGATCGTCAACGATTGAAGAAACGAGGAACTCCAACAGGTCCTTCAAGCTTCCCATTTTTCAAGCCCAATCAGTTTCTTGACCGTGTTTGACGGCTTGGCGCCCTTTGAAAGCCATTCTTTGATTTTTGCCTCGTCGAATTTCAGTTCGTGCGGACGCTTGACCGGATCGTAGTAACCCAGAACTTCAAGAAATTTACCGTCCCGCGCACGCCGTTTTTCGGCGGCGACAATCCTGTAAAACGGCTTCTTCTTTGCGCCCAGTCTTGTGAGTCTTATTCTTACCAAAACACCTCTCCTCCCAGTCCGGCGAGCTTGCCCGCACGGCTACAAATCAAGTCTATATGACTCCGTCCGCAGTTCCAACCTCTCTAAGCAAGTCCGCGCGGAAGACCGGCGAGTTTTCCCATTTTGCCCTTGCCACCCTTTTTCATCATCGACTGCATCTTGATAAAATTTTTAATCGCCCGGTTCACTTCGGCGACCGTTGTTCCGCTTCCCGTTGCTATGCGTTTTCTTCTGCTTCCGTTGAGAATTCTGTGATTGCGCCTTTCTTTAGGCGTCATTGAGTCCACAATGGCGACCGTTGTTTTCATCGCCACGCGCGCCTTGTCCGTGGCTTCGGGATTTTTCAATAGCGAGCCCGAGCCCGGAATCATCGCCCCGATGCTTTCAAGCGGGCCCATTTTGCCGACCGCAAGCATCGCCTGCTTGAAGTCTTCAAGCGTGAAACGGTTTTTCATCAAGTTGCGGGTCATCTTCTCGGCTTCGGAATCCGTTACGGCAGTTTGCGCCTTTTCAATAAGGGTTAGCACGTCTCCCATGCCGAGAATGCGAGACGTTATCCTTTCGGGATGAAAAATCTCAATGTCCGAGGGTTTTTCGCCGGTTCCTAAAAACTTGACCGGCTTGCCGGTTACGGCGCGCATTGAAAGAGCCGCGCCGCCGCGCGCGTCTCCGTCCATTTTTGTAAGAACGACCCCGCTTATGTCAAGCGCGTCATTAAAGCCCTCCGCCGCTTTCACGGCGTCCTGTCCGGTCATCGCGTCCGCAACAAGCAAAATCTCTCCGGGGGCGGACGTGGTTTTTATCCGTTTCAACTCCTCCATGAGTTCTTCATCAATGTGAAGGCGTCCGGCGGTGTCAAAAATCACCGTGTCAAAACCTCCCTTGCGGGCGAAATCCACGGAGCCGGAGCAAATTTCCTCCGGACGCGCCCCTGCGGGCGGCTCATAAAAACCTGTGCCCGTCTGCGAAGCAAGTGTTTTTAACTGCTCGGCGGCGGCGGGTCTGTAAACATCAGCGGGAACAAGAAGGATTTTTTCTGTTTTCCCCGCGAGATTTTCTCCTGCGAACCAAACCGCGAGTTTCGCGCAAAAAGTGGTTTTTCCCGCGCCCTGAAGCCCCACCGCCATTATTGTAAAAGGCGGAGAACCCCTGCGAACAAGCCCCTCGTTTTGTCCGCCGAGAAAAGCGGTCAGTTCATCCTTGACCGCTTTTATGAAATGCTGTCCGGCCGTTATGTTCTTTTCCCGCTCCGCGCCGACGGTTTTCTGTTTTACAGACTCAATAAAATCCTTTGCGACCCGGAAATTCACATCGGCTTCAAGAAGGCTCATGCGCACTTCCCGAAGCGCGGAATCTATGTTTTCCTCCGTCAGGCGCGGCGTGCCTTTGACCTTGCCGAGTATGCCCGCGAATTTTTCGGAAATTCCCTCAAACATTTCCATGATTCTAACAGAAGAGAATTGGACAATGCAGACTTTGGGCTTAAAATAAGAAAATGTCCGAAACAGTGCTCTATCTGAAAAACGCTCTTTTCCATCCTCTCAAAACCGGAGCGGTGCTACCGTCTTCGGAGCGGCTGTCCAACAGAATTGTGGATGAGGCGCATGTTAGTAGCGCGGATGTAATCGTTGAGTTCGGGCCCGGAACGGGAGCGCTCACGCAAACAATTATTGAAAAAATGAGCCCCGAAGCCACGCTTGTGGCGATGGAAATCAATTCCGATTTCGCCAAGCGAATAAGAAAAAGGTTTCCGACCGCACGGGTGTTCAACGCCTGCGCGGGAGACACTTTGAAGTGCCTCAAAAGTGTTGGAATTACAGAGTGCGACAGCATAGTTTCCGGTCTGCCGTGGTCTGTTTTCTCTGACGCTTTGCAAAAAAAATTGCTCGGTTCGGTTTATGAAGTGCTCAACCCCGGAGGAATTTTCACCTCTTTTGCCTACACGCCCATGCACATGCTTCCGGGCGGAAGAAAATTCAAAAAAAACCTTGAAGCGGTTTTCGGCAAAATTAAAAAAACCGAAACTGAATGGCGCAATGTGCCGCCCGCGTTTATTTACCGCGCCGTCAAAAAAGACTGAAAACTCCCCTTTGACACCCCGCGCACAAAATCCTACAATTTCAGAGTATGCCCCCTCTCTATCTTATAGACGGCAGTTCCTACGTTTTCAGAGCCTACTACGCAGTTGACCGTAGTTTCTCAACCTCTTCGGGTTTTCCTACAAACGCAGTTTTCGGTTTTTCCAACATTCTGCGCAAGTTTATTAAAGACTTTGAGCCGCAGTTTATGGGGGTGGTTTTTGACTCAAAGGGAGAAACTTTCAGAAAGAAAATCTATTCCGAATACAAAGCCAACAGGGACGCGCCGCCGGAGGATTTGAGCCCGCAGATTGAAAAAATCATGGAACTCACCGAAGCGATGGGCGCACGCATGGTTCAAAAGGAGGGCTTTGAGGCGGATGACCTTATGGCCACAATCGCGGTGGCGGCGGAAAAACGGGGCGAGGAAGTGGTTCTGGTTACCGGAGACAAGGATTTCTGCCAGTTGGTTTCTGAAAAAATCACGATTTACGACCCGATGAAGGAGTCTAAAACCGGTGTTGCAGGCGTGGAGGAAAAATACGGTCTGCCTCCCGGAAAATTCGTTGATTTTCTCGCCCTTGTGGGCGACTCTTCGGACAACATCCCCGGAGTTGAGGGCGTGGGTCCAAAGGGCGCGGAAAAACTGCTCGCCGAATACGGTTCATTGGAAAACCTTTATGAAAACACCTCCGCGCTTAAGGGAAAGCAGAAAGAGAGAATTGAGCGCGACAAGGAAAAGGCGTTCCTGAGCCAAAAACTCGCGACCCTGAAAATTGATGTGGAAACGGAAATAAAACGTGAGAAATTCGCGTATAACGGCGCAAACACTGAAAGGTTGAATCTTCTCTACAAGGAACTTGAATTCGGTGGAAACGCGACCGAAGAGAAAAACGCCAACACCGCGCAATACGAACTTTTAACGGAAAGTGAAAAAATTGACTCGCTGTTTGCCGAAATCAAAAAAACCGGCGTTGTGTCTATCGATCTTGAAACCACTTCAAAAAATCCGACCGAAGCGGAAATTGTCGGCATCGCGCTGTCAACCACTCAGGGCTCGCACGGTTATATTCCGGTCGCCCATTCGTCGGGAAACGCCGATGCCGATACGGTTTTTGAAAAAATAAAACAAATCGCCGAAAATCCGGAAATTAAAAAAATAGGACAAAACCTGAAATACGAACACATCGTTCTGGCGGGGCGCGGAATTGAGTTGAAAGGCATTTTCTTTGACACAATGACCGCCGCGCATTTTCTGGACTCGTCGGGCTTGAGTTACGGGCTCGGCGAACTCGCGCGCAAACATCTGGGGCGTAAAATGACCACTTATGCTGAGGTTACTACCGAAGAAAAAAAACGCATTCCATTTGCCGATGTGCCTCTTGAAAAAGCCAAAGACTACGCCTGCGGAGATTCGGACGCGGCGATGGAGATTTACAAAAAACTGAGCGCGGAGATTTCCGGCGCGGGCGTTGAGGAAAATTATCGCGAATGGGTTCTGGAAATGACACGGGTTTTGTCCGCAATGGAGCGAAAAGGCATTTGTGTTGACACGAAGATGCTTGGGGAAATTTCAGTTGATTTCGGTGAAAAAATAAACGCCATATCATCGCAAATATATTCCGCGGCGGGTTTTGAACTGAACATAAATTCCACCGCGCAACTCAAAGACCTGCTTTTCGGAAAACTGGGGCTTGAGCCGGTCAAACGCACCGCGAAGGGTGAGCCGTCAACCGATTCCGAAGTGCTGAAAACCCTTGCGCCTCTCCACCCGATTCCGAAAATGATTCTTGAATACAGGGAAATTTCCAAACTCAAGTCCACCTACGTTGACGCTCTTCCGAAACTGGTCAATCCCGCGACCGGAAAAATTCACACCTCATACGGGCCCACCGGAACCTCAACGGGGCGGCTCAGTTCGAGCAATCCGAACCTTCAAAACATTCCGATAAAAAGCGAGGACGGAAGAAAAATACGGCACGCCTTTGTGCCGGCGGACGGATTTATTTTTCTGTCCGCGGACTATTCTCAGATAGAACTGCGCCTCCTCGCCCATTTTTCGGGAGACGAAAAACTGCTTGCGGCTTTTGAAAACGGCGAAGATATTCACTCCTCAACCGCGTCCGAAATACTCGGAGTGCGTGAAGCAGAGGTAACATCCGATATGAGGCGTCTGGCGAAAAATATAAATTTTGGAATTATTTACGGCATCAGCCCGTTCGGGCTGTCAAAGCAATTGGGCTCAAGCATGAAGCAGGCGCGCGATTACATGGAGACATATTTCAGCCGCTATCCCAAGGTCAGAACATATATGCACGAATACGCGGACAAAGCCAAAAACGCAGGATTTGCCGAAACAATTATCGGGCGCAGGCGTTTTATTCCCGAACTCGCGTCAAAAAACAAACTGAAAATCAAAAACGGCGAAAGAGCCGCCATCAACACGCCCATTCAGGGCTCGGCGGCGGACATAATAAATGTCGCGATGATAAAAATTCACGGAAATCTTGAAGAAATGAAGTCGTCTATGATTCTTCAAGTGCATGACGAGTTGATTTTTGAGACCGCTCTTGATGAAAGGGAAAAAGTCGCGGAGATAGCCCGCAATGAAATGGAAAACACCTCGTTTGATTTAAAAACGCGAATGAAGGTTGAAATAACCGAAGGAAAAAACTGGGGCGAACTAGCGTGAGAACAAAATCTCTTCAATCGCGGTTTTGACCTTTTCCCTTATAAAGTCCCTGACTTCCCGCGCCCGCTCTTTATCCATCGCTTTGGGGTCGGGAATTTGCCAGTCTTCGGTTCTTTTTGAGCGCACATGCGGACACGAATCCCCGCAACCCATCGTTACCACAAGGTCGTATTCAACATCGGAAATTTCATAAATGGACTTGGGACGGGCGTCTTTCATAGAAATTCCCAACTCCTCCATCGCGGCAACCGTGCCCGAGCCTACAGAGTCCGCCGGTTTTGAACCCGCGCTGAAACTTTTTATTTTTCCGCCGCAGAAATCATTCGCAAATCATTCCGCCATCCGGTTGCGGTTGGCATTTTCAACAACAAAAAAGAACAAACACTTCTCAACCTCTCCCTTTCCTTATTTTCGCAGGATGTAGTCAACCAGCAGCCTGACGCCAAAACCGGTCGCCCCTTTGGGATACCAGTCATTGCCCCTTTCCAGATAGGCGGGCCCAGCGATGTCCAAATGCGCCCACGGAACGCCGGAGACAAAATGCTCAAGGAAAAGAGCGGCGGTTATGGCTCCACCCCAGCGGTTTCCGGTGTTCTTTATGTCGGCAAAGTCGCTTTCTATGTCTTTACGCATATCGTCCGCAAGCGGAAGTTCCCATACCTTTTCGCCCGCCGACAGCGAAGAGCGTTTCATGTCTCGCGCGATTTTTTCGCTGTTACTCATAAGCCCCGCCGTGTGAACTCCGAGAGCCACAACGCACGCGCCCGTGAGAGTGGCGAGGTCTATAATCTCTTTTGAGCCTATCTCCACCGCGTAACTGAGCGCGTCCGCAAGAACAACACGCCCTTCGGCGTCCGTATTTACAATCTCTATGGTCTTGCCGTTCATCGCGGTTACGATGTCGTCAGGTTTGTAGGCGGACGGTCCGGTCATGTTTTCCGCCGCCGCCACTATTCCGTGAACGGTAACGCCGGGCTTCGCCACGGCGATTGCCTTCATCGCTCCCACCACGGCGGCCGCGCCGGACATATCCATCTTCATTGTTTTCATTGCCTCGGCGGGTTTGAGACTCAAACCGCCGGAATCAAATGTTATACCCTTGCCGACAATTGAGACGGAACGTGACCGGGCGGCTTTGGGAGAGTAGGTCATATGGATAAGACGCGGAGGGTTTGAACTGCCCGCACTGACCGCGAGCATTCCGCCCATTCCCCTCTCTTTCATCTCGTCCGGCATAATGACGGAACAGCTAAGCCCCTCTTCCAAACATATGCTTTGAGCGTAATCCGCGAGAACCGAAGGCGTGAGATGCGCAGGCGGCTCATTAACCATATCCCTGCAAAGACGCACCGCGCTTGCGACACTCTGCGATGCTCGCGCGGCTTTTTCGAAAGAGGTTTCGGACAATGTGGAATAAACCGCAACAGAGGAAACCGCACCCTCTTTTTTTGAACCGCTTTTGTATTTTGAGAAAACATAGGGACCGCAAAGAGCACCTTCCATAAGCGCACGCAACGCGTCCGCGCCGGATGCGGGAAAATCCATAACGATTTTTTTCACATGAGAGCCCGCGTTCTTCGCGGCCACCGAAGCGGCTTTGAAAAAATCAGATGGCGCGGAGAAAGATTTTTTATCTCCAAGCCCGACGATCATAATTTCAGAAGCGGGTAGTTTCCCCATTGTGTCCACCGTAAAAAAACTGCCGAGACGCAAGCCGCTCGCTCGCTTGCTTGCCCGTGAAATCGCACCGCCCAGTTTTTTGTCAATCGCGGAAAACCGCCGTTTTTCCCCTTCGTACGCTCCTATGGCGAGCAAATCCGCCTTTGTGCGATGAGGGTTGTTTACGCGAATAAAATCTGTCATTGAAAACTCCCTTTAGTCGTTTTTATCCAAGTAACTCAAACAATCTATCCGAAATTGCGCGGAATTCTTCAAGACTGAGCGTTTCAGCCCTGCGCGAACCGTCAACTCCCGTATCTTCAAGCGCGCGCGCGACATCGCGGGACGGAAACGCTGAAAACAGCGAATTTTTTACCATTTTTCTGCGCTCCGAGAAAGCGGCACGGACGGTTTTACGGTAAAACTTCTCGCTTTTGAGAGGCAACCGGGTTCCTTTGAAAGGAACAAGGCGCACAACCGAAGAAGTAACAGCGGGGCGGGGATTGAAAAGCACCGGGGAAACGTCAAAAAGTTTTTCCGCCTCAAACACCATCTGAATAACCGAGGACAGCGCGCCGTAGGATTTTCCGCCCGGAGGGGCAACAAGGCGCATGGCGACTTCCTTCTGGAGCATAATCACCGCGAGTGAAAAAAGGTCGCGGTTTTCCGTGAGTATTCGTAAAACTCCGGAAGATATTCCATAGGGCAGATTGCTTACCATTTTCAGAGAGCGCCCACGGGAAAAATGTTCAAACCCGATTTTCATCGCGTCTCCGTGGGTGAGCTCAAAGTTTGGGTCGGAAACAATGTCTGCGGGGAATGCTTCAACAAGCCGCCGGTCTTTTTCAATGGCACGGACTTTTGCGCCGGCCGCAAGAATGAAACGGGTCAAATCTCCACGCCCCGGACCGATTTCAACAACCTCGTCCGAGCTGTCAAGACGCGCGGCGGCGCAGATTTTTTCAAGAGTTCCCTTATCACGAAGGAAATTCTGTCCGAGTTTTTTGTTCGGCTTGAAGTCCGGCTGCATGTTACTGACGACGGAAGATAAAAATCTTTTCGCCCCTCTTTATAAGACCCAGTTTTTCCCTTATGAGTTGTTCGGCATGCTTTTCGTCCGCCTCGCCTGTCCGCACGGAGTTTGAAAACGCGTTCAGGCGATCGCGGCGTGCGGCGAGACGCTCTATTCTTTTCTCCACTTCGGTTCTTTCGTGCTTCAAATCAAGAAACTGTTTGAATTCAAGGGCGAAAAAAAGTGCGGAAACCACAATGGCTGAAAGAGCAAAAACTATAAAAATGCGGCGGTTTTTCATGGCGTAAACCGATTTTTTCTTATGATACTTGTTCGGAGTTTGAAAACCAAAGATACGGGGGCGCGTCGCTCTGATTGTCAAACAAAACCGCCTGTTGTATTATGGACTCGTATTCAGCGTCCGCACGGAAAATCTCGTAAGGTGTTGCCAAAATGAAAAAAACCGCACTTGTAACAGGAATAGCCGGACAGGACGGAGCCTATCTGGCGAAACTTCTGTTGGAAAAAGGCTACCGCGTTATCGGCGGAGACCGTAGAAACTCACGCGGCTCTTTGTGGAGACTGGAAGAAATCGGCATTCTGGACGATGTTGAAATCGTCTACCTTGAGATGGCGGAGCTTACAAACATCTATAGAACAATTGAGAAGTTTGAACTGTCTGAAATATACAACCTCGCCGCGCAATCTTTTGTCTCCGCGTCATTTGAACTGCCGCTTTTAACCAGCGAAGTAAGCGGTACGTCGGTTTTACGCATGCTGGAAGCCGTAAGACAAATCAACCCCGAAATAAAGTTTTATCAGGCGTCGACTTCCGAAATGTTCGGCAAAGTGGAACATTCTCCGCAGACGGAAAAAACCCGCTTTTATCCACGCAGTCCTTACGGAGTGGCAAAACTTTTCGGACACTGGATGACGGTAAACTACCGCGAGTCATACGGAATGTTTGCGGTATCAGGAATACTTTTCAACCACGAATCTCCCATGAGAAGCAAAGAGTTTGTAAGCCGCAAAATCACCTCGGGCATGGCGGAAATGAAGAACGGCGGGAAGACTCTTGAGCTGGGAAATCTCAACACAAAAAGAGACTGGGGTTTTGCCGGAGACTACGTTGAAGGAATGTGGCTTATGCTTCAGCAGCAAACGCCGGACGACTATGTGCTTGCCACCGGCAAAAACTATTCGGTGAGAGATTTTGTGAACATCGCCGCGCCATATTTCGGGTTTGATATTGAATGGGAAGGCGAAAACACCGAAGAAAAAGCGATTGACAAAAAAACCGGTCGGGAAATCGTCAGAATAAATCCGGAATTTTTCCGTCCCGCCGAAGTCTTTGAACTTCTGGGTGATTCGAGCAAAGCAAAATTGGAACTGGGATGGGAACCGAAAGTTTCTTTTGAAAAACTGGTGGAAATTATGTGCGTCAGTGAACTACGGAGAAATTCCTAGGAAATTACGGCGAACCACCGGAGACACTAATAAAAACTCAAAAACGGGTTTGATTCCCTTTCAATGCCGATTGTCGTTTCGGGACCGTGTCCGGAAAGCACTCTGTATGAATCCGGATAGACGAGCAATTTTTCATTTATTGAGCCCACAAGCTCCTCCATTGTCGTTCCGCCGGTCAGGTCAACCCTTCCTACACTTCCCGCGAAAAGCGTGTCGCCCGAAATAATCACATCCTCCACAACAAAGCAGATGCTTCCCCATGTGTGCCCCGGCACAAGAAGCACATCGGCTTGAAGTCCGCCTATGGCGATTTTCCGCCCCTCCTCAACATACTCCTCAACTTCGGGTGTCTCAACATCGCCGAATGCGGGATATCTCCGGCACGCCTCGGGAAGAATGTCCAGAACGGGCTGCTCTTTTTCGTGAATGCTGAAAGGAACGCCGAGAATGTTCTTCGCGGTCTGCACTCCGGCAACATGGTCTATGTGCGTATGCGTGTTGATTATGCGTTTTATTTTAAGGCCGGTCCTCTCAATTTCCGCCATTATTTCAACTATCTGCTCGCCGGGGTCTATTAAAATACCCTCGCCCGAATCCTCATCGCCAAGTATGTAACAGTTTGTGAGAAACATACCCCCTGGTACGCATTTGATTATCATATGACCGCTCCGTTTGGGGTCTAGACTACACTTGCGGCAGGGGCGCGTCAAAACTACGGGGGTCGTCAGGGCGAAATCTCAAAAAGAGCCCACTTGCCGTTGCGGACCACACTGTGGAACGGCCCCAGAGAGCTAAAACGGCTTATCCTCTCCCCTCTTGTGAGCAGGTACCTGTAACAGCATTTGTAATCCGCCGGGTTGTTTGAGCGGAGAACCGCAAGCATTTTCCGTGTTCGCTCCGAGTCGTTGTAGTGGATTGGGAACGCCGGCAAATTGTCTATGAAATACGGGAACACGCCGCCGCCAATAAGGAAGTGGTAGTATTCGGGAACATGATTGTGGAACTGATAGAAATAGACGGGGTCAAGGTGGGCGCTTTTCCCGTCCTCAACAACGGGTAACACGGCGGAGTTTTTTTCCATGCGCGAAATAACCGGGTGGGCTTCGGCTATTTCGTTTGACAGCTTGTAGTGTAACGCCCCCTGCCACAAAGCCGTCGAGACAATCAACACGGCGAAAACCCTCCCCGCGAAACGGCACATCGGCAGGCTTGAAAGAACAACCGCGCCGAGAAAATAAACAACTGCGACCAAGCGGATGTTGAAATACGTGTAAGGAGCGCCGGGGCTAAACGGAAGCGCAAGAAATCCCGCCGAAACAATTAGAAAAAGCGTGAGGTCGCGCCGAGAAAAACGTGTTTTTGAACCCGCACGCGCTAAGGCGTAAGCAAGAAAAACCCCCACGGCACCCCACAAGACAACAGAAATCCAGTCGGGTCCGTCCGTGATTTTCATCCCGGTGAACATGAGAAGGAAAAATTTTATGGTTGCGGAAAAAGACCACCAGTGCGGCTCAAACTCAAAGCCGCTGCGCGAACTTGAAAACAGATACCAGAGCGCGAAAAACAGCGCGAAGCCGCCCGTGAGAAAAACAGCGCGCAAAAACTCCCACCCGCGCTTGAACAGGCAGACCGCTCCCGCAAGAACAATGTAAATTGCGCAAGCAAACGGATGACAGAAGAAAATAACCGCCTGAAAAAACAGATGGCGCGAAAGGTTGCGCGGAGTAAGCCGCTTTTCCGTCACGGAATCAAAATGCCGCAAAGCGAGCATAAGAACCGGAACGGAAATGAAATATCCCATCAGCCCGATTATGTACAACTGGTTGAAGGAGAGCGGAAAAAGCGCGAGCAGAACCCACGGAACATTCTCCCGTGCGCGGGATTGTGACAGCACAAACGCCGTGACCAGACACACGTAGAGCGAGAGAAACAACCGTCCCGCCGCCTCTATACCGACATACGGCTCAAAAGCGCGGAGAAACCAGAAAGTGAAAGAGTATGGGCCGTAGCTGTTACGGAGTTCAAAAAAATCAGCCCAGTTGTAAGCCGGATTTTCAAAGGTTGAAGCGGCAAAACCAACCAGCATCCTCATCGGGTAGTCCTGAAGCGCCGGAAACTCCGGCAACCAAACAAGCGCAAGATAAAATGCCAGAAGAGCAAAAACAAAAACGCGGAAATCTTTCAGGCCTTCGCGGGTGGGCGCGAACGCGTATTTGAAAGCCGAATCAGGCAACTTCTAATTGCCCCATGTTTTTTTCAAATAGTCTTCCCTGCCCGACCCTTTCTTATATCTCCCGTAATGAACAGGGTTTTTCTTGTAGTAATCCTGATGATATTCTTCGGCGCGCCAGAAAAGGGTCGCGGGAACAATTTGAGTTACCACGGGCCGCGAAAACTTGCCCGAATCGGCAAGTTCCTGTTTTGATTTTTCCGCAAGGCGTTTCTGCTCATTGTCGTGATAAAAAATCGCCGTTCTGTATTGCTTTCCCTTGTCGGCAAACTGCCCGGTCGGGTCAGTGGGGTCTATGTTAATCCAGAAAATCTGAAGCAACTCCTCATATGAAATCTTTTCCGGGTCGTAGAAAACTTCAACCGCTTCGGCGTGTTCCGTGAGCCCGTATGAAACCTGTTCGTACGTGGGATTTTCCTCCTCGCCTCCCTGATAGCCGGCATGGACGTAAACCACTCCGTCGGCACGTTCAAAAGGCGGCTCCATGCACCAGAAACACCCGCCCGCAAAAGACGCACGGGAATAATTTTCAGAAAGTGAGACTAATTCACTCCGGGTTTTTTCCTCTCCCATTTTTTGTTTCTCTTCGCGGTCCGCGCCACAGGAAATAAAAAGCAGAAAAACCGGGGCAACGAGAAACACACTGAGAAAGGAGTTTCTCAAAATCCCCCCTAGTCGGGCTGCTGGGTGTAGCGCAGATACGGCTTTTTCGCGTCCCAGCCGTTTGGAAACAGTTTTTCCGCCTCTTCGTCCGAAACTGCCGGAATTATGATGACATCGTCCCCCTGTTTCCAGTTTGCCGGAGTCGCCACCTTGTTTTTGTCGGTCATCTGCATGCTGTCAAGAACGCGCAAAATCTCATCAAAGTTTCTTCCGGTGCTTGCCGGGTAAGTCAAAGTCAAACGGATTTTCTTGTTCGGGTCTATGATGAAAACGCTACGCACGGTCATCGTGTCATTGGCGGACGGATGGATCATTCCGTAAAGGTCGGCAACCTGCCTGTCCGCATCCGCAAGCATCGGGAAATTAACCGCCGCCCCTTGAGTTTCTTCAATGTCTGACTGCCAGTTTTTATGATCTTCAACACTGTCCACGGAAAGTCCGATAACCTTGACCCCCCTACGCTCAAACTCCTGTTTGATGCGGGCGACCTGACCAAGCTCGGTCGTGCAGACCGGAGTGAAGTCTTTGGGGTGTGAAAATAAAACCCCCCAACTGTCTCCAAGCCATTCGTGAAAATTGATTGTTCCTTCGGTTGATTCCTGAGTAAAATCAGGCGCTATATCTCCAAGCTGTAGTGACATGCCACACCCCCCTCTATTCAATCTGAAAATGTTAAGCGACTGTTACACTTTTTTCAAGGTAAACGTCCTGAACCGCGTGAAGCAGGGCAACGCCCTCTTTCATCGGTTTTTGAAACGCTTTTCTGCCGGTTATAAGCCCCATTCCGCCCGCTCTTTTGTTTATAACGGCGGTTCTGACCGCCTGTTGCAAATCGCCCCCGCCCGATGACGCGCCACCCGAATTTATGAGCCCTATCCTGCCCATGTAGCAGTTCATAACCTGATAGCGGGTAAGGTCTATGGGGTTTTCCGAAGTGAGCCGCGAATACACTTTGGAACTTGTTTTGCCAAATTTCAAAGCCGTGAAGCCGCCGTTGTTTTCGGGTTGCTTCTGCTTAACAATGTCGGCCTGTATGGTGGCGGCGAGGTGGTTTGCCTGCCCCGTAAGGTCGGCGGCAAGATGGTAGTCGGTTTTGTCTTTTTTGAACGCGGAGTTTCTCAAATACGCCCACAAAACCGTAACAAGCCCAAGTTCGTGAGCGCGCGCAAACGCGCCGGAAATCTCTTCAATCTGCCGTGCGCTCTCGTCTGAGCCGTAATAAATTGTCGCGCCAACCGCGACCGCTCCCATATCAAAAGCCTGCTCAACGCTTCCGAAAAGCGTTTGGTCGTATTTTTCGGGATAGGTAAGAAGTTCGTTGTGGTTGATTTTGACTATAAAGGGGATCTTATGCGCGTATGTTCTTGCCACAGTGCCCAGAACGCCGAGAGTTGAAGCGACCGCGTTACAACCGCCCTCAATAGCGAGGCGTACGATGTTTTCAGGGTCAAAATAGTCCGGCGCGGGCGCGAAAGACGCTCCGGCGGAGTGCTCAACCCCTTGGTCAACGGGCAGGATTGACACATAGCCCGTGCCGCCGAGCCGTCCGGAACCGAGAATCTGCGATAAGTTCCTCATAACGGCGGGCGAGCGGTCCGTACGCGAGAAAATCCTGTCAATGTAATCGGGACCGGGCAGATGCAGACCGGATTGCGGAACCTTGCATTCGTGATTGAGAAGCGCGTCCGCTTCGGAGCCGAGAAGTTCTGTTATGCGGTCTATTTGCGACATAGGGATAGGGTCGGAAACTGAACAGAGGTTACCACAATCACCCTTACTTTTCATCCAGAATGGAGATACCCGGCAGGCTGTCGCCGCCGAGGAAGGTTAGAGACGCTCCGCCGCCGGTGGATACGTGGCTGAGTTCGCTGCCGAGAACCTCGGCTTTGCGTATTGCGGCTATGCTTTCGCCGCCGCCCGCAACGGTTGTCGCTCCGCGCCATGTTGCCAGCGCCATTGCACGCGCCACCTGAGTTGTGCCGTTTGAAAATCCGTCAAACTCAAAAACTCCCATGGGTCCGTTCCAGAATATGGTTTTTTTACCCTTTATATGCGAAATGAACTGGACAATTGCCTTGGGGCCAATGTCAAAACCTTTGAGGTGGTCCGGAATATCGCCCTCAATAAGAACGGGGTTTTTTGAAATCTCTGTGTCCTCGACGGCGACATGGTCGCACGGAAGAGCTATCTTGTTGCCAAAATCCTTTATGGCGCTCCGCGCCCAGTCAACCATTTCATCCTCAACAATTGACTGCCCGATGCTGATTCCCTGAGCCTTGAGAAATGTGTAGGCGACTCCGCCGCCGATAATAATCTGGTCGGCTTTCTCAAGCAGGTTTTCAAGAGCTCTTATCTTGTCTTTGATTTTCGCCCCGCCCACAATAACCAGATAGGGTCTTTCGGGATTCTCAATCAATGTGTTGAAAAAATCCACTTCTTTGTCCACGACAAAACCGGCGAGCTTTTTCTCGAAATATTCGGCAACGCCGTAGGTTGAAGCGTGTCTGCGGTGAGAAGTGCCGAATGCGTCATTGACATAGATGTCGGCAAGCCCGGAAAGTTTGCGACAAAACTCCTGATCACACTGTTTCTCTTCGGGGTGAAACCTCAGGTTTTCAAGAAAAAGAACCTCGCCCTCTTCCAGAGACGCAACCTGCTTTTCCACTTCGCCATTGACAACCTTGCCCGGAAACTTTACGGGCTTGCCAAGCAACTCACCAAGCAATTCCGCCACCGGAACAAGCGAGAGGGATTGCGAAAATCTGCCCGCCGGACGCCCCAGATGAGACGCGAGAATAACTTTCGCACCGCGTTCAATTAGGTAGTCAATGGTCGGCAGAGAGCGCCGGATTCTGTAATCTTCGCTGATTTTTCCGCCTTTGATGGGAACATTGAAATCAACTCTGACGAAAAATCTCTTTCCCCGTATTTCTGAATCGGACAGGTCGGAAACGACCATTTTTGACTTCAATTTCCGCGCTCCGCAATAAGTGCGACAAGGTCGTTTACTCTTGAAGAATAGCCATACTCATTGTCATACCACGCAATAACCTTGACCAGATTTCCGTCCGTAACGGATGTGAGGTATGGGTCAAAAGCCGCAGACTCAGTGCTCCCGACCAAATCCGTTGAAACAAGTTCGCTCTCAAGATAGCCGACAAATCCCGCGAGTTCGTTCTCAGATGCTTTTTTGAACGCGCCGTTCACTTCCTCTGCGGTGGTCGGGTTTTTTACTTCGCATGAAAAATCCACAAGTGAAACGTTGGGAGTTGGAACCCTTATCGCCATCGCGGACAGTTTGCCTTTTAGTTCGGGAAAAACCACCTGAATCACTTCCGCCGCTCCCGTTGAGGTGGGAATGATTGACTGCGCGGCGGCACGCGCGCGGCGCAAATCGGAGTGCGGGGCATCATGTATGCGCTGGTCGCTTGTGTATGAATGGACGGTCGTCATCTCCCCTTTTTTGACGGTGAAATTTTTGTGAAGAACTTTCACGAGCATGCTGAAGCAATTTGTCGTGCATGAGGCGTTTGAGATAATGTGGTGTTTTTCGGGGTCGTAACTGTCGCCGTTGACTCCGAGCACGGTTGTGAGGTCAACCTCGCCCTTTGCCGGAGCAGTTATAACAACTTTGCCAACGGTTTCGCCGAGGTGGGCGGCGGCTTCGGAGCGGCTTCGGAATATACCCGTTGATTCAACCACGATGTTCGCTTCGCACTCGCTCCAATCTATGTCGGACGGGTTTCTTTCCGAAAAAATCCTTATGAATTTTCCGTCCACTTCCATTCCGCCGTCCCGCGCCGTCACTTCGCCGGGATACGTGCCGAAAACCGAATCGTATTTGAAAAGATGAGCCAGCGTTTCCGGCGGGGCAATGTCGTTGACGGCGACAAAATCAAGATTTTTGTTGTGCAGACCCGCTTTCAGAACGCTACGACCTATTCTGCCGAATCCGTTTATTCCCACCTTGGTTTTCATTGAAAGTATTCCGACCCGTGAAGAGTTCCAATATTATCACCCGCCACGCAAACTCTCAAATAATGGGAGCGCTTAGGATTTTCACTTCGGGCTTCCTCATGTAGTATCTGCTTTTATGAAAACAGTAAAAACAGCGGTTTTTGGAGCGAGCGGATACACGGGCGGCGAACTGTTGCGCCTGCTCGCCGGACACGCAAGCGCGAAAACCGTGTGGGCGACGGCGGATAAAAACGCGGGCAAGCGCGTCTCGGAGATATTTCCGTCTCTTGCGGGCGCGGCTGACCTCAAACTGCGCCCTTCGGACCCGAAACTTCTGCCAGACGGAATTGATGTGATTTTCACCGCGCTTCCGCACGGAAATTCATCGCGGATAATGAAGCGGCTTTTGAAAACCGGCGCCAAGGTTGTTGACCTCGGCGCGGATTTCAGGATTTCGCCCACGAACTACAAAAAATGGTACGGCTCGCACCCATGCCCCGAACTCATAAAAACCGCGTGCTACGGAATGGCGGAGCTCAACGGAGAAAAAATCGCGCGCGCGTGCCTTGTGGCAAATCCGGGCTGCTACCCGACAGGCGCGACTCTGGCTCTTGCGCCGTTTGTGAAAATGATGGCTGAAGACCGCGTAACCATAGACTCAAAATCCGGAGTGAGCGGAGCGGGCAGAACTTCTCAGCCTGAACTTATGTTTGGAGAGGTGAACGAATCCGTAACACCCTACAAAGTGAACTTCCACAGGCATATGCCCGAAATTGAGGAAACCCTTGCGTCCTTGCGTGGAAAGAAAACGGTTGTGGACTTCACTCCGCATCTTATCCCTATGGACAGGGGAATTCTTACAACCGCGTATATCCGGCTCAAAAACAAAACCACCGCGAACGCGCTTGCGGCGGCGGCGGAAAAGTTTTACAAAAACAGCCGTTTTGTGCGAATCTGTCTGGCGGGCAAATACCCTTCAACCGCCGCTGTGCGGGCGTCAAACTACTGCGACATAGGAGTCGCGGTATCGCGCGATGGCAAAACCGCGACCGTAATCTCCGCCATAGATAACCTCACCAAAGGCGCGGCGGGACAGGCAATTCAGAATATGAACCTGATGTTCGGTTTAGACGAAAACGAAGGGCTCAAAGGCGTACCGGTTTTTCCGTAAGAATTCAGCGTCTTTCCATTCTCGCAAGACACTTTTCAAGCGCATTTTTGAGTTTTTCAATATCGGCGTTTTTCGTAAATCTGCCCATGCTGACGCGCAGGCACGAAGCGGCTTTTTCCTCTCCGAGCCCCATCGCGAGCAAAACCTTGGACGGATCAACGTTGCCCTCGGAGCACGCCGAGCCATTTGAAACCGAAATGCCCTCAATATCAAGAGCGATAACAAGCGCCTCGCCGTCAATTCCGTCAATTCCAAAATTTGAAGTGTTGGCGACCCGCTCCACCGACTTTCCGTTTATCCAACTCCCTTCAATCCGGGAGAGAACAAAACTCTCAAAATCATCTCTCATCTCCGCGACTCTTTTCATATCCGCCGTGCTTTCACCGTGCGCTATCTCGCAAGCCTTGCCAAAACCCGCGATTGCCGCCACATTTTCCGTGCCGCTGCGCCTGCCCCTTTCCTGCCCGCCGCCGTGAATGAGCGGCTCCGGCACGACGCCCTTCCTCACAAAAACCACGCCCGCACCCTTGGGACCGTAAAGTTTGTGGGAAGACACCGAGGCTAAATCAACAGACAGGGTCGCCAAATCAACCGGTATTTTCCCGGCCGCCTGAGTGATATCGGCATGAAAAAAAGCGCCGCATTCTTTCGCGATTTCCGCAGCGCTTTCAATCGGCATAACCACACCGGTTTCGTTGTTCACATACATACATGAAACAAGCGCGGTCTGTTCGCTGACACAATTTTTTAGCACGTCCATATCGGCAACGCCATCCGAATCAACCGGAACAACAGTCACTCCAAACCCGCGCGCGCGCAGAAACTCAAACGCTTCGCGGCAGGACGAATGCTCAACCGCGGTGGTTACTATATGCCGCCGTTCTTCGCGCGCCAAAGCCGCGCCTTTTACGGCAAAATTATTGCTCTCGCTACCGCCGCTTGTGAACACGAAATCTGACGGTGCGCCGCCGAGAAAATCCGCCACTCTTTCCCGTGCGGCGTCAAGAGCGGCTCTCGCCTCGCGCCCGTGCGAGTGAACGCTTGACGGATTGCCAAAAGATTGCGCGAAAAAAAATTCCATCTCCTTCCGCACGCGCGGTTCAAGCGGAGTGGTCGCATTGTAATCAAGATATACAGAACCCATTTATCTGAACAGGTCTTCGGACGGCTTCCTCAAAAGCTCGCCCGCGCCGATGCCTTCCGGATTGAATTCAAGTCCTCTCACAACAACGACAGGAAGTCCCGAATCCTTTTCCATCAGGATGCCCGCCGCCGCCGCAATTTGGTCTGCGACAGCCATTTCCGTCGCCACGAGGGTCGCGCCGCGCATATCGCTTTTGCCCCTGTAATCCTCAAGCGCTTTGATTCCCGAACATCCTATTGCTATGTCAACAAGACCTTCCCTCCACGGCCGTCCGGCGGTATCGGAGATGATTACCGCGGAGCGAACCCCGGTGGCTTCGCGCAGTTTTGATGAGATGGAGTCCGCCGAAGCGTCCGAATCAACCGGCAGAAGAGTGGCTATGTCATCACCGCCGGTGTTTGAAAGGTCCACGCCCGAATTTGCCATAATCATTCCCGAAGCGGTTTCAGTTATAAGCCTGCCCTTGCCCGGCTCCCTGCCCCCGTCGCGCACAACACCTTTACGCACAACCCTTCGCGCCTCACTAAGTATGACTTCCACAAGGCGCGGGTCTTTGTCAACCTCACGCGCGAGTTCTTCGGCGGCGGCAGACGGCGTGACTTCGCGCAGATTGACCGCGCGCGCCTCGGATTTTGAAACTATTTTCTGGGCAATGACGAAAACATCGCCGTTTTGGACTCTCTCGCCCGACTGTTCAAGAGATTGTGTTATTAAACCCACGACACAATCGCCGGATTTGACCTCAGGTATGCCCTCAAGGGCGAACAAAGCAACTTTTTCAGAAGACAATTGCGGGAACCGGCGGCGCGCCAAAAGCTCAGTAGTAGTATCTGTACGTCTTGACTACTGTCTCTCTGTCGCCTTTTTTCTTACCCCATATCACAACCTTGCGTGAGCCACCTTCGTCTTGGGGCTTGGAACTGATAGCCCGGACGGTGAACGCGTTGCCGGTTTTTTTGTTTGTCCAGTTTGCTTCGCCTCCTCTTTCCAGACTGATTATCTTTTTTCTGAGATACGAAGTGTCGTCCGAATCCATAAGGAGTTTCACAACGTCAGCGCGCACATCTTTTGTGGTTGACAGCCCCGAAGAAGACAGTGGAACCAGACCTTCAAGTCCGGGGGGGCTTTCCTTTCCTAGAAAAGGAATTTTAGCGGAACAGGAAGCAACAAAAACAACGGCAATCAACAGAGCCGCCATTCTGAAGAAAGCAAAAAACCCGTTCATCTGAAAACCTCCTGAGAAAAATCTTTTGTAATAGTAGCATTTTAACGGAAAAATACAAAAGGTTACCGATGGAAAACGGCTATATATACCTTGACAACAATGCGTCTTCCCGCGCTTTGCCTGAAGTCGTGGAAAAAACGGTTGAGGTTTTGAAGCTTGCCGGAAACCCTTCAAGCCCCCATTCCTGCGGAAGAAACATCAGAAAAACCATCGAAGACGCCCGCCGCAGTTTCGCGGCGTTTGTGGGCGCGGAGACCGAATCCGTTGTGTTCACAAGCTCCGGCACCGAAGCAAACAACATGGCCCTAATCGCGCGGGCGAAAAAACCCGCGGGCGGAAAAACAAGAATTGTAACAACGCCGGTTGAGCATTCATCGGTGAAGAAAATGTGCGCAAGTCTCGAAATTGGAGGCGCGGAAATTGCGCGGACGCGGGTGGACAGCGGCGGGCTTGTTGATATACGGGAACTTGAAAAACTGATAAAAGACGGCGCAGAGATGGTTTCGGTTCAGTGGGTCAACAACGAAACCGGGGTTATTCAGGACATTGAAAGCATCTCCGCGCTGTGCGAAGAAAACGGTGTTCTTTTCCATACGGATGCGGCGCAGGCGGCGGGCAAAATGGCGGTTGACGTGAGTGCTCTCGGCGTTGATTTTGCCACTTTTACCGGACACAAATTCAACGCTCCGCTGGGTTGCGGCGCGATTTTCGCCAAAGACATGCTCAAACTCAACCAGATGCTGTTTGGAGGGTTTCAGGAGAGTGGTTTCAGACCCGGAACGGAGAACATGGCGGGAATAGCCGGAATTGGCGCGGCGGCGGAAATAAGAAGTCGCTCTCTTGCCGCAGACATAAAAAGGCTCGCGGAAATGAGGGATTTTTTTGAAAACGAAATCCTGTCCGCTATTGCGGACACCACAGTCAACGGAGACACGGAAAGGCGGGTTTGCAACACCTCAAACATAATGTTCGGCGGAGTGGACGGCGCGCAATTGACCGCCGTTCTTGACTCAACAGGCGTCAAATGCTCTCAAAGTTCCGCGTGCACCACTTCAGACCCTTCCCCGTCTTATGTGCTTACGGAGATGGGGTTTTCTCAGGAGCGGGCAAATTCAAGCATCCGGTTCAGTTTCGGCGTGGACAACTCAATGGATGAAACGCGGCGTGCGGTGGAAATAGTGATTCAAGCCTGCGGCAAATGCGCGTGAGTTTTTACCGCCCCGCGAAACGGCGCGCGGCGCGAAGCGCGGAGCTTGCCGAAACGCGTGTAACGATGAAGCTTTTCGCGTCATCAAGAAGAATGTAAAGCACCGGCACAATGAACAGCAGAATGACCGTGCCAAAAAGCAGTCCGAAGCCGAGCGCAATTGCCATCGGGGCCAGAAAAGAGGTTTCCCCCCGCGTCTGATACATGAGTGAAGAGAGACCGCCGAAGGTGGTCAGCGAGGTTATAATGATGGGCCTGAAACGGTATTTCGCCGCCACGGCGACCGCGAAAATCCTTTTCATATTGCGGCGGCGGCGGTTTATAAAATCCATTAGAACAAGACTGTCATTGACAACGACGCCCATAAGCGCAATCGTTCCTATTATCGCCGGAAGCGTGAACGGCTCTGCTCTGAGCAACACTCCGAATAAAACACCGATGAGCGCAAAAGGCATAACGCTCATGATTATGAACGGCTGGGAATACGAGTTTAGAATGGAGGCGAGGACGATGTATATGAGCATAAAAGCGATGATGGAAGCGCGGACAATGTCTTGCAGAGCGGCGGCGAAATCCTCTTCCTCCCCGCCGAATTCAAACGAGTATCCCGGATAGTCACCCAACAAGCCTGAAAGAAATTTTCCGGCTTCGGAGTTGGCTCTGTTTGAAGTTGTAATCGCCTGATCCACTTCGGCGGTAACGGTTGCGGTTCGTCTGTAGTTCACCCTTCTTATGTCAAGAAGAGCGGGTTGAACCTCAATGTCCGCAACGCTACCGAGGGTTATTCTCCCTCCCTGCGCGGTTTTTATCTGATGGGTGTTCAGCAGAGACACAACATCCGCCGGCGGACTTCTGTATTTAAGACGGATACTCGCCTCCTCCTTTCCCACGCGTGTGAGGGCGGCGTCAACACCGTCTCCAAGCGCCCTGACCTCTCTCGCTATTTTCGTCGTGTTGAGTCCCAGTTCGGAAGCTTTCTTCTCATCCACGTTGAGGTTGACCTCGCTCTTGCCCCAAATAAGGTCGCTACTGATACCGTAAACGCCCGGAACGTCCGCGAGAAACCTCTCCAGCCGCATGGAGATTTCTTCCAGAACCCGTGAATCCCCGCCCATTATCCGCACGTTAACGGGCTTGCCCACCGGCGGACCGACTTCCGCCACAAAGTCCGCAACCTCCGGCGCGGCAACCGAGTGCGCCACCCGGCCTCTGACCTTGTTCATAATCTCCTTGCCATTTTCGGAGCGTTTCTCAAAATCCTCGTATTCAACAAAAATAGTCGCCACGTGGTCGCCCGTAGTTGTTACGTCATCTCCTCCGCCCGAATCCACCCCCACAACGGACAAAATGTTTTTGAGAACATGCGGCGGCGTTTCACTTCTTGTGATTTCTTCAATGTGCTTCACCGAACTTTCGGTGTAGTCAAGGTTTGACTGCGCGGGCATCCTGACACGCACAATGTATTCCATCGTGTCGCGCAGATAGAAAATGACAACCGGCATCCTCGCCGCCACCGCGAGAGATACAAACAGCACAGCGAACATCACGGTCATTGCCGCATAGCGTTTTCTGAGAACGAAAACCAGCGCTTTCATATAGGTGGCGCGAAGCGCTATAACCCATTTCCGCGATTGGTTTTTCGTAACCGGCTTGAGAAACTCCGCGCAGTGCGAAGGCATTATCACAAACGCCTCTATCAGTGAAACCAGAAGAGCCAGAATCGCCACTTGCGGAATTATGGAGAGAAACTTGCCTATGAGCCCACCGGCTATAAGAAGCGGCAGAAACGCCGCGAGGTTGGTCAGCACGGTTGCCATAACCGGAACCGCGACTTCGCGGGTTCCAATGAGCGCGGCTTTGCTCGCTTTCATGCCGGAGGTTACGTATCTCTGCACGTTTTCGACCACCACGACCGCATCGTCAACCACTATTCCGATGACAAGAACCATGCCGAACATCGAGATTAGGTTGAGCGTTATGCCGAACATTTTCATAAGCACCAAAGCACCGAAAAATGAAATCGGTATGCCGGCGGCGGTGATGGCGGCGGCACGCGGATTGAGAAAAAGCGCGAGCACCACAAGCACAAGGACGAGCCCTATGGAACCGCTCTTGAGCATCGTGGAAAACCGTTTCTGCGCGACCACCGACTTGTCGTTTGTGATGAAAACCTCAATACCTTCGGGAAACTCGCCACGGGCGGCGTCTATTTCTTTGTGAATCCGTTTGACGGTCTCAACGGCATGGGCGTTTTTCTGCTTGTTGATAAGAAAAGAGACCGCCGGTCTGCCGTTGATGCGCGAGCGCGTAACCTCTTTTTCCGTCCCAATCCTCACCGTGGCTATACTGCTCACGGGCACTTGCCCGTTTCCGGTCGGGAGTGGAATGGATAGAATTTCGTTCTCCGAGCGCAATTTCCCCTTTGTCCTTATCAGATACTCAAACTCACCCTGACGCATTTTGCCGGCGGGCAGGTCTATGTTTCTTCCCTCTATCGCCTCTTTTACCTCTCCTATTGAAAGGTTGTGCTGGCGCAGTTTCAGAGGATCTATTTCAACCCAGAACACGGGGTCGCTCATGCCCGAAGTGGTTAGAGAGCCGACTCCCTTGACGAGACGGATTTTGTCCCTGAGTTTCAGCGCTTCCGCACGCAGAATAAGAGGGTCAACCGTGCCACCTATTGAGACGTTGATAAGCGGGAAGTTCGGTTCAAACTCTTTAACAATCGGCTCCTCAATGCCTTCGGGAAGCCGCGAGCGCACTTGGGAAACGCGGGATTCAACATCCTGCGCGATCTTCACAGGGTCTTCGCCGGGACGCAGTTCAATCACGATTACCGACGAACCCTCCGAAGAAACCGAGCGCACCTTGTCTATCGCGGACAGATCGCTTATCTCCTCCTCAATGGGAATGGTTACAAGACGTTCAACATCCTCGGCGGTCGCGCCTTGGTAGGAAGTGCGAACTGTAACGATTTCAAGCCCCACCGAGGGAAAGGTTTCAAGCGGAAGAGAGAGGTAGATGAGAAATCCCGAAATAATCACTCCGACCATTAACAGGTTGGAGAAGACCGGATTCCTAATTGAAAATCCTATCAAGTTCATGCTAACGGTCTTTCAGGATTTGAACGGCGCGACCTTCTTCAAGGCGCGAGCCGCCCTCTATTATTATCTGCGAGCCGCCGGAAAACAGCGAAACCGGAATGGCAACTGTGCCCGAATCCACCCGAACCGGCTCGGACTTGAGAAAAACTTCCAGAGCTTTGCCTCCCCGCGCGACGAAAATTAACGGCACCCTGTCTTTATAAAGCACGGCAGTTATAGGTATGCGGACAACATCGGCAAGCAAGCCCGCCTCTATCTTCAAATTCACGAACTCCCCAGACCATAACTCTGTCCATACGTCCTTATCGTCCACGGAAATCTCAAGTGAGTAGGTGGTTGAATATGCGTCGGTTTCCTTGCTGACACCCGCAACCGTTCCGGCGGCGGAGCGCGTTTCGCCCGGGGTTTTGTATTCAATAACAACCTTCGCGCCGCGTCTTGTTCTTTTCGCAATTGAAGAATCAACGCCCGCGATCACGCTGTTTTTGCGGTTGCCCGCAACTCTGGCAACCGTTTCGCCCTGCATAACCTCCTGTCCGGTGTCCGGCGGAATTTCGGTAATCGTTCCGGAAATCGGCGAGCGGATTTTGAGCCTGTCGTAATACCATTTCGCCTTTTTGTATGAAGCCTCAAACGCTTCCAACTGCGCCTGCGCTCTGTTCACCGCGCTGAGCGCTGAGTCAAGTTCATCCCGCGAAACTACGCCTTTGTCAAAAAGTTTTTTGTATTGAGAGTGTTTTCTGCGCGCCTCGTCAAAATCCGCGCGCGCCAGAGCGTGCCGCCCCGTCGCTTCCCTGAGTTCGTAAAGCCGCCCGCTGTCTTCAAGAACCATAATCACTTCGCCCTCTTTCACGCTGTCTCCGCGCGACTTTCCGATGTCAACAACAAAGCCCGCAACTCCCGAAAGAACCTTGACGCTCTGTTCCCCCTCAATCCTGCCTATAACCGTGTCATACAGTTTGATCCGTTCGGCGCGGATGGGGACAACTCTTACCGGCACAGGGATTTCGGCAATTCCTTCCACCTGCCGCGAAGAGGTGAATCTGAAATAAAGCAACAACACAAGAGCGAGAAAAATCCCAACTATCCAGAAAAATCTTTTCCACTGAAGGCTGAAATCTCTGCTCTTTCCACTCATAAGAAACCTTTGGCGCGGGTGGAGACTCACCGGAAAAACCTTCGAACACCGCAAAACCGCTCCGGAGATTTTATTAGTCTACACCTATAAAGCAGGGTTGAAATAAAGATTTGTTTTTAATACAATCGCCGAAAATCACCGTAGTTAACAGGAGGTTTACTATGACAAAGTCTGATATAGCGTCTCACATCGCAATGAAGTGTGACATTTCCAAGAAGGCGGCCGGTGAGGTCCTTGATGAGATCGCATCCGTTGTTTACAAAGGAACGAAGAAATCCAAGGAGTTCACTCTGCCCGGACTTGGAAAATTTGTTGTGAGCAAACGCGCCGCACGCATGGGGCGCAACCCCGCGACGGGCGCAACAATTAAAATCCCCGCCAAGAACGTTGTGAAGTTTAAGGTGGCGAAAGCCTGTAAAGATGCTGTCGTCGGCTAACAGTCGTTTCAGCATCAAACAAGACTAAAAAAACCGGAGCCTTCAAATGCTCCGGTTTTTTTAGGCGTTTTCAGGAGACAGGCAAAAAACCATCTTCTCTCCGGTGCGCCCCTCTGCCTGTTTGAGCAGTTGCGCGTTTGAGTCAAACTTATCCCCACGCACCCGGGTAAAACCGATTTCAAAACTCAAATCCTCACCCCGCGAAAAGGGCCACGGGCTTGCCGAATAAATGTTTTCATCCGTCATTGTAAGGCGGACCGTTTCCTCTCCGCCGTTTTCAAGCGGCACGCCACTCATCTCAAAACTTTCCCATCCGTGGCACAAAACAAGCGAAAGCGCGTCTCCGGTTTGAAGCAGTCTCAAATCCCTCTCCACACGGGCGGGAATGTCTTCCACGCTCTCCACGCAGAGTGAACGGGCAACAAACTCATCTATCTCTCTCCTCAGGGCGAGAGACCACTTGTTCTCTCCGCGCGACAGCACTCTGTCATTGAATTTTTTGAAGTGAAGCGCGATAAGAGCGCACGCTTCGGGGCGCGCTGTGCTGTGAGCGTTGAAAGACCGCCTCCATATATCGCACTGTTTTTGTGGCGGAACTTCAGTAAAGGATTCGGGCACGCCGTCCGGATTGAGAACGGGCGAGGAATCCGCTTCCTTCCATCCGCAGTCATGCTCGGAAATGGCGAAAAGCAAATCATCGGACGGAGA
This sequence comes from Candidatus Mycalebacterium zealandia, assembly GCA_014075295.1. Taxonomy (NCBI): domain Bacteria; kingdom Pseudomonadati; phylum Thermodesulfobacteriota; class Candidatus Dadabacteria; order Candidatus Nemesobacterales; family Candidatus Mycalebacteriaceae; genus Candidatus Mycalebacterium; species Candidatus Mycalebacterium zealandia. The sequence continues at coordinate 148,543 of CP046180.1, forward strand.
GGTAAAGAAAAAACCGCCACCCCATAAACTCATTATTTCGGCGGAAAGCCGCGCGTGGTCGTCCTGCGCAAACAAAAGCCAGCCACCGCCGGTTTTTCTGCGAATCATAATCCGCAAAGGATAACACAACACCTGTTTCCCAAGGCAGTCAGAAACAGGCTTCTGCAAACGGCGTGCCTAAATAAATCAAGTCAGCACAAAACGGGCATAATAAAAACTGTTGTGGAGCGTGTTGAGACCAAAATTGTGAAGGCGTCCGACCCCGATGCGGCGCGAAAAGCCGCCGAAGTCGTTCTTTCGGGCGGAATAATCGTCTATCCGACTGAAACCCTTTACGGGATTGGCGGGCTCGCTCTCAGGTGCGGCGCGGCGCAAAGGGTGTCGGAAATCAAGCAAAGACAAGAGGGCAAGCCCTTTTCCGTTCTTGTGGGCGACATGGAAATGCTTCACCGCCATTTTTTCATTTCGGAAAAACAGGCGGACGCCTACGGGAAAATGCTGCCCCTGCCCCTGACCCTCGTGCTTCGCGGGAAAACTTCTGGCGCGTTCCCTCCCGAAGTTTCAAAAGACGGGCAAACCGCCGTGAGAATATCGGGCGGAGAATTCGTGCAGCGGCTTTTTGAAGTTCTCAAAGAGCCGTTGATATCGTCCAGCGCGAACATAAGCGGCTCTGAAAACTTACTCTCCGGCTCCGAAGCGGCGCGGATTTTCAGCGGCAAAGTTGAACTAATAGTCGATTCCGGTAATCTACCGTCGTCTCAAGGTTCCGCGATAGTAAGTCTCGCAGGAAAAACACCGGAAATTCTGCGCGATGGCGACCTTGAACCCGAACAACTGAAAGATTTTCTGCAATGGCTGTCGTAAAAGGTTTCCACGCGATTCTCTACAATTCTGAAAAAACGGGCGACTTGTCCAATATTGTCGCTCCACCTTACGATGTTATTGACTCTGCGGGACAGGAATCTCTTTATGAAAAACATCCGCTCAATTTTGTGAGGTTGATTCTTTCAAAAGAGCCCGGCGAAAAACGCTATATCTCGGCTGCCGAAACCTTGAAAAAATGGCTTGACGAAAAAATTCTTCAAAGAGAGGAAAAGCCAGCGATTTTTCAGTATTTTCAAGACTTCGAATTTGAAGGAAACCGCTTTACGAGAAAAGGTTTCATAGCGGCGGTAAAAATAGAGGGTTTTAAAAACGGGGTTGTTCTCCCGCACGAAAAAACCTTTAAAAAACACAAAGACGACCGCCTTAAACTAACCGAGGCGTGCGAAGCGAACCTGAGTCAGGTTTTTTCAATTTATTCCGATCCCGAAGGTCTAGTTGAAAAAACAATTGAAAATTCGGCGCGGGAGCCGTTCGCGGAAATAGATTTTGAGGGAATAAAAAATACCGTTTGGAAAGTAAACGATGAAGAAACGCTCGCCCGGGTTTCAGATTTAATGAGCGACAAAAAACTTCTCATCGCGGATGGTCACCACCGCTATGAAACGGCGATTAACTACAGAAATAAACGCGGGGGGAACGGTCTCCATGAATATGTGATGATGTTTCTGTGCCGCGCCGAAGGAAACAGCCTCGTTGTGGGACCAACTCACCGAGCGGTGAAAAACTTTAATGGAATATCGGGCGCGGAACTCGCCGTGAATTTGAAAAAAGAGTTCGAATGCGCGGAAATATCAGCGATGAGCGAAGAGAAACTGCGCCGTGACCAAATTATTTTTGTCTATGATAAATGCGAAAAATCCCTTGTTTTTTCCCCGGAAAACAAAGAGAAAACCTATAAAACAATGGGAGTGATAACCTTACAAAACACTATCATTGAAAAAATTATTGAAGGAAAAATGAGTGCTCCCGCGCCGGAAATTATTTTTATAAAATCACGCGCGGAAATCCTTAAACTCATCAAAACCGGAGAATGTGAAGCGGGCTTTATAATGCCGGACCCGCTGATAAAAGACGTGATGGACGCGGCGGAACAAGGAGTCAGAATGCCGCAAAAAACCACCTATTTTTATCCGAAAATCCTTTCCGGAATTGCGATAAACCCCCTGTGGAACTAATAAAACACCGGTCGGAGAAATGAATCCGCGAAACATACGCAACTTCTCAATAATAGCGCATGTGGACCACGGCAAGTCCACGCTTGCCGACCGCATACTTGAATTTACGGGAACTTTGAGCGAGCGCGAAAAAAAAGACCAGTTTCTTGACCAGATGGAGCTTGAGCGTGAGCGCGGAATTACGATCAAAGCCCAGGCGGTCAAAATCAATTACACCGCCGATGACGGCGAAACCTATGAATTAAATCTGATAGACACGCCCGGACACGTTGATTTCAGTTACGAGGTTTCCAGAAGCCTAATGGCGTGCGAGGGGGCGCTTCTTGTTGTTGACGCTTCGCAGGGGGTTGAAGCGCAGACGTTGGCGCACACATATCTCGCCGCGGATTCGGGGCTTGAAATTCTTCCGGTGATAAACAAAATTGACCTTCCTTCCGCCGAGCCCGAAAGAGTGAAGGCGGAAATAGAAGAAATTCTGGGAATTGACACAAGCGACGCGATTCGGGCAAGCGCGAAAGACGGAACGGGCGTAAAAGAAATTCTTGAAATGGTCATAAAAAAAATACCCCATCCGTCGGGAAAAAGTAGCAATCCCCTTAAAGCGCTGATTTTTGACAGTTGGTTCAGTTCGTACGAGGGCGTGGCGATGCTCGTAAGGGTGTTTGAGGGAAAACTCCGAATTGGCGGACGAATAAGACTTATGTCAACCGGCAAACAGTATTTTGTGAAAAAACTCGGCGTATTCAGTCCGAATCTAATTGAAACTGAAGAACTGGAAACCGGCGAAGTCGGTTTTGTAACAGCCGCGGTGAGGGAAATTAACGAAGCCCATGTCGGGGACACCATAACGGACACGGAAAATCCGTCTTCGGAGCCGTTTGAAGGTTTTAAGGTGATGAAACCGATGGTTTTCAGCGGCCTGTATCCCACAAACACGGGAGAGTATGAAAAACTGCGCGAGGCGCTTGAAAAACTGATACTCAACGACTCCTCCTTTGTTTACGAGCCTGAAACCTCCGCCGCGCTCGGTTTTGGATTTCGTTGCGGATTTCTCGGACTGCTTCACATGGAAATAATAAAAGAGCGTCTTGAAAGAGAGTTTGATCTTGAATTAATTACGACCGCGCCGACTGTAATTTACAAAACCGTTCATGTTTCGGGGGAAGAAAAATTCATAGACAATCCCGCCGATTTTCCGATGGGCGACAAAAGGATGTCGGTTGAAGAGCCGTTTGTTCTGGTTTCAATACACATGCCCTCGAACTCTCTGGGGCAGGTTATCGATCTGTGCGAAAAAAGGCGGGGGGTTCAGAAAAATATGAGATATGTAACGCCCGAGCGGCTTATTCTTGAATACAGTTTGCCGCTTTCGGAAATAGTTTTTGATTTTTACGACCGCTTGAAATCAGTTTCACGCGGCTACGCCTCAATGGACTACGAACCCGCCGGATACGCGCAGTCAAACCTCACGCGGCTTGACATTCTCGTCAACGGCGATCCGGTTGACGCCCTTTCACTGATTGTCCACAAAGACAAAGCGTATGAGCGCGGACGGGATTTAATTGAAAAATTAAAGGAATTAATTCCGCGCCAATTATACGAAGTCGCAATACAGGCGGCGATTGGAAGCCGCGTAATCGCAAGGGAAACCGTCCGCGCGATGAGAAAAGACGTAACCTCAAAATGTTATGGCGGCGATGTTACAAGAAAAAGAAAACTGCTTGAAAAACAAAAAGAGGGGAAAAAACGCATGAAGCAGGTCGGCAGCGTGGAAATACCTCAGGAAGCGTTTCTCGCGGTTTTGAAAACTTGAAGGTTTTTAACCCTTCATCTTCTCCCGCATCGGTTCGGTAATAAAATAAGTTGCGGGGCTTATCGCGTCCGGATCGGTGCGGACGTTAACAACATAAGGTTTTTTTGAATTAAGGGCGCGCTTAATCGCGGGTTCAAGTTCCAGCAATTCCGAAACAAACTCACCCCCGCCCCCCATTGCTTCGGCGATTTGATGAAAACCCACCTCTCCGAGCATAACGCCGTCAAGCGGGGCTTTTTCGCCGTATGTAATGCGGATTTGATTTCTCGTCATTCCCCACGAAGAGTCGTTGCAAACCACAATCGCTATGGGCAAATTGTGTTTTACCGCGGTTTCAAACTCCATAAAATTCATCCCGAACGCGCCGTCTCCGGTTATTAACACAACGGGATTTCCCGGACGCGCCGCCTTCACTCCAAGCGCGAACGGAAGCCCCACTCCCATGCAACCGAGCGGGCCGCCCTTCACATATCCGCCCGGAATTTCCACACGGCACGAAGCGTCAGTCCATGCCTGACAGTCTCCGCCGTCCGGCACAAAAATTGTTCGGGTCGGAGCAATTTTATTAACCGCCTCAACAACTGAAACCGGATGAATCGCGCCTTTTTTTGAAGAGACGTTTTTCTCCGAGAAAAAAGCGCGGGATTTTTTATCGGAAATCTTTTTTAATTGCGCGGTCCATTTGTCAAAAACCGGAGAGGATTTTTTCAGTTCGCGATTTAATTTTTTCAAAACAGCCGAAACATCCGCCGCGACTGGAATGTCAACGTTTCTGTTTCTGCCTATCTCGGTTGGCTCTATGTCAATCTGCGCTATTTTCGCTTTTTTATTAAATGTTTTTCCAAAGCCCATAAAAACGCCCATGCGGACTCCCGCAAGCAAAATAAAATCCGCCTTCTCAGTCGCGTCTGAAAAACCGAAAGGTGAAGACGGGCCCGCAGGACCGAAACAGAATTGCGAGGAGTCCGGAATTATCCCCCTGCCCAGATGAAGAGTAAAAAACGGAGCGCGGACAGTTTTTGAAAGTTTCGCAATTTCATCTCGCGCGCCGGAATAATACGCCCCGCTTCCGGCTATAAACAACGGTTTTTTTGCCCGGCGAATATTTTCCGCGATTTCTTTTATCGCCTCATCGGAGGCTTCGGGATTTTCAATTTTCGAAAAATCCGCCTTTTCTATTTCGCTTTCCGCGCAAAACGGATAAAGAACCTCATACGACATTCCGAGATAAACGGGTCCCGGTCTTCCCGTTTTCGCCGCACGCCACGCATCCGTTACGTAATGCGGAATCCTTGAAGCTTCATAAACCGTTCTCACCCATTTCGCCACCGGGCGCGCGATGGCTTCCTGATCAATTTCCTGCAATGAAAGCCGGTCATTCTCCTCAATTCCGGACCTGCCGGAAATAATAACCAGCGGCGAATTTGCCAGAAAAGAAACCGCCATTGCCGTCAAAGTGTTTGTGAATCCGGGCCCTGCTGTTACAAGACACACCGCCGGCACTCCGGTTGAACGCGCGTAAGCGTCCGCCGCCATTGCCGCGCCCTGCTCGTTGTGAGTGTCAAGAAGCCGTATTCCAAGTTCTGAACACGCCTTGTAAACCGGATTTATATGCCCGCCGCCGAGCGTGAAAACATCCTTTACACCCAGTTTTTTCAGGGTTTGAGCAAGTAAAAAACCGCCCTGTTTCTTTTCCATGCCGATTATTGTACTGGCAACGCGCGTTTATGGGCAATTTTTCAAAAAAAAACGCGAAAACCTCTTGAACGGCGGAATACCGTTTTTATATTGAGAACGCCAAAAACAAAAAAGGAGGTAAGTGGCAATGAACACATTAAGACTTTGGGAACCGTTCGGAATGCTAAGAGAGTTTGACGACGTGTTTAGAAACTTCGGCGCGTTCGGCTCCGCGACAAGAGACGGGAAGGATTTGCTCGCAAAAACCGATATAGCGGAAACGGACAAATCGTACGAAATCGCACTGGAAGTTTCGGGAATTGAAGCGAAAGACCTGACCCTTGAAGTAAAGGACGACGTTCTTTCCATCAAAGGCGAAAGGAAGTTTGAGGAAAAAGCAGAAGACGGGAAAAAATACATAACCGTTGAAAGACGCTACGGAAAGTTTTCCCGCAGTTTCGGTCTTCCGGAAAAAACGGACAAAAAAGGGATAAAAGCCGACTGCAAAAACGGCATCCTGACCGTAACGGTTCCGAAAACCGAAGTTGAAGAGAAAAAACCTCTGAAGATTGAGGTGAGTTAGGCGCCTGAAAAGAGGCGAACAAAAGCGTGGCATCCCAAGAATAAGTGGGCGCCGCGCTTTTTTATTCCCCGCTCAAGCGGCTCAATCTTCAGATTCGGCGGCTTGGAATCAAAACACCTGACATTAACGCTGGCTCTTACGCGCCGTCCGGCACCAGCCCGGAAACTTCACGGCTCTATGCCAAGATCCCTTCTCATTCGCGCGTCCGGAGGGCTGTTTTTGTTCCAGTAGTCTGAAAAGATTGTCTTCTTCCGCCGCGCCACAGTTTCAATCCGTTTCGCGCCCTTGCCCCATCCACTTCTGTAATTTTCGCGCCACGAGACAATTTTATGCGGAAAATCAGTTTCAAAATCCATTTCAAAAACCCTGTCCGTTTTCGGGAAAAACAGCGAGTACCGTGTAATGCCCGGTGCCGGACTTGAGATTTTTGCGTCCGCCCGCTCAACTCCGGTCGGTGTGTGGAGAAGCCTTGTTATCAGAAGCCCCGGAACAATTGAGATTCTTCCGGTGGGAAGAGATTGCGGGGCAATCCGCGCCCGTGTCCAGATTTCATCTTCAAGAAAAACACTCTCCACCTTGAAACTTTCGTCTCCCTCGCTCTCAAAGTATGAAAAAGTTTTTCCCTCGTAATACCGTCCCCTGAGATTGAATTGAGAGAAAACATGCCCGCACCACTCCTGAGACGAAAGCGTAACTTTTAGGGGGCGCAGGTCCGCTCCTGAAACCGGTGCAAACACTGATGACATTGTTGAATACCTGTAGATTCCGGTGTTGAATTTCTTTACAAGGTTCAGTTTGAGAACCTTCACAGCATCCCGTCCGGCGAGGGAGGGGTTGTCAAGTTTCACGTGTTTTGAGCGCGAAAAATCTTCGGTAACAAAAATCAAAACTGCGTATCCGGGGTGTTTCGCGCCGTAGCGCGCCTGACTCAGTTCGTAACTCGTAATCTCCGCCCTGCCCGAATACCAGTAGTCGTCAAACTGCGCGGCGAAAGCGTGTGAAACCGCCGCGACGCAGACAAAAACAAGCCCTAAAAACAGTGCGCGCATACGGATTTATGATAACCGATTGATTTCTTGAAGTTTCACCGCTTTGCTGTTATATTGCCGTTCCCGCTACAAGAGGAAGGGTTAAATAATGGGAAAACAGGGAAATCGGCTTATGGTCAAAATCAAAAGCACTGAGAGCCACCACATCTACTACACCGAGAAAAACAAGGTGAATACTGAAGACCGCCTTGAACTCAAAAAGTTTGATCCCGTTGTGAGAAAACATGTTCTCTACAAGGAGACCAAGTAATGGCGCGCAAATGCTCAATCACGGGCAAAAAGCCTCTGGCCGGAAACCATGTTTCGCACGCGAACAACAAAACCAGACGGCGCCAGTTGCCTAATCTTCAAACCAAAAGGATTTTTATTCCCGAACTCGGCAAGTTTGTGAAAATCAAATTGTCCACCCGCGCTCTGCGCACGATTGACAAAAAAGGGCTTGTTCCGTTCCTCAAAAGCGAAGGCCTTTCGCTCAAAGATGTCATCAGGTAGCCGGACGCTTCCTCACACCATATACGAAATCATAGTCGGCAGAACCAGAAACGACACCGCCGTGCTGACAGCGGTTACCGAGGCAACTTTTTCCGGCTCGGCGCCGTACTTTTCGGCAAGCACAAGGCAGGTAACGGCCGTTGGCATCGCGGACTGGAGAATCATCACCTTTGAGGTGAGTTCAGAAACGTTGAAAAACGGAATCAGCACGATAGCGGCGAAAAATCCGAGCGCAATCCGCGAGCATCCGAAAATGGACGAAACCCAGAAACTTGAAATGGAAATCTCCGAAAGCCGGTATCCCAGAATAAACATCATTCCCGGAACCGCGATGTCGGCGAAAAGCGAAATCGTCCTGTCCAGAAAAAGCGGCGTTTCATATCCGCCGAAGTTCACCCACATTCCGCCAAGCGCGGAGTAGATGAGCGGCAGTTTGAAAATTTCAGAAATTGAACCACGCGAGTTCACAAGCGCGACACCGAGCGTGTAGTGAAGAAGTGCCATTGCCACCATGCACACAACGGCAATCTGAAACCCCTGCTCGCCAAACGCGAACAGGATAAGCGGCAGCCCCATGTTACCGTTGTTGGCAAATATCATTGTTGGCAAATAGGCGGGGCGCGAAACCTTGAAGATTTTTGTGAGAATCAAGCCCGCGACAAGGCACAGCGCGGACACCAAGGCAAAAAATCCGAAAATCCGCGCCACAAAATAAAAGTCCATCGGCGGGGCGGAAAAAGACGAAAAAATCAGGCAGGGCGCGGCAATATAAAGAACAAGGTCGTTGATGGGAGAAATATCAACGCGCTTGATTTTTCCAAACAGAAAACCGACCGCGATAATAAGGAAAACAGGCAGAACAATATGCGCGATTCCCGAGTCCGCCATTTCAATTCTGAGCGGGAAATGAAAGTCGGGCATTACAGCCTCACTACGCAGGAGCCCCATGTGAAACCGGCTCCGAAAGCGGCGAGAAGCACCGTGCTTCCCTCACAAATCCGGCCTTCCTTGAGCGCTTCGTGCAGGGCAATTGGTATGGAAGCCGAAGAAGTGTTTCCATATTTATCCAAGTTCACCACAACCTTTTCTTCGGGAAAATTCATCCTTTTTCTGGTGGCTTCAATAATCCTGGAATTCGCCTGATGCGGAATGAAAAGGTCTATGTTTTCGGGCTCAAGCCCGGCGAGTTTAACCGCTTGCTCCGAAGCCGTCTCCATCGCCTTGACCGCCTCCTTGAAAACTTCGTTGCCTTCCATTTTCAGAAAATGACTCCTGTCTTTAACGCTTTGCTCGGTCGCGGGAATTCTTGAACCGCCGCCCGGCATGTAAAGAAGATTCCAGTTGTCGCCATCGGAACCCAGTTGGGAGGAAAGCACTCCGGGGGTTTCAGATTTCTGTAAAACCGCCGCGCCCGCCCCGTCTCCGAAAAGAATGCAGGTTGAACGGTCCTGATAATCAACCACCTTTGACAAGGTTTCCACCCCCACGGCGAGCACCGTTTTGCAACGCCCCGAGTCTATCATGTCACGCGCTATGTGAATTGCGTACAGAAATCCCGAACAGCCCGCGAGAATGTCAAAAGCCGTGGCTTTTTTCGCTTTAAGTTTGCTTTGCAGGATGCACGCGGTTGATGGAAAAAGGTAATCGGGCGTAACGGTGGCGACAATGATGGCGTCAATGTCTTCGGGCGAAACATTTGCCTCTTTTACCGCCTGTTGTGCGGCGACAATCCCCATATCCGACGATGCTTCGGCGTCCGTCGCAATTCTTCTCTCTTTGATGCCCGTTCTTGTAACTATCCACTCATCGGAGGTATCAACAATTTTTTCAATGTCTTGATTGGAAAGAACTTTCTCGGGAGAGTATGAGCCGATTCCCGTAATCCTGACGAAACTCATTTGTGCCATTATCATTTCAAAAAATAGCGATGTCAAACCCCTTTATTTTTCGGGACAGTTGTGTCATTACAGATTGAAGAAAAATCCGCGTAGTCACGCAGATTACTCGAAGGGGGAAAACATGAACTTGGCAAATGGAAAATTTTTCCAAACATTTACCGCATGCCTGCTGGTTGCGGCTTTTGCCTTCCATGTTCAGGCAAGTTACTGGTCACACCTGTTCGCGGGCGGAAACTGCGGGGACTACAACTGCACTCAAAAGTACAACGGCAAGTTCTCTTTTGACACCGAAGTCAGAACCGATTTGCGTGAGGGCGGAACCTTGGCAATTGGAGCAATCAACATATTTGACGCCTACCCCGACAGGATGGACGGAGCAATTGGTGGCAATGCGCGGCTTATAAACAGAGGATTTTTTACGGCTGGGAAGCCCGTGGAGCGCATCCAATTGAAGACGGTTTTACTACGCGCGGCTGACGACCGATTTGCAAGCGCTTTCAATCCGCGCCGTTTCGTTTGAGTCAAAACCCGCGCTCACGCCCGCGCTCACGTTTCCGTCGCGGTCCGTGAACCAGATTTCCGCGCGCCGCTCATGCTCAAGAAGTGCGAGGTTCTCCATATCCTTTTCTGATTCCAGAGAGAAAAAATATTCGTAACTGAATTTGCCTCCGCCTGTTTCAATAAACACAAACGCGCAAACGGCGGGAAACTCCTCCTTATCAACAAATTCAAACTGAAAATTCACGGACGGCTCAAAATCATTTTCAAACAAAAAAGCGAGCGCCAAATCCTTGACGGCGAAAACAACGCCGTTCAAACCCGAAAACGCAATGCAACCCGCATCCACAATGGAAAGAGCCATCGCGGTTTCGGAATCAATCTCCGGGGAGCGTGTGATTTTTTTGCTTTCCGCCATTACTATTTCTCGTTGAGCGACCAATCGTAACCGCCCTCAACCAGTCCGGATGTCCTTTTCACGGTCGCCGCAAGTTTCGGAGCGGCGTATTTTGCTATGTGCTCACGCACGCCGCCGAAGTCTTCGGCGAACCAGAAATATATGGAAGAAATAACAAGTTTTCCGTCCTTGACCTTTACACCGCGAGGGTGGTTCGCAAAATCTCGCGCGCCGTTTTCAAGAAGTTGTTCGGTGTTTTCAGCCGTGTAGGCGACGGGCGCAAGGTCGGGACAACCTATGGAAGCACAGTTCACCGCGTAATGAATTCGCGCGTCTTTCCACACGGGGCGCAAAATCCCATGCTCAATGTCGTCAAGTGAAAGCAGCACGCCTTCAACGGAAACAATCTTTTTGCCCCACGGCCCGTCCGTGCCCGGGGGCGAGGTGTCAATATCAAGAATGCTTGAAACCGGATAGGCGTTCAAAATCGTTTGCACGGTCAGCGCGTTGTAGAGATTTATCCAAAATGCCTTTTGCTCCGCACGGTTTAAGCCGGACACCTTCACGCGCCTCAGAGTGGAAATGTAATCGTCAAGCGCGCGGGCGTCCGCATTCGTTACGCCGCGGTAATTAACCAGATTCGCTCCGCGCCGCACGTGGACGTAAACGCGCAGAAAATCGTTCCACGCCTTGTGGGAAACGGTCCCGGAACTGCGGGGATTGTGCGTGCGGCGCAAATCCTTAATACCGCTCCGGGCGTCCGCCGTGAACGGAAAAAAAAACAGGCAGAGGAAAAACAACACCGCAAGCAGTTTCAGGTTGGCTCTCACATCTTTCATTATGCGTGATGGGCGCGCGGACTGACAAACGCGGTTTGATGAGATAATACGGGCTTGACTGATTTCGCAATCCCACTGTAATATAGGGATTATGGATACAACAACTTTAGTATTGGTTCTGGTTGCAATTCTTGTCGTTGTTCTTTTCGTAGTCAAAGGCGAAAGCGGCGGAGACACTTCCTCCGGTTCGGACGCTCCGACGCCGCCCGAAGACAAAAGCACTGGCAACGAACAGGATTCTTTTCGCAGCCCGAAATCTTGAACTGAACACAGCGCAATTGTTCTGCTTTGGTAAGATGCGGCCCCGGCTTGAGGAGACCGCTTCTGTGTTTTTTTGACCGCGCCGCCGGACCTATTTAAAAGACGGAATAACTTCGGAGCCGAAAAGTTCAATACAGCGCGAAATCTCTTCCAGAGGCGCTTGAGGAAACACCATTCGGCAGACGATGTTCTCTATGCCGGTTTCCCGGCGGTATTTTTCAATCTCTCCGGCGCAATGCTCCGGGGTTCCTATCATAAAGCGGTTTTCAGCCATATGCTCAAGCAGAGGATCTTCCGGTCCCTTCACCTGCTCGCCCCTTATAAAAATCTTGATGCCGAGAGTCAGGTAGAACCTGTACATGTTGATTATGTATTTCTCTCCGCCCTCAAGCGCGCCTTTTTCACCTTTGCTCACAAAGGTTTCTCTGAGAAGAACGTGCCCGGCGAGAGAGGGGTCGCGCCCGGCCTCCCGTGCCGCTTCGTTATACCAGCCGAGAGTGTCGCGTATCATGTCAAGCGTGCGACCGGGACCAACGAGAAGCGGATATCCGAGCCGCCCCGCACGTTTAACGGCAGGTTCCTCAAAAGCGCCAATGTATAACGGAATGTGCGGTTTTTGAACGGGTTTGGGCGTAACGTCAATGTTCTCGAAAGCAAACCTTTTGCCCTTGTATGAAAACTGCCCTTCGCCCCACGATTTAAGCAGAACGTCTATGCCTTCCTCAATCAGTGACGGACGGTTTTTGATTGACAGCCCGAAGCCGTCAAACTCCTCTTTTCGGTAGCCGATGGCGACTCCCAGATCAAATCTGCCTTCTGAAATGTTGTCCACAACGGCGGCGTCTTCAGCGACCCGCACGGGATTGTGAAGCGGCAAAATCATCGCGGCGGTGCCTATGCGTATTTTCTCTGTAACCGCCGCCATTGCCGCCGCAGTGGCAAGCGGCGACGGGCAGTAGCCGTCTTCAAGAAAATGATGCTCCGACAGCCAGACCGAATCAAAACCGGCCTTTTCCACGAGTTTTGTCTGTTCAAGCGCCGCGCGGTAGAGAGTTTTGTGGTCGGCGGCCACATCAGCGTGGGTCTGCATGCTGAAAAGTCCAACTCCAAAATTCATTTTGACACCCTCCAAAACTTGCTGATAGGGTTATATTAACACAGATACGGGCGGGACGCCCCGGAGGTAAAATCAAAAATGGCGAAAAATATACAATTCGGGCTTTCCGCTCCCATGCCGGGAACCGACACGAACGGACTGCTTGAATTTTCAAAAAAGGCGGACAAACTCGGTTTTGACACAATATGGTATCCCGACCACACGGTTTTTGTGGCTCCGGGAGCGATTGCTCCCGAAGCGTGGACAATCGCTTCGGCTGCAGCGGGAATAACCTCAAAAATACAACTCGGAACCGTTTCCGACCCGCACAAAATCCAGCCCGCGACCTTCGCCCAGAGACTTGCCACCATTGACCATTTGTCGAAAGGAAGGGTAACAATCACTATGGGTGTGGGTGAATCAATGAACCTTGACGCGTATGGAATTCCCTGGAACAAGCCGTTCACGAGAATGAGAGAGGCGGTTGAAGTGATGCAGATGCTGTGGAAAAACGACGAGGAAACTCCGGTGAATTACGATGGCGAGTTTTTCAAACTGAAAGACGCTTTTCTGCAAATCCGCCCGTTTGAGCGCGACAGAATTCCGGTCTATTTCGCGACTCACACGCCAAAGGGTCTCGCGCTGACCGGAGAAATGGGAGACGGCTGGCTGCCGATTGATTTGAATCCGTCTCTTTATGAAAAATATCTGGGCGACATCCATTCCGCCGCCGACAAAGCCGGAAGAAACAGAGACGAAATTGACCCCGCGCTGTGGATTTTTACCTCGCTCGGAGAGAACGAGGACGAGGCGTATAAAACTCTGGAGCCGTTCAAATACGTGCTGGTTATGCAGGAACAGCTGAAAGCGGCTGGCTACGATGTAAAAATCCCCGATGAATACAAAGGGCTGAACTATTTCAACATAGTTCCGCAGGACACAGAAGGCAGGGCGCGTTTCCGCGAAATAGGGCAGTTTTTCCCGCGCGAAGCGATTATGGACTTCACAATCACGGGCTCAAAAGACGACTGCATAAAGCGGATTGAAACCTTCATAGATAAAGGCGTGAGAAACTTTGTTCTGTTCTACCGATTCAGTCCCGACCCTGAAAAAGCGCTTGAAACCTACGCGAAGGAGATAATTCCGTATTTTAAATGAGAATGTGGGGAGTAAATCCCGCGCTTTTGTGCGACAAACACCTTCTCGGCGAGCATGTGGAGATGCATATGTTCACGGGAACCATTAAAAAAGGCATAAGCACAAAGGGCTATGAGGAAAGCGGACTTGTAAATCTGTCCAAAATCCGCGCCCGGCACGACAAAATCGCCAAAGAAATGAAACGGCGGGGAATGAACCACAAATCGCCCATAGACCCGATAGCGGACGGACTCAAAGGCGGCTGGATTGACATTAAAGCGAATTTGAAGGAGTTAAAGCGGAGATGTAAGGGGTGCGGGAAAAGGATTGAAAAATCTTGATTTCCCCCTCATTCCCCTTCAAGCACAACCAAAACCGCGCCGCCTTCCACGGCATCGCCTTCTTTCACTTTAATTTCTTTTATTTTTCCGGCAACGGACGCTTTTAATTCACTTTCCATTTTCATTGCTTCAACAACAACCACGCCTTCGTCCTGCGCGACCGAATCGCCTTCGTTTTTGAGTATTTTCACAACCCTGCTCGGCATGGGCGAGGAAATCTGCAATCCACCGTCCTCTCCGCTTGCGGAAAGTTCCCTTTCGGTAACGGATTCAAACTCATAAAGAGTTCCCTCGCTGAACACCTGAACTTTTTTGCCTTTTTTGACCACTCCGGCGGTAAAAGAGCCGTGTTTGTCGCAAACAATGGAAACAAGCGCGGGGTCAAGTCTTGCAAAGTCAACGGTTGAAGAAAAATCGCCCGATTCAACAACCGCGCGCCCATTTTCGTCTTCAACGTTGACGCGAAACTTCTCATCGCCGAGTTTTAAAATGTATTTCATCAGCTTTCGTATCCGCCTCTCACAACGCCCGTCTTGCGGGCAAAATTCTTCCAGCGGGAAACCGGCGCGGCTTTTCCGCCCTGTTCAGTCTGGGCGGAACCAAAATGCAACGCCAGCGCCGCGGCAACCGCCGCTTTGTTCCTGCCTTCCTCTCCGGGCGACAGAAGTTCAGGGTGCCTTTCTATAAATCCGGTGTCTATGTCGGCTTTCATAAACTCCTCATCGCGCATAATGCGGATGAGAAAACCGATATTGGTTTTTGTGCCGAGAACCATGTATTCACCGAGCGCGGCTTCCATCTTTTTTATCGCCTGCTCGCGCGTTTCAGCCCAAACCGCGAGTTTGGAAAGCATCGGGTCGTAGAAAGAGGTAACCTCGCAACCGCTGAAAATCGCCGAATCGTCTCTGATGCCGGGCCCATCCGGAGTTTTCACATAATCAATCGGTCCCGGCGCGGGAAGAAAATTCATCTCCGGGTCTTCGGCGTAAATCCTGCACTCAACCGCGTGCCCGTTTATTTTGAAGTCGCTCTGCTTGAAGGGAAGTTTCTCACCGTCCGCGATGCGTATCATCCACTTCACGATGTCAAAACCGGTTATCATCTCCGTTACGGGATGCTCAACCTGTATGCGGGTGTTCATTTCAAGGAAATAAAAGTTTTGCTTGGGGTCCATTATAAACTCAACCGTGCCCGCGCCCCTGTAGGAAACCGCTTTGGCGATGTCAACCGCCACCTCGCCCATTTTTTTGCGCGTTGATTCGGAAATAAATCCGCTCGGCGCCTCTTCAATCACCTTCTGGTGCCTGCGCTGAATTGAGCATTCGCGCTCAAAAAGGTGCAGAACATTGCCGTGTCCGTCCGCGATAATTTGAATCTCAATGTGGCGCGGCTTTTCAACAAAACGCTCTATAAAAACCGAATCATCGCCGAAAGCCGAAAGCGCTTCACTTTTAGCCATTCTGAGAGAGCTTTCAAACTCCGCGGGGTCTTGAACAAGCCGCATTCCCTTGCCGCCGCCGCCCGCGGACGCTTTTATCATAAGCGGGTAACCGATTTCCTTCGCCACTTTCTCCGCTTCAGAATCGTCCACCGCGCCTTTGGAGCCTGGAACAAGGGGAACCTTCGCTTTCATGGCGATGTTTCTGGCGGTGATTTTGTCACCCATCTGCCTGATGGTTTCCGCGGAGGGCCCTATAAAAACTATGGAGGCTTTCTCACAAGCAGCGGCAAAGTCCTCTTTTTCCGAAAGAAATCCGAAACCCGGATGAACCGCTTCGGCGCCCGTTTTTTTACAGGCATCTATGATTTTTTCAATATCCAGATAGCTTTCAGCCGGTTTTGAGCCGCCGATGTGAACGGCCTCGTCCGCAAGGGAAACATGCGCCGCGCTTCTGTCCGCGTCAGAGTAAACGGCAACCGTGCCGATGCCCATTTCACGGCAAGCCCTGATTATCCTTACCGCGATTTCCCCCCTGTTTGCTATCAGTATTTTGCCGAACATTTGAGAAAACCGCCCGTCTAAAGAGGAATGTTCCCGTGCTTTCTCGGCAGATTCACTTTCCTTTTTCCGTCAAGCGTCTTGAACGCGGAAACAATGCTTTTCCTTGTGTCTTCGGGCATGATGATGCGGTCAATAAATCCAAGTTCCGCCGCACGGTAGGGGTTTGCGAAGTTCTTTTTGTATTCCTCGGTCAGTTTGGCTCTCTCCGCGTCAGGGTCTTTGGCTTCGGCAATCTGTGAGCGCGAAATGATGTTCACCGCGCCCTCAGAACCCATAACCGCTATTTCCGCGTCAGGATAAGACAGATTTATGTCTCCCCCTATGTGCTTTGAAGACATAACGTCATACGCGCCGCCATACGCTTTGCGCGTTATGAGCGTTACTCTCGGCACGGTCGCCTCGCAGTAGGCGTAAAGCAGTTTTGCGCCGTGCCTTATGATTCCGCCCCATTCCTGATTTGTTCCCGGAAGGAAGCCCGGAACATCAACAAGTGACAAAAGCGGAATGTTGAAACAGTCGCAAAACCGGACAAACCGCGCCGCTTTTTCCGAAGCGTCCATGTCAAGACAGCCCGCAAGCATAAGCGGCTGATTGCCCACAACACCAACAACCTTGCCGTCCACACGCGCAAAGCCAACAACTATGTTCTGTCCGAAATGCTCCTGAACCTCAAAAAAGCGCGAGTCATCAACAATACGCTTTACAACCTCTTTCATATCGTAGGGCTTGTTGGGATTTTCGGGAATCATGTCCGCGATTTCGCCGGTGGCTCTGTCAACGGGGTCGTCACACGACTGTTCGGGGGGGTCGTCCATGTTGTTTGACGGCAGAAAAGAGAGCAGTTCCTTGATTACTTCAATGGATTCCTCGTCATTTGCCGAGGCAAAGTGCGCGACTCCGCTTTTGGAGTTGTGAACCATCGCGCCGCCGAGCTCTTCGGAATTAACTTCCTCATGCGTTACGGCTTTTATAACATCGGGACCGGTGATGAACATATAACTCGTGTCTTTTGACATAAGGATAAAGTCCGTCATCGCGGGCGAATAAACCGCGCCGCCGGCGCAGGGACCCATAATGGCGGAGATTTGCGGAACAACGCCTGAAGCGCGCACATTCCTGTAGAAAATCTCGCCGTATCCCGCGAGTGATTCAACGCCTTCCTGTATGCGTGCGCCGCCCGAATCATTCAGCCCGACCACGGGCGCGCCGGTTTCGACCGCCATGTCCATAATTTTGCAAATCTTTCTGCCCTGAACCATTCCGAGCGAGCCGCCAAAAACGGTGAAATCCTGCGCGAAAACAAAAATCTTTTTGCCGTTTACCGTTCCGTAGCCCGTAACAACTCCGTCTCCGAGAAACTTTTTGTCCTCCATTCCGAAGTCTTTGCAACGGTGGACAACAAACTTGTCCATCTCCACGAAACTTCCCTTGTCCAGCAGAAGAGCGACGCGCTCTCTGGCGGTCAGTTTTCCGCTCTCATGCTGGCGGTCAATTCGCGCTTGGCCGCCGCCGAGTTCGGATTCCTGCTCCTTTCTTTTCAGTTTTTCAAAACTTTTTTTGGTGGTTTCTTCGCTCATTTATTCAGTTTCCAGCGGTGGAAATCGTGAGCGCTTACTATACCGAAAGCGAAAAATCGGCGCAAGCATTGAGCACGGCGCAAGCGGAAAGAGGTTTCAAGAATTGTTTGTCCTCAACAACCGCGGGCTTTGGTTTTGGAACCAATCGTAAAAGCGTTCCGCATTAGAAAACAACCCTCTCCCACAAATCCTCAACCCGCGCTCTCAAATCTTTCAAATCTCCGTCATTTTCAATCACAAAATCAAAATCGGGGTTGCGTCCTTGCTGCGATTTCAGACGCTTTTTCGCCTCGGTTTCATCAAAGCCGTCCCGTTTTGCCACTCTTTCAATCTTTTTTACCTCGCTCGCGTTAACAAGAATCAGGTGGTCTATGATTTCGCCCAGAACGCCGCCGCGAGCGAGCAAAGCGGCTTCTATCACAACCGCCTTCGCACCGTCTGCGGACGCCTTTTCCGTGCGAGCGGCAATCTCGTCTCTGATTTCGGGGTGGGTTATGGCTTCAAGCGCCCTGCGTTTTTCAGAGTCTGAAAAAACCGCAAGACCGAGTTTTTCGCGGTCTATCTTTCCGTCCGCGCAGACAATGCCGGAACCGAATTCGCGGATTACGCGCTCAAACGCCGGTTTGCCGGGTTCGGTAATAAAACGCGACACCTCATCGGCATCTATGACGCGCGCGCCGAGTTCTGACAAAATTCCCGCCACGGTGGATTTACCGGAGCACAAATTTCCGCAAAGTCCTATAACAACCGCCAACTTTCACTCTCCCGCCTTTGCGATTTTTATCGCGTTCTCCAAGCGCGAAACTGTTTTTTCCCTTCCGAGCGCGGACACGGTTTCATAAATTCCCGGACTTTCAGTCTTTCCCGTAAGCGCGACCCGGAGCGGCTGCGCTATCTGTTTCATTTTGAGTCCGGTTTCTTCCGTAATGCCGGAAAAAATCCCCTTCAAGCCGTCCTCATCAAACGGAGCGCCGGGTTTTGACAGAGCGGAAAAAACCGCTTCAAGCGCGGGCAGGGTTTCAGGATTTAGAAACTTTTTCTTTGCGTCCTCATCAAACTTCACTTCTTTCGCAAACAGAAAAACGCTTTTCTCCGCCATCTCATTTATCGTTTCCGCCCTCTCTTTAAGCAGTTCCACCGCCTTTTTCGCATCTTCGGGAGAAACATAAAAACCCATTTCTGAGAGTGTTTTCCGAAGCGGTTTCGCTACATCCGCCTTGTCCTTGCGTATGTGAACTCCGTTTACCCAGCGCATTTTTTCCTCGTCAAAATTGGATGGCGAAATCCCGAATCCGCGTATGTCAAACTTCTCAATCAGTTCGGAAATTGTGAAAATCTCCTCGTCTCCGTGCGACCAGCCGAGCCGCGCGATGTAGTTGGCAAGCCCGGACGGAAGTATTCCGGAATCGCGGAAATCGGCGACCGAAACCACGCCATGCCGTTTGCTCAGTTTTGAGCCGTCCGGCGCGAGAATGACCGGAAGATGCACAAAGGCGGGAATGTCAAGCCCCAGCGCTTTGAGGAGCAGAATCTGCTTGGGCGCGTTCACAAGATGCTCATCGCCCCTTATGACATGCGTGATTTCACAAAGCGCGTCATCTATCGCGCAGGCGAAATTGTAGGTCGGCATACCGTCCGGACGCATAATGACAAAATCTTCCACTTCGTCCGTGGAAAAACCCATATTGCCGCGAAGCAGGTCGGTAAAAATAATTTCACCCGAAGAATCCGCAAGCGGGTTGTCCTCTCTGTTCTGAACGCGCGGAACGGCAAACCGCACCGCGAACGGCGCGCCGTCTTTCTTTCCGCGCTCCGCCCACTCCCTTTTGTAGCGGAAATGCCCGCCGGACGCTTGGGCGGATTTGCGTTCGGCTTCCAAATCTTCCGGCGTCATATAGCACTTAAATGCCGCGCCGGTCTCAAGAAGTTTCCGGACGTATTCCCCGTAGATATCAAGACGGGCGGACTGGCTCAGCGGCTCGCCGTCCCATTCAATTCCGAGCCACCGGAGCGAATCTATTATTTCGGAAAGAAACTTTTTTTCCGAGCGTTCGGCGTCCGTGTCTTCAACGCGCAGAATAAACTCGCCGCCTTCGTGGCGGGCAAAAAGCCAATTGAAAAGAGCGGTTCGCGCTCCGCCTACGTGCAAAGAGCCGGTCGGGCTCGGGGCAAATCTGGTTTTTACGCTCATCAGGAGCCGTCAAGACCGCCTTGCCGGGCAAGTTCCTCTAATTCATTGAAACCGCCGATCAGTTCGCCGTTTTTGAGAATAAGCGGAACCGTTCTCCAGTTGTATTGTTCGGAAACACTGACCCTCAGTTCAGAATCCTGCGTGAGGTCTATCTCCTCATATTCAATGCCTTTGGAATCAAGCAGGGACTTTGAGGCAATGCAGTAGGGACAGGTTTTTGTTGTGTAAATCTTAAATGCGGCCGGCATTGTTTGCGCCTCTGAAATGGATTTCAATCAATATACTTGGCTTTCGATGAGCGTGAAAGTATGTTGTTGGGCAATTATCCGGGAAAACAAGGACTGAAATTGCCTGCTACAAAGTTCAAAAAACTCTCTCCTCCCCCGCGGATATTGCTCGGACCCGGTCCGAGCAACGTGAGCAAGGCGGCTTATGACGCGCTCGCAACGCCGATTATCGGGCATCTTGACCCGGATTTTCTTGCGATGATGGACGAAATCGGTGAGATGCTGCGCACGGTTTTTCAGACCCGCAACCGGCTCACAATTCCGATGTCGGGCACGGGAAGTTCGGGAATGGAAACGGCTTTTGTGAACGTGATTGACCCCGGAGACACAGTCGTTATAGGTGTGAACGGGGTTTTTGGTGAAAGAATGTGCGATGTGGCGGAGCGTTGCGGAGCGAAAACCGTCAGGGTGGAGGCGCCGTGGGGAGATATCATCGAGCCAGACGGATTCATTTCCGCGCTCAAAAAAAATCCCGAAGCAAAAATCGCGGCAATAGTTCACGCCGAAACCTCAACCGGCGCGCGCCAGCCGCTTGAAGAGATTGGAAACCATCTGCGCGACACGGACACGATTTTTCTCGTGGACGCCGTAACCTCGCTTGCCGGATGCGATTTGAAGATTGACGACTGGGGCGTGGACATTTGCTACAGCGGAACACAAAAATGTTTAAGCATTCCGCCGGGAATATCGCCCGTAACCTTCAGCGAGAAAGCTGAAAACGCCCTTTTTTCCAAAAAAAACAAGGTTCAAAGTTGGTATCTTGACCTCTCAATGATTTGCAAATACTGGGGAAGCGAGAGGGTTTATCACCATACCGCGCCGGTCTCAATGCTTTTCGCGCTGAGGGAGGGTTTGAGGATTGTGCTTGAAGAAGGGCTTCAAAACCGGTTTGAACGACACGAAAAACTCGGGCGGATGCTTTCGGAAAAATTGTCCGCGCTAGGGTTTGAGCCTTTCGCCCGCGAGGGTTTCCAGCTACCGATGCTTGCTTCGGTGATACTGCCCGAAGGGCTTGATGACGCCGAAACAAGACGGACTTTGCTTAACGAATACAAAATTGAAGTGGGTCCCGGGCTTGGGGAAACAAAGGGCAAAATCTGGCGAATAGGGCTTATGGGCGAAAGTTGCTCGGCGGAAAATGTGGAAGCGCTCTCAAGCGCTCTCAAGAGTTTGCGGGGCGGTTGATTAAAGCGCGCGCGGTTTGACTTGTTTTGTGTTTTCGTTATAATCGCAACCCTGTAATCCTCATGAAAACTTACGTTGAGAAATCCGCCGCGGGCGGGAGAAAATGGCGCGTTGTTGACGCTGACGGAAAAACTCTCGGGCGGCTTGCGACAAAGCTTGCCACAATTCTGCGCGGCAAGGATAAACCTGAGTTTACTCCTCACGCGGACACGGGCGATTTTGTTGTTGTGGTCAACGCGGAGAAAGTTCACCTGACGGGCAACAAACTCGCGGACAAAATGTATTATCGCCACACGGGCTACCCGGGCGGCTTGAAGTCAACTTCGGCGCAAACCCTGTCCGAGACAAAACCCGAAGAGGTTTTGAAAAAAGCGGTTTGGGGAATGCTCCCGAAAAACAAATCACAGAAAAAACTGATTAGCAGGCTCAAGGTGTATGCCGGAGAGTCTCATCCGCACGCCGCTCAAAACCCCAGCCCGGCGGATTTGTAATTTTCAGACGGTAGGAAGCAATGGCTGCAAGTGAAACAAACATCTTTAATGGAACGGGAAGAAGGAAAAACTCGGTCGCGTCCGTATGGGTAAGACCGGGTTCGGGAAAAATCACAATCAATAAAAAGGACGTTGAGCAATACTTTCCGCGCCGCACATGGCAGATAAAAGTGAATGAGCCGCTTGAGATAACAAACTCAGCGGGGCAGGTTGACGTGTCGGTTAATGTAAGAGGCGGCGGGCTGACCGGGCAGGCGGGCTCAATAAGCCACGGGCTTTCCAGAGCTCTTTTGAAATATGACGAGACTTTGAGAAAAAAATTGAAATCCGCCGGGCTTTTAAGACGTGACTCAAGAATGGTGGAAAGCAAAAAATACGGCAGAAAAAAGGCGCGGCGCGGACAGCAGTTCTCAAAGAGGTAACATTCTTGCCCCCTAAAAAGACTCCCAAAAAAGGGAAAGGGAGAAAAATTTCCTCCCCTGAAGGAAAACTCGGCGTTCTTCTTCCGGGTATCAGCGGGGCGGTAAGCACAACATTCATAGTCGGAGTTGAGTCTTTCAACAAAGGCGTGGGCGAACCCATCGGCTCACTCACCCAACTGGGAACCATACGCTTGGGCAAGCGGACGGCGCGCAAAAGCCCGAAAATAAAAGATCTTTTTCCGCTCACAGATTGCAAAAATCTGGTTTTCGGCGGTTGGGACATAGCGGATGAAAGTTGCCGTGACGCAGCAATCAGATCGGGAGTTCTGGATATGCCGACCCTTGACGAAGTGAAAGATGAAACCGGCGGCATAAGGCCGATGAAGGCTGTTTTCAACAAAAAATATGTCAAAAATCTTTCCGGCTCCCATGTGAAGAAAGGAAAAACAAAGATGGAGCTCGCCGAGCAGTTGATTGACGACATAGCGGAATTCAAGAAACAAAACGGTTTGCGGCGCGCCGTTATGGTGTGGTGCGGAAGCACTGAAACATACATAAAGCCATCCGCCGTTCACGGTTCCGTGCAAAAGTTTGAAAAGGGACTCAAAAGCAACCATTCTGACATCGCGCCGAGCATGATTTACGCCTACGCGGCTATAAAATCGGGTGTTCCATACGCCAACGGAGCGCCTAACCTTTCGGCAGACATTCCAGCGCTTATTGAACTCGCGAAAAAGCACAAAGTTCCAATTTGCGGAAAAGACTTCAAAACCGGTCAAACGCTGATGAAAACCATCATCGCTCCGGGGCTGAAAGCCAGAATGTTGGGCTTGAACGGCTGGTTTTCAACAAACATTCTCGGCAACAGAGACGGCGAGGTGCTTGATGACCCCGGCTCGTTCAAAACGAAAGAAGAAAGCAAGTTGAGCGTGCTTGAACACATCCTGCAACCCGAATTCCATCCCGAACTTTATTCGGACTACTATCACAAGGTCAGAATCAACTACTATCCGCCGCGCGGAGATGAAAAAGAGGCGTGGGACAACATAGATATCTTCGGGTGGCTGGGCTATCCGATGCAGGTAAAAATCAACTTTCTGTGCCGCGACAGCATTCTTGCCGCCCCAGTCGTGCTTGACCTTGTGATGTTTCTGGACCTCGCACAAAGGGCGGGAATGAGCGGAATACAGGAATGGCTTTCGTTCTATTTCAAAAGCCCGATGGTTGCTCCGGGACTTTACCCGGAACATGATGTTTTCATTCAACTTACCAAACTGAAAAACACCCTCCGCCACATTGCTGGCGAAGAGCAGATTACGCATCTGGGATTGGAATACTACGAGAAGTAGGTTCGGGTTAGAAACCAATCAATTCTGCATAAAACTGTAAAGGTGGTCTCCGATTTCGGAGTTTTTGAGTTTATTGAGCGAGTGTTTTTCAATCTGTCGGATTCTTTCGCGGGTCAGGTTGAATTTCTTTCCTATCTCATCAAGGGTTGAAGTACCGTTCTGGTCTATTCCGAAGCGCAGTTTTATTATCTCTTCTTCCCTCTCGTTGAGATGCTGTTTGAGCGCCTCGCGCAATTTTTCCGCAAGTGCTTTTTTCGCGATTACAAAATCAGGAATTGAGTCCCCCTGATCGGGAACGGAATCAAGCAGTGTGGCGTTTTTGCCCTCTAAAATAGGGGTGTCAAGACTTACCGCATCGTTTGTGGAATTCAAAATCCTTTTAACAACCTCAACCGTTATGCCGGATTCAAGCGATATTTCCTCAGGCGTGGGTTTTCTGTCCGTAGTTTTGGACAGTTTGGCGACCGTTTTGTATACGCGGTTTGCCTGTTCAAGCAGATAGACGGGCACCTTAATTGTTCTGGTCTGTCCCTGAAGCGCTCTGAGAATTGCCTGATGTATCCACCACGAGGCGTAAGTTGAAAACTTGTACCCCTTTGTGTGGTCAAACCTCTCAACGGCGCGCATAAGACCGAGGTTGCCCTCCTGAATCAAATCGGGCAGGGAAAGCCCTCTGTTTGTGTATCTCCTTGATATTGTTATGACAAGCCGCAGATTCGCCTTGACGAATTTCTGCTTCATACGCTGCGCTTTTTTCTCCTGAGAAATCCGCGCGAGTTTCCTCAACACCTCCGTGCGCCCTTCGTATTCCGATTTTTTGCCGGAACTTCTCGCCATTGCGCTCTTTTTTTCCAACCGCTCAATTCTAGTGGGAACGGCGTATTTCTTTTCCTGATTTCTGTATTTCCGGTCCGTATCCTCGGCAACCGCCTCGTATTTTTTTATCTTGGACGATATTTCAACTTCCTGCTTTGCCGTGAACAAGTCTTCCGAAGACATATCCTTGAAATAAACATAGAGAAGCCTCATATGTTCGTCAGGATTGAAATCACCCTTTTTCTTTTTCGCGTTGTTTGACGCCTCAATAAAATCCTGAGGCGGGGGCGGTTCGGGAAAATCAGAGTCGGTCGAAGCGGTTACGGTTTCTTCGTTAGGCTCAAGCCCCGCATCCTTTCCATTTTCGGAAACCGGAAAAGACTTTTCCCCCGCGCTATTTTCATTGAGAGCTTCGGGTTTCTGTTTTTTTTCTTTTTTTGCCATAAACCACTCTTGAGTTAGTTAAACGGACAGAAATTAAATATGGCTAGATCTCAGACCGCGGAGAATCTCTTTTCCGCCTGTTTCCAGTCGACGACGTTCCACCACGCCTTGATATAGTCCGGACGTTTGTTTTGATAGTTCAAGTAGTATGCGTGCTCCCAGACATCAAGCCCCAGTATTGGGGTGAGTCCGTCTGATATGGGGTTGTCCTGATTGGGTGTTGAAGTAACAACAAGTTTGCCGGAATCCACACAGAGCCACGCCCAGCCGCTTCCAAAACGGGTCGCTCCCGCCGCCGCGAACGCATCCTTGAAAGCGTCAAAACCTCCAAAAGCCGCATCTATGGACTCGGCGAGCTTTCCTGACGGAGCGCCGCCGCCATCAGGCGACATGCAGGTCCAGAAAAAAGTGTGATTGACGTGTCCCCCGCCGTTGTTTCTCACAGCTCCCCTGATATCTTCGGGAACAGAGTTCAAATCCTTTACGAGGTCTTCCGCGCTTTTGTCTCCCAGTTCGGGGTGTTTTTCCATCGCGGCGTTCAGGTTTGTAATATAGGTGTTGTGGTGCTTGGAATGATGTATTTCCATCGTCCGCGCGTCAATGTGCGGCTCCAGAGCGCCATAGCCATACGGTAGTTCAGGTAAAGTGTGCGCCATTCCTATCTCCTTGGTATCAATGCGAAAAACAGGCTTCGCCTCTCACCAGGAAGCACATTATAACACAAAACTTTTCAACATTAAAGCGGAATTCACGTTAGCGGAGATTTTGGAGAAAAACTAACCGCCGCGACGGGTTTCAAGAAGGTCGGGAACGAGTCCATCCAGTTTGATTCTGAGGTTTTGAGCCCCTTTGACCGCTTTGTGAGAATCGCTTATAACCACACCGCCCGCCCATATTATTTCGCCTTTGCAGGTGAATATCGGTAGTCTGGTTCTCAGAAATGAGGGGATTTTTCTTTCAGTAAAAACGGATTTGAGTTTTTTCGTGCCGCTCATTCCAAGCGGAACGGTTCTGTCTCCGGGTCTGAAATTCCTGACTTCAATGGGAAATCCAGTTTTTTCAAGAGAGAAATGGCCCACATCTCTCCTTTCCCACAGGGAGATATCGGAGGTTTTTTCAAAAAACGCACTGTTTCCGTCCGGAAGGTCTTTCGCCCCTTCGCCCTTTACCGTCAGTTTGTAGTCGTCCGCCGCGCCACACCGGAGAACAAGGCAGAAAAAACCGTAACTTTTCTCCATAGCCGCGCCACGAGGAAGACTCACCGCTCCGGACCGCGCAGGCGACA
The DNA here is from genome assembly GCA_014075295.1 of Candidatus Mycalebacterium zealandia. Taxonomy (NCBI): domain Bacteria; kingdom Pseudomonadati; phylum Thermodesulfobacteriota; class Candidatus Dadabacteria; order Candidatus Nemesobacterales; family Candidatus Mycalebacteriaceae; genus Candidatus Mycalebacterium; species Candidatus Mycalebacterium zealandia. Next base: position 174,733 of record CP046180.1, read on the forward strand.
TCAAGAGCGCGTCCATCTCTTCAAGGTGTGAAAACTCCAACCTCTCCAGTCCCCCCGTTGCAGTCGCGTAAGCCGTCCTTAAAAGTTCAGACCTGACCGCTCTGTGAACCGCGCGAAATTCGCTAACCGAACCGGCAAGCAAGCCTTTCGTGCCAGGGCTGGTAAACACTTGTGGAAAAATACGGGAGGCTTGAAGTGATATGTAGGAGGACTGCCGTCCCGCCGTGTCAGCAAGGCGGTTGAGCGCTTTTTTCATCTGCGGATTGAAGGTTTCAAGTAGCGGAAGCAACTGCTTTCTCACGCGGTTTCTCGTAAAAATCGTCAAATCATTGCTGCTGTCCTCAACCCATTTTTCGCCCGCGTCCGCAAGATATTCCATAACCTCTTCGCGGGAAACATTGATGAGGGGTCTGATAAGATTGTCCGAGCGCGGCTTGATTGAGGAAATGCCGAGAGTTCCGCTTCCTCGAAGCATTCTCATCAAAACCGTCTCCGCCCTGTCGTCCGCGGTGTGAGCGGTTGCGATCCTCTCCGCGCCCGTTTTTTCGCAAACCTCGGCGAAAAACTCATATCTGAGCTCGCGAGCGGCGCTCTCTATTGAAAGTTTTTTCTGTTTTGAAAACGCTTCGGTGTCGCACGAACTCACTTCAAACCGCAAATCCAGTTTTTCGCAAAGACGTGAAACAAATTCCTCGTCCCGTTCAGACTCCCGCCCGCGCAAACGGTGATTGAAATGGCAGACAATAATCTCCGGCGCGTTCTCTTCAAGACGCGTGAGCGCGTGGACAAGCGCGACCGAATCCGCTCCCCCGGAAACTCCCGCGACCACTTTCATCGCGGGGCGCGGAAGCATATCAAACTCTTTGAGAGCCGCCGTTAGTTTTTCTTGTAAACTCACTCTTTTGACGAAGAGGAAAGCCCGCCGGAGATAATCACGTTAAAAGCCTGCTCAACGGAAAGGGGAATTTCCCTGACTTTGGATTCGGGAACCATCAGATAGAAACCGCTTGTGGGATTGGGTGTTGTCGGCACAAAAATGTTCACAAGCGTTTCATCAAGCACATTATGCGCCTCGCCGGGCTTCATTCTGCCCATCACAAAACCGATTGAATAGATGTCTTTCTTCGGATACTCAAACATCACAACCCCTTTACCCTTCTGATGTGAATGGCCGAGAAGTGTGTTCAAAATCTGCTTTGAGGCGTTATAGACGGTTCTAATAACCGGAATGGAAAGAATTATGGACTCTATAAAACTGACCAAGCGGTTGCCAAGTATGTTTCTAACCACATATCCGGCGACCAGAACGAAAATTACCGTGCCGGAAATACCTATTGAGAAAGAGATTAATTTCACAACCCCTGCCGGAAAATGCATGGCCGGGAACCAGTGTTGGAGAGCCATTGAGGGCACGGCGCTGACAAGCGAATAGAGCCAGCCCGAAATTACGTAGACAAAAAACAGCGCGAGCCCGAACGGAACAATCACCGCGAGTCCGGTTAAAAAAGCGTTTCTGATGGAATTGAAAAAACTCATATCAATCCGTTTTTGAGTTCGCCTTATCACGCAAAATCCTGCTGGGCTTGAAAACAACGTCGTTTCTCGGAGGGATGAACACCTCTTCACCGGTCGCGGGATTTCTGCCTTTTTTGGGCTTTCTCTTTTTCACATGCAGGGTGCCGAAACGGGGCAGTTTTACGGAATTGCCCTCTTTTAGGGCTTCTTTCACAGTTTGAAAAAAGTAGTCCACAATGTCGGCGGACTCCCTTTTTGAAAGCCCGAGGTTTGCGTGAATTGAGTCCGCCATGTTTTTTTTCGTCACGGCCATTGCTTCACCTGATTTGAGCCCCGAAAAGGTCGCCCAGAGTGCGGGAGGCTTTTTCGCAAACCGAGTTCGCCTCTTCATCGGTAAGGGTTTTTTTCGCCGAGCGCAAAAGCATTGAAACACCCACGCTTTTCATATCTTTTCCGACTGATTTGTCCTCAAAAAGGTCAAAAATCCATACGCGCTCAACAAGGGGGCTAACCCCTTGTACACCCGATATTACATTTCCTATTTCCAAATCCTTTTTCACAAGAAACGCCAAATCGCGCCTGAGCGAAGGGAACTTGGGTAAAGGTGAAAAAACCACCTCGCCGCCACCGTTGCAAGAATAAAGTTTTTCAAGACTCAGTTCAAGCGCGACCGCGCCCGCAATCTCAAATGCGCGGGCGGTGTCGGGATGAATCTCGCCAATGTCTCCAATTTCCGTGCCGCCTGCGAAAATCCGTGCGCTTTTGCCCGGATGAAAATGCTTTTTGTTAGAACCCGGCTTGAACTCCACCGAAAAGAGAAAATCCTCATCGCCGCCCGCGAAAAGCTTCAGGATTTTTTCAAACAGCCCCTTCATATCAAAGAAATCAAAGCCCCCGCTTTTCCATAAATCCGGCTCGCCCTCTCCCGCCGCAACCGCGGCAAAAACCCTTTCCTCTTCAGGCAATTCTCCGTTGCTTTTCGGGAAAAACACCCTGCCTTCCTCAAAAAGCCGCGCGTCCGCACACTGCCTTGAAAGGTTGAATTTGAGATTTCTCATGAGCCCCGTGAGCAGAGTTGTTCTCATTGCCGACATCTCGTTTGAGATGGGATTGTTAATTCCAAGCGCGGCCTGAGAACCAAAAATCCGTAAAAGTTCGGGGTTGTCAAAACCGTAGTTCACCGCTTCGCAAAAGCCGGATAGAAGAAAAGCGTTTTTTATCGCGTTTTCCCGTACGGCGCGTCCGCTCACCTTTTGCGCCGTTACGGTTATGTTGGGCTCGGTCTGCGGGATGGCGTTGTATCCGATAAGGCGTGCCATTTCCTCAAAAATATCGGCTGCGCGCGAAACATCGGGCCTGAAAGAGGGAATCTTCACGCTAATACCTTCCGAGCCGGACTTTGAAACCTCAAAACCCAAAGAGGTAAGAAGCCGCTCCGTTTCGTCTGAGGGTAAAGAGGTTCCGAGAGTTTTCCACATTTTTTCAAGAGAGACTTCCACCTCGCGCGGCTCTTCCTTGATTGAATAAACATCGGAAAATCCGCATGGTTCGGAGCCGCCCGCAACCTGATTTATTATCTCCGCGACCCGTTTGAGCGCGGCCGGAGCGGCGGTTGGGTCAACCCCTCTTTCAAACCTGTAAGACGCCTCGGATGACAGTTTAAGCCGTTTGGAAGTCCGCCTGATTTGCGAGGAATTGAAGCACGCGGCTTCAATCAGTATGTTTTTTGTCGATTCGTTCACGCCGGAATCCTCTCCGCCCATCACTCCCGCGATTGCCACCGGTCCGTTCGCATCCGCTATGACAAGGTCTTCAGCGTCAAGATCATATTTTTCCGAATCAAGCGCCTTTATTGATTCGCCCGCGACCGCTCGCCTCACGGTTAGCCCGTTCTTTATGAGGTCCGCGTCAAACGCGTGAAGGGGCTGTCCGAATTCAAGAAGAACAAGATTTGTAGCGTCAACAAGGTTGTTTACAGGCCTGATTCCGCAGGCGGAAAGGCGGGCTCTCAGCCACAGCGGAGAGGACTCAATGCGGACACCGTCCATGCGGACACAGCAGTAGCGCGGACAACCGTCTTTGTTTTCAACATTCACCTTGGCGCCGCCCGTTTTGCCTATTCCGTCCGCGCCGTTTGCAAGAGAGGGCGGAATTTTCAAAGCCCCGCCGGTCGCAACCGCTATTTCGCGCGCGATGCCTATGATGCTCAGGCAGTCGGGACGGTTCGGCGTAACGGCAATTTCAAGCACGGTGTCCTCAACACCCTCAATATCAGCGAGCCGTGTTCCCGGGACGACTGAATCCCGCAGTATCATAATCCCGTCCGATTTGACCGGAGAAAGCCCAATCTCGTTTTCACTGCAGAGCATTCCGCCCGATTCGCTCCCGCGGATTTTCGCGCGTCTGATTGTCATTCCTTCCGGATTTGAGGCAGTTTGAGGCATCTCCGCTCCCGGAAGCGCGAGAACGACCATGTCGCCCGCTTTCATGTTTGACGCTCCGCAGACAATTTCGTGAGAGGTTGCGCCGTCCGTAACGGAGCACAGAGACAGACGGTCTGCATTGGGATGCGGACGGACTTTCTCCACCCGCGCGGAGACGATTTTATCGTGGGCAAGCGGAGTAATTGAATCCACTTCAAGACCCGCCATCGTGAGAATCTCCCCGAGTTCAAAGGGGAAAAGGTCAAAATCAACGTATTCTTTAAGCCATTTTACAGTCGTTTTCATTAAAAACCGTCCGCTAAAACCGGTATTATTGTAAAATCAGTTGAGATATAAATCAAACCGTCGCCCCCGCCGCTTATGAAAAAAACATCTTCTCGGAACCGCATAGCGCACCGCATAGAGGAAGAGATAAAAAAACACGGTCCAATTACCTTTGAGAAATTTACCGGGCACGCCCTCTATGATGAGGATGACGGATACTACCGGTGCGGAAAGGCGGAAATAGGAAAAAAGGGGGATTTTTACACAAACCCGGCGGCGCATCGGGCTTTCGGGGAGACGCTTGCGCGGGTTATCAGCGATTTGAGAAACAAAATCGCGCCCGGCGCTGATGAAAAAATAACTGTTCTGGAAGTCGGCGGCGCGAACAGTGTTCTCGCGTCTGATATTCTGGACTCCCTTGCAAGAACTGACCCCGAAACTTACGGCGCGGTTCAATACTCTCTACTTGACCTTTGCGAGCCGCGAAAATGCGCCGCCTCGGGTGTTCATCCAAATTTCCGCAGAATAAAAAGTCTTGCCGATGCGGGTCATACAACGGGAATTATCCTTTCAAATGAGTTGTTTGACGCGATTCCGTTTCATCGGCTCGTGTTCAGAGGCGGAAAAATACGGGAGATTTTCGTCTCGCTCGGGGAAGACGGATTTACTGAAACCGAGAGCGTTCCTTCAAGCGCGGATTTACTGAAATACTTTGACCGGTTCGGCGGTGCTGAGGAAATGGGGTTTTTAGAAGGACAACAGTTTGAAATACGCCCCGCGGCGGCAAAAATGCTGAAACAGATGGCTGATACGCTCGTCAAAGGCGTGATTTTGACCATAGACTACGGCTTCCGGGCGCGTGAACTGTTCAGTCCGGACAGGGTGGGTGGAACATTCAAGTGCGTTTCTGAGCATAAAATCAACGAATCCCCATACGAAAACATCGGAAATCAGGATATAACGGCGCATGTTGACTTTGAAAACCTTGAGAAAGCTGGAGAGGTGTCAGGTCTTGCAACGCTTAAATACACAACACAGGGACAATTTCTTGTTGACTGGGGAATAATAGATGTCGCCGGGCAAAATCCGGACGAAATACTCGCCATCAAAAACCTTTTCATGCCCACAATGATGGGAGACTCTTTCAGGGTTCTTATGCAGTCAAAGAACGCGCCGGAACTCGCGCAGGGGTTTTATCCCGAAAGCCCCCTCAGGATTTCATTCGGCGTGGATTGAGATTGCTTGACACTCTCGCTTCTGTCGTTAGAGTAAAGCCCATCTTCAAAGTGTGAGGTTCAGACAAATGAGCGACTCAATCTACAAAAACAACATCGGGCCCGAGATGGGCAAATTCAAAGAAGCAAACCCGGAAATGCTTGATGCGTGGATGGCATACCACGACAGCGTTTTTACCGACGGCGCGCTTTCAACGAAGGAAAAACAGCTTGTTGCGCTCGCGGTCGCGCATATCACGTCCTGCCCTTACTGCATAAGGTCGCGCACAACCGCTTCTCTCAAAGCCGGAGCGACTGACAAAGAGATTGTTGAGGTGATTTACGTGGCGATGCGGCTCGCGATGGGCGCTCCCTACGCCTTCTCAAGCATAGCATTTGAGGCCTGGGACCACATGGAACAGAAGGTTAATCTCGCCGAAGGGCATTTTTTCAAAAAAAACATCGCACACGAAATCACCACCTTCAAAGAGCAGAGCGGAGACATTAAGGAGCCGTTTGAAGCGTTTCATGAAAAAACCTTTGAAGACGGCGCGCTCACGAAGAAATTCAAGCGCGGAATAGTCGCTCTCGCCTGCGCTCTGGTAACAAAATGCCCTTACTGCATAAGGTCATGCGTCAGAGACGGAAAAGCCGAAGGCGTGAACCCTCAGGAAATAGCAGAAACCGTTAACGTTTCAATGGTTATGGCCGCAGGCGCGTGCTGGGCGCATTCGTCCATAGCGATGGAAACAATCGCGAAAGCGGAAAAATAGCCGCCTCTTCAACGCTTTTTGACACGATCCTGCAAAACAGCAACGGTAGCGGAAGACACCATATCCGCAATCTCCACACCGCCCGGCAAAGGCGGAATATGTGTTATCCGAATAAGCGGCGAACGCTCACTCGCGGTAATCCGCGAGATTTTTATGTTTCACGGGAAACATAGGAACTTTGAGCCGCGCATAATGTATGCCGGAAACATCGTTGACCCCTCGGATAAAACCCTTGTTGACAGCGCGATGTGCGTTTTTATGAAGGCTCCCAATTCGTACACGGGAGAGGATTCGGCGGAAATTCACTGCCATGGCGGAACCGCATGTTCGGAGAAGGTAATGGAACTCACTCTGAAACACGGATGCGCTCCCGCCGGACCCGGAGAATTCACACAGAGGGCGTTTCTTAACGGCAAAATGGACCTTGCGCAGGCTCAGGCAGTCGCAGACATCATAAACGCGCAGACTGAACTGGGGCTCCGACAGGCGGGGCTACAACTCGCCGGAGGGTTGTCTGAGCGGATAAACAGGACTAAAACACGTCTTCTTGAGCTGCTTGCGGAAATTGAAGCCCGAATAGATTTTCCTGAGGAGGAAACGGGTGAAGCGGTGGCGGAAAGTCTAAAAAAAGTGGCTGAAAGCGTCCGTGAAAATCTCCACTCCCTGCTGTCCACATACGCTGCGGGCAGTCTTATACGTGAAGGCGCCGGAGTTACCATAGTTGGTAGGCCCAATGTAGGCAAATCCAGTCTTATGAACGCCTTGCTTGGCAGAGAGCGCGCAATAACAAGCCCTGAACCGGGAACAACAAGGGACTACATTGAAGAGCAAATCTCTATCAAAGGCATAACAGTAAGACTCACGGACACTGCGGGAATGAGAAACGCCCAAAGCTCGGCGGAAAAAGCCGGAATTGAAATGGCTCAAGACAAAGCGCTTGGCGCGGATTTGCAGATTCTTGTGTTAGACGGAAGCAAACCACCCTCCGGTGAAGATGTGAAAATGGTTGAAAAAGCGCCCGAAAACACCGTTGTCTCAATCAATAAAGCGGATCTGCCGCAGGATGACGGTTTCAAAACGGACAGGTTCGGTGAGAAAAAGACCGTTCACACATCGGCAAAAACGGGTCAAGGTGTTGAAGAACTAAAAGAAGCAGTAAGAAAAACGCTTATGGAAAACACCGGAACCGTTGAGAGCAATGAAGCGGCTCTGACGGGCATACGCCAGAAACAGGCGGTAGAAACCGCGCTTGAAGCCGTAAACGTTTTTTTTGCGCTTGTTGAACAGAAAGAATCGCTGGAAATACTGTCAATAAAGGTCAAAGAGGCGATGGATTCACTCGGCGAGATAACCGGCGAAACTACGACCGAAGAGATGCTCGGAGTTATTTTCGGGAAGTTTTGCATAGGGAAGTAACGGGGAAATTGCAATGCTTTTGATACTTTTTTGATTTCAATTGTGGTTGCGCAGGGAAGTTTTCTTTGGGTGGCGAATTCTTATTCCATAAACCACTATCGCCGCGCCGCATGGAAACTCCGAGTTTGGGTTTTATTTGCGCTTGGGCTTACATTGAGGGGGTGCCTCTAATGACTGAACGCCACATTTATTTTTCAAGTACACGGAAAAATCATTTCCGCCCAATCGAGCGGACGACACGAACTTGGAGCGCGCCCCGAAAACGGCGGAATACGGACGCTCCGGGACATGGCGGAGATGGAAAAATATACACATGGCTTGCGGCGGCAAACGCGACCGTCAATGCCAACAAGCACCTGCGCTTAAATGTGGATGAACTGTTGAACCCTTAAGTCTGAAGCGAATGTTTCACGGGAAACATTCGCATTTCTTCAAAAAAATTATCAGGAGGTGTGGAAAAGCTAAGGGTCAGGTCTTGCTTGTTACCATTGAAACGCCTTCAACAAAAGGGCTGTCAGTTGTTTGTACGAGTTATCCACAGATGTGGAAAAGTTAAGGGTCAGGTCTTGAAGACTAATTTTTTCCACAGGAGTTATTCCCGAAACGGAATTTGTGGCAAAAACAAAGCCCGCCTGAGCCAAATCCCCGGGATTCAGACGGGATTCAGATACAGAAAAGCCGTTACGGGCTGCTATATCCATCAGAACGCCTCTTGTGATACCGGGAAGTATCCCGCAGTCGGTGGAAGGGGTGAAAAGTTCGTTTTTTTCTCCCCAAAAGATGTTACGGCATGTTGTTTCGGAAACACAGCCGTCCGCCGAGGAAAAAAGGGCATCATCAAAACCGCTTTCCCGCGCCTCTCTCATTGCCACAACGTTTCCAAGATAGTTCAGAGATTTTATTCCTGCAACAGGGGAACTGCTTCTTGAATATCCGTTAAAAACTATTTTCAGGGAAATATCCGCCGGGTTGTCCGTTATTTCGCTTATGGAAATCACGGTTTGAAAATCATCCGGTACGGAAAAAAAAGGCGCGAAAGAACCTCCGGAAACAAGACAGACTTTAACGGCACAATCGGAAAAACCGCTTTTTTCAACGCATTCGTTAATTTCTTCAACAATTTTTTTACCGTCCGGGGCGGGCATTTTTAGAATAAGCGCGCCGTGAGTAATTCTTTCAATATGTTTTTGCAGAAAAACGGGAGATGATTTTTTCCACCTCATTGTTTCAAAAACTCCGTCTCCGTAAAAAAACCCTCTGGGGAAAATTCCGTTAATATCGGGAACCTGTTTTTTTTCAATGTAAATTCGCTGATTTTTCATAAAACTTTTTAAATATTCATCGCCGAAGCATTTTTTAACGCTTTGAGTTTTAATGCCGTTTCCTCAAACTCTTTTTCGGGATTTGAATCCCATACAATTCCCGCTCCGCTCCAACAAACCGCCTTCTGCGGAAAAAATTGCAGGCACCTTATTGAAACACTCAGGCGAAAATCACCGTTTGGATAAAAAATTCCCGCCGCGCCGCAATAAGGCCCGCGTGAATGCTCTTCAAGGGAATCAATAATTTCAAGCGCTTTTGTTTTCGGCGCGCCCGTTACCGAGCCGGGCGGAAAAGTTTTTTTAATTATTTCCGACGCGGAAATATTTTTTCTAAGCATTCCCTCTATTTCAGATTCCATGTGAAAAAGGGTTTTATACGGTTTTATATTAAAAATTTCCCGGGTTCTAACGGTTGACGGAACGCATACTCTGCTTAAATCGTTTCTCATAAGATCCGTTATCATCAAGATTTCCGCTTTTTCCTTTTCGTCAACCGTAAGCGCCCGGCGTAAACGGCGGTCCTCTTCGGCATTTTTTCCTCTTTTTATTGTCCCCTTTATGGGACGCGAAACAATTTTGTCATCGGTTTTTTCAAGAAACAATTCCATTGAACCGCTCAAAAATTGAAAACATCCGAAATCCAGATAAATCGCAAACGGAACCGGCTGAGAATCAAAAAGACTCATAAAAAGTTTCAGGGGATTTTCCTTCGGGGAAAAATCCCACGCCTCTGATATGTTTACCTGATACACATCGCCTTTTTTTATGTGTGATTTTATTTTATTCACGTTTTCAATAAAACGCCTTTCACGCAAATTTAAATTAGAGGGAAAACCGCTCGGGGGTGGGGCACCGCCGTTAATAAAAGGCGCCTTTGCGGCAGAAATCTTATCTGTGTGTGTGATTGCTTCGGGGCGGTAAAAATGAAAACTCAAAAGCGGCGCGTCAAGACCGCCGGATTTTTCGCTCATTTTTCCAGCAAGGCGGCGTCCATCATCGGTTTTTTCCAAATATTCATACGAAAAAAAACCGACAGCCAAATATCCTTCAGCGGTTTTTTTTTCTATTTCACAAATGGGGTCGCCTTTTATTTGACAACTTGTTTTTCCGTCTGAAACAACGGCACCGGAAACGCCCGATGAAAGAGTGAAGTCCGGCTTTGAAAAAGTCATGCTTCCGCCCGAAGTGTCTCCGAGCCAGCCGCCTCCGGAGTCAAGAAGCAGGGCGGACGGAAATTCATCTCCGGTCGGCATGGGTTGAAAACCGCCTAATCGGTCTTGTTCACGGAATCCCTGAGAATTTCGGCGACGTCTTTCACTTTAATGTCTTCGGATTTGCCTTTGAATTTTGCCGCGTCCTCAAACATGGTGTTGCAGAAATAACAGGCTGTCGCCAGAGTGTCGGGGTTCATTTCTTCAGCTTCTTCAAACCTGTTCCAGTTAACCCTCGGCGCCTCTTCTTCCGCCCAAACCTTTCCTCCGCCCGCACCGCAGCAGAAACTGTTGCGTTTTGAGCGTTTCATCTCAACGAGGTCAATGCCGGATATGGATTTCAAAATCTCCCTTGGAGAGTCGTAAATCTTGTTGTATCTACCTATGTAGCAGGAGTCGTGGTATGTGATTTTCTCTGAAATCTCTCCCTGAGGGGTGATTTTCCCCTGCTTTACAAGATCAAGCAGAAAATCGGTGTGGTGAACCACCTCGTATTCGCCGCCGAACTGCGGATATTCGTTCTTTATGGTGTTGAAGCAGTGCGGGCAGTTGGTAAGTATTTTCTTCACCTTCAAATCGTTCATCGTCTCAATATTTTGACCGGCAAGCTCCTGATAGAGAGCCTCCTCGCCGAGCCGTCTGGCAGGGTCGCCGCTACATGTTTCCGAAGGTCCCATAACGGCGAAATCCACGCCCGCCTTCAAGAGAAGATCCACAACGGCTTGAGAAACCTGCTGTCCACGCGGGTCAAACGCGCCGAAACAGCCCATCCAGTAAACAACATCAACTGGTTCGGCGCTTTCAAGGTCTTTTCCGAGAACACGCACGCCATCCATTTCGGAAATCCATGACGCCCTGTCCGCTCCGTCAAAACCCCACGGATTGCCGTGAGTTTGAAGTTTTTGCAAAGTTCGGGTCGCCGGGCCCGTCAGCCGTCCCTCAAGAGTCAAAAATCTGCGCATTTCAACAATTTTGCCCATCTGGTCTATGAACAGCGGACACTGCTCAACGCAGGCGTTACAGGTTGTGCAAGCCCATAGTTCATCGGGAGTTATCCATTCCGTGGACGCTAGTTCCGCTCCTTCTCCGGCGGCGATTTTTCCGTCCGCGATGTCTTTGCCTTCGCTTGAAACGTAGTGCCTCAACTTCACGACAATATCGCGCGGGGAAAGAACCTTTTCCGTGTTCCAAGCCGGGCAGTTGTCCGTGCATCTGCCGCATTCAGTACAGGTGTAGGAATCCATCAAGTCTTTCCAACTGAAATCCTCAATTTTGCCCGCTCCAAAGTGGTCAATGTCTTCGGGAATGTCCTCAAAATCTATCTTGGGAAGCGCGCCGCGCGGGTTGAGATTCTGAAAGAAAACATTGAGCGCGGCCGTGAAAACATGGCTGTGCTTTGAGTAGGGCAGGTAGTTGAGAAAACCGAGAAGTATCAGAACGTGGAACCACCAGAAAAACTCGCGCCAGAACACCTGGCCGGTTGCGGACATCGTAGAGAAAAGCCCCGCGAAAAGCGACGAAACAGGCAAAAACTCCGCGGGCGCTCCGCCAAGAGCGATTCGCGCTCCGGTGTAGAGGAACGCCGTCATCACAAGCCCGAAAATAAGTCCCAGAACAACAACCGCGTCCGGTCCGTTCACCTCCCTTCTTTTACCAAAAGTGAGGCGGTTCGTAACTCCCATGCACAGCGCCAGAATCACAAGCGCCTGAGTTATGTCCAGAGCATATTCGTAGTAGTCATGCCCGATTCCGGGAATGAGTTTGAATCCGCTTTCGGGAAAGAAAAGCCCGCTCACGAAAATCTCAAAAGTGCCAATGGAGATAATGATAAATCCCCAGAAAATCATAAAATGCTCAATTCCCGCAAAGGTGTAGTTCTGCCACAGCCGCCGCTGTCCGAAAACATAGATAAAAACGCGTTTTAGCCGCTCGCCGATTTGGTCAAACCGGTTGTCTTCTTTTTTTCCAAGCCGTAAAAGGCGGGTCAGGTTGTAGATGTTGTAAAAGAAAAAGCCGAAAGAGGCAACAAGAACGACTGTCATTATAAGCGGTTTCATAACTCACTCTGCATGCGGACTCGCCGCGAACTGCCAGACTATATTAAAGAGGCGGCGTGAAAGGTCAAGAAACAGAAACAAGTTGAACCGCTCGGGCGGTTTGTCTTATGCAGGAAGCAAAAGTCCGCTACAACGAACAGAAAAACTAAATCCCGTCTTTGACCCTTTCCTCTTTCCGGCTTCTGCGCCACCTGAGACGGTTAAGCGCGTTCACAAACGCCTTTGAGCTCGCGACTATTATGTCCGTGTCCGAGCCCCTGCCGCGTGAAAAAACGCCCGCATCCTCATCGGCGATGCGAACTGTAACCTCTCCCTGCGCGTCCGTGCCGCCCGTTATGGCGGAAATTCTGTAACTTTCCAGTTTCGGAAACTCCCCGGTCGCCTCTTTTATCGCCTTGTAAGCCGCGTCAACCGGACCGCCGCCCGTGTTGGTGCCGGAAATCTCTTTTCCGTCCGCGAGAAGTTTCACGGTCGCCCCCGCGGTCGCGCTTGAACCACCCGTGAACTCCACATCAATAAACTCGTAGTAATCGGATTGCCCCATAAACTCCTCGCTTATGAGTGCTTCAATGTCTTCGTCAAACACGTATTTCTTTTTGTCGGCGAGGTTTTTGAACTTTAGAAACGCCTTTTCAAACTGATTGTCATCAAGATCGTATCCGAACTCATCAAGACGGTCTCTGAATGCGTGCCGTCCCGAATGTTTTCCCAGAACAATGGAGTTTGAGGATATGCCCACGTCTTCAGGCTTCATAATCTCATAAGTGATTCTGTCGCTCAAAACGCCCGCCTGATGTATGCCCGCCTCGTGAGCGAAAGCGTTTGCGCCCACAACAGCCTTGTTCGGCTGAACCGCCACACCTGTAACCTGCGAAACAACCTTGCTTGACGGGTATATCTGCTCGGTTGAAATACCAGTTTTGTAAGGATTTTTGTCGCCTCTGACCCTGATTGCCATAACGATTTCTTCAAGCGAGGCGTTTCCGGCTCTTTCTCCGAGCCCGTTTATTGTGCATTCCACCTGACGAGCTCCGGTGGCGACCGCGGCAAGCGAGTTCGCGACCGCGAGTCCCAAATCGTTGTGGCAGTGGACGCTCAAAACAATATCGTCAATCCCTTCAACATTCTCCCTTATCTGTCTGATGACTCCGGTGAACTCTTCGGGCACCGTGTAGCCGACCGTGTCGGGAATGTTGATTGTGGACGCGCCCGCTTTTATGGCTAGAGAGACCACTTCGCAGAGATAATCAATATCGGTTCGTGTGGCGTCTTCGCATGAAAACTCAACGTTGGAGGTGAATTTCCGCGCGTAAGCGACCGAATCCGAGGCAATTTTCGCAACTTCGGCGTGCGATTTTCTGAGTTTGTGTTTCAGATGAATATCCGAAGTGGCGATGAAGGTGTGAATTCTGGGGTTTTCCGCCTTTTTCACCGCTTCCCAGCCGCGGTCTATGTCGCCTTTGGCGGCTCTGCACAAAGCGGCAATTTCGCAACCGCGCACCCTTTCCGCGATTTGGCGCACGGAGAGAAAATCCTCCTCCGAAGAAATGGGAAAGCCCGCCTCTATAACGTCAACGCCCAGCCGTTCAAGTTGAAAAGCGACCCGCAGTTTCTCCGAAGCGGTCATTCCGCATCCGGGCGCCTGCTCACCGTCCCTGAGGGTGGTGTCAAAAATCTTCACATAGTTATCAGGCATTGTTCTGTCTCTTTCGGGCGCGGAGTGGCTGGGGGACTGGGATTCGAACCCAGACTAGCGGTTCCAGAGACCGCGGTACTGCCGTTATACTATCCCCCACCTTAGCAGGTTAATATTACATAAACCGCCGTCAATTTGAACAGTTTTGCTGTAGGAAGTAAAATCCGCCTGATTGCGATTCCGGAAAACTTATGATTAAACCTCTTTTTCTCCGCACCGTGCTCGCGGCGACATTTTTATTTGTTGCGCTTGTTCCGACTTGCGAAGCGCAAAACCCCGGGCGGACGGTTGCGGTGAAAAAACTCCGGGCGGCGAATGAAGACGCGGACAACGCGGGCGGTCCCGGAAAAGCGCTTTCACTGCTTTATAATCTTGAAAACGAAATTCCGGAACTCCGGGAGTATGTCTTTTTCATCAGGGGAAACGCCCTAGCCAAACTGGACAACTTCCTTGCCGCAGACATGTATAGAATCGCGGCGGAACTTGAAACGCTCAAACCCGAAGCTCTTGAAAAACAGGCTCAAATACTTGAAACAAAAGGACTTTTGGTTGAAGCGGAAAGGGTTTACAACACGCTTTTTAATTCAGACTCCGCGACACGCAAAGGGTTTTACCTAAAAAAAATCGCGGAACTGGCGGAGAAAAACGGCCGCGCGGACGTTGCGGCGGAAACGTGGAAAACGCTTTGGAGAGACTATCCGGCAAGCGTTCACGCGGGCGCGGCGGCGGAAAAAATCTCTCCTTCCGAACAAGACCGCGTCCGCAGAGCGGACACGCTGTTCGACCTCAAAAAATGCGCAAGCGGCGCGGCGGCGGCTTACGTGTCTCTGCCCAAAACGGAGGAAAGAAATATCAGGCGCGCCATATGTATGCGCAAAACCGGATGGAAAAATGAGCGGCTCTTGAAAAATGCGCTTTCGGTTCTCGGCTCGGCAAAATCCGCTCACGCGGCGTATGTCAAAGGAACGGTTCTTGAAGCGATGGCTAAAATCCGGCGCGGGAAATCGGGAGAGCGGAAAGCGCTCCGCAAAGCGCAAGCCGCTTTCAGGGCGGTAAACAAGTTGTTTCCCAAAACCGAATGGGCGGGAAAAGCCCTTGTAAAAGAGCAGAAAATCGCTCTGAAACTCGGCAAAACCGGCAGGGCGGAGGAGATTTACGCTCTGGTAAAACAGTCTCATCCGCAAAACCGCACGGATGTGGCATGGAATCTAGGCTGGAATTATTACAAAAAGGGGGAATACCTGAAAGCCGCGCGCGTTTTCGCGGAAAACGAAAGAAAAGAAAAATCCTTTCTCGCAGGGCAGTTCGCGTATTGGAGGGCGAGAGCCATTGAAGAAACGGGGGAGCGCGAAGAGGCGAAACAGTTTTTTATTGAAGCCGCTGGCAGAGAGTTCAGCTATTACTCTTTTCTCGCGGAGGAAAAAATCGGAAAGAAAGACGCCCATCGCCGCAACGGCTTCCGTATCTCGAAAAAATCCAGAACGTCGCCCGCGATTAAAAGAGCGCGATTTCTGCTTGAAGCGGGCATGGAAAAATGGGCGGCAAAAGAAGCCGTTGCGGCGGGGAGAGGAAATCCCGCCGCGGCATGCGAAATTCTCACCGCCGTCCGGAAGTTCAATTCGTGCATAAAACTCATCGGAAGCAACCCGCCGTCCAAAAGAATGCGGCTCGCTTTCCCTAGAGGGTTTAACAACGAGGTAAAAAAGTTTTCGTCAAAATACGGGCTTGATGAAAACCTTGTCTATTCCCTCATACGCGAGGAGAGCAGATTCAAAATGGACGCCGTTTCGCACGCAGACGCGTTCGGGTTGATGCAGCTCATAATGCCAACCGCGAAAGATATGGCGGCGGGGGCCGGAGAGGAGGAAATCATACGCGAAAAACTTTTCTCGCCGGAAGTGAACATAAAACTCGGTTCGCGCTATCTGCACCTGATGTTGAAAAAATTCGGCGGTGATACCGTTGCCGCGCTTTGCGCCTACAACGCGGGACCGACAAGGGCGGCGCGGTGGAAAAACGGAGCGCTCAAAGGTCTTGAACAGGACGAGTTCACCGAAGAAATCCCGTTTAACGAAACAAGAAATTACGTGAGGCGCGTATTTAGAAGTTACGGCGTTTACAGAGCGGTTTACGGAGACGGCTGAAAACCGGCGAAATTGCGCAGGACTTCCAAGCCCGCGTCCGAACTTTTTTCAGGGTGAAACTGGCAGGCGAAAACATTGTCTTTTTCCACCGCGGCAGTGAACTCGCTTCCGTAAGAAACCCTCGCGGCTATAATTGACGAATCCTCCGGCTCAACGTAGAACGAGTGCGCGAAGTAAAACCAGCTTTGGTCGGAAACGCCGGTGAAAAGTCCGCCGCCGGACAGCGACACGCGGTTCCAGCCCATGTGCGGCACTTTGAGTTCGGGAGACGTGCGTAAGCCCTTAACACCGCCTTTGAAAACGCCGAGCCCCGTCTCTCCGGGACTTTCATCGCTACTCTCGAAAAGTATTTGAAGCCCGAGGCACATTCCCAGATACGGTTTTCCTTCGTCTATGAAATCGCGCAAAGCCGTGGCAGCTCCGGATTTTTCAATCTCTTTGGCGCAGTCGCCGAAAGACGCGACTCCGGGAACGACAATCTTTTCCGCCTGCGATATTTCGCGGGGAGTGGAAATTGCCTTTACGTTGAAGCCGAGAAACTTAAAAGCGCTCAGAACGCTTCGCTGGTTGCCCGCCCCATAGTCAAAAACGGCTATTTCGGGGTTGCGGGCGGAGCTCATAAAGCGCCTTTTGTGGAAGGAACGCCTGTGTAGCGTTCGTCAATCGCGGTCGCCAGATCAAACGCGCGGCCGCACGATTTGAACATCGCCTCAATGTTGTGGTGCAGATTGTCGCCACTGTGGAGGCGGATGTGGAGGTTGCATCCCGCATTGTTTGAGAGAGATTTAAAAAACTCGCGCGCAAGCTCCGAGTCAAAATCTCCCACTTTGGACTTGGGCATTTCGGCGTCAAACACAAGACACGGTCTGCCGCTTATGTCCACGGCGCAAAAAACAAGCGTGTCTTCAAAAGGCACAAAAGAGTGCGCGAAGCGGACTATGCGACTTTTCTCGCCGAGCGCCTCCTTGAAAGCGTTTCCAAGCACAATGCCCACATCTTCAACTGTGTGGTGAAAATCAACCTCGGTGTCGCCGACGGCTTTTATTTTGAGGTCAAAGCAACCGTGCCGCGCGAACTGGCTGAGCATGTGGTCAAAAAAGGGTATGCCGGTCTGGATGTCAAACTTCCCTGAACCTTCAACATTCAATTCAACGCTGACTTTTACCTCGCTGGTTTTTCTTTCAGCTCTCGCTTTTCTGGATTCGGGAGGCATGAGTGTTTTCCAAGGCTATCATAACAAGCCGTTTTCAACAAAACTGTAATGGTCGTGCGAGCATACAATCAGGTGGTCAACAAGCCGTATGTCAAGCGATTTGCAGATTCTTGCGAGTTCCCCGGTGATGTCTTTGTCGCTGTCGGACGGTTGCGGGTGGCCGCTCGGGTGATTGTGAACAACAATGATGCCTGAGCATCTTTTTACATCAATCGCCTTTTTCACCACGTCCCTTATGTTCATATTCACGCTTGCGACTCCGCCTTCGGACACAACCTCGTGCTCAATAAACTGGTTTTTAGTGTTGACGAAGACCAAAAGCATAAACTCCCTGCTTTCGCGTCCTATTCTGGATTTACAAAAATCTATGACCGCCTGCGGAGAAGTCAGATAGTCCTCTTTTTCAATCCGCGTCTCCATATAGCGCCAGTTGATTTCCCTGACAAGCGGTATGAAAGCGGCGGTTGAGACGCCTATGCCGGCAACTTTCCTTAGTTCGGACGGGGAAGCGTCCAAAATGGCTGAGAGCGAGCCGAAGGTTTTAAGCAGATTTTTCGCGACGGGTTTCACGTCGCTGCGGGGAATTGAATAAGTCAGAAGCAGCTCCAGCGCTTCGTAATCCTCAAACACGCCCAGCCCCTCTTTGAGAAATTTTTTTCTGACGCGCTCCCTGTGACCGGCGTAGTGGGGGGTACTCGGCTGGCGGCTCATTGAGCGTTAGTTTAACTTGCCGTGTGGAAAAAAACCTATTTTTCTGTAGTGTTTGTGAAATGAAAGCCGTTGTTGTTCCGGTAAAAAGATTTTCAGCCGCAAATGAAAGGCTTTGCGAAAGCCTGTCGCCGTCCGAGCGCAACGGGCTCGCGCGCGTGATGCTTGAGGATGTTCTGTCCAATGTGGCGCGGTGCGAACGCACGGACGGGGTTTTCCTCGTAACCGCCGAACCGGACGCCATGAGCATGGGGCGCGAATTCGGAATGGAGATAATTCTTGAGCATGACCAGCAGAGCGAAAGTTCGTCCGTTGATTTCGCGATGAAGAAATGTTTTGCGGCTGGCGTGGATTCCGCGCTTGTGATTCCGGGCGACATACCCGCCGCGCAGGCTTGGGAGTTTGACGCCGTGCTTGAAAAAGATGACGGGGAAAAGCGCATTATCATTGTTCCCTCACGGGACGGAACGGGAACAAACGCGCTTTTTATGAGTCCGCCGGGCGCGCTGTCTCCGCATTTCGGCGAAAACAGTTTTCCACGCCACAAGGAAACGGCTCGGCGGCGAGGTCTGGAGTTTTCCTCATTAACGCTCGGCGGCATAGGGCTTGATATTGACACGCCAGAGGATTTGGAGATTTTTATGAGCGGGGACGGCACGAGAACTCACGACTATCTGCGCAAACTGGGCTTCGGAAAAACGGAGAAAACCGCATAGGCAATTCGGAATGGGCTTTGAGTTGAACTTTCTGGACCTTGACCCGTCCGAATCAAATCCCGATAGCGCGCAAACGGTTGTGCTTCCGGTGCCGTACGAGAGAACGGTGTCGTTCCGGGGTGGCTGCTCGCGGGGTCCAATGGCGATAATTGAAGCGTCCCGCTCAATTGAACTCTACGATGAAGAACTTGGAATCAACCCGGCGGAGGGAGGCATCCACACCGCGCCTGAAATTGAATGCGACATTGATCCGGCACAGATGGTCAAAACCGTTAAAAACTCGTGCCTTGATTTTGCGCGGGAGGGCAAATTTGTTCTCACACTCGGCGGTGAGCACTCCGTAACGGTTGGGGCTTTCGCCGCGCAAAAGGAGATTCATTCTGAAATTTCGGTTCTGTCCATAGACGCCCATTGCGACCTCAGAGACAGTTACCAGGGCTCAAAATTCAGCCACGCGTGCGTTATGAGAAGGATTGTGGAAGCGGGCGCGTCGCACATTGTAATCGCGGGAGTGAGAAGTATGTCGGCTGAAGAAGCCGGGTTCGCGGTCGGCAGAGAGGATTTGAGTATTGTTTCCGCAGAAAAGATTTTAGAGGAAAAACTTCTTGTGAACGCGCCCGGGCAAATTATGGAAAAACTTGGGCGCAAAGTTTATTTGAGCATAGACGCCGACGGACTCGACCCTTCAATTATGCCTTCTGTCGGAACACCGGAACCCGGAGGAATGGGCTGGACGGACGTTATCTCTTTGCTCCGCGCGGTGTTCGAGAGCCGTGAAGTGGTGGGAATGGACATCGTTGAACTCGCGCCAATTCCGGGCTTTGTCGCGCCCGATGTAACGGCGGCGAAAATGGCATGTAAAGCTATTGGATACAAGCTCGGACGGTCGCGCCAATCTTGATAAGACTCAGGCTTGTGTGTTAAACTCCGCCTTCCTCAAAGGGCGGCGTAGCTCAGAGGCAGAGCAGGGCTCTCATAAGGCCCCCGTCGGAGGTTCGAGTCCTCCCGCCGCCACTCAATCCCTAATCCTTTTTCTTGAAATCCAGAGACGCGGAGTTAATGCAGTATCTTGTTCCGGTGGTTTCGGAGGGGCCGTCCGGAAAAACATGCCCCAGGTGGGCGTCGCACTTTGAGCACATAACCTCGGTCCGGCTCATTCCCGCAGAGTTGTCCTGTTCGGTCTTGACATTGTCCCGCTCCATCGGCTTGTCAAAACTGGGCCATCCCGTTCCGGAATCAAACTTTGAATCCGAATTAAAAAGCGGCTGTCCGCAACAGACGCAGATATACCGGCCTTTTTCCTTGTAATCATTGAACTTTCCCGTAAAGGGCTTTTCGGTTCCCTTCCGCCGGGCGACGTGGAACTGCTCTTCGGTAAGTTCGGCTTTCCACTCCTCGTCAGTTTTCTTTATCTTTCCAGTCATCGAGAAAACATTAACAAACCGCACGGCGGTGTCAAAAATTGCGTTCGTTCTTGATGAAAAGCTCTTTCGCCGCACGCCCTTTTTCAAGCAGACGGGCGAGTTCTTCCCTGTCTCCGGCTTCCACCGCACGCGCAATTTTGGAAATTGAGCGCGAAAACCCTTTGAACGCTTCAAGAACATTCTCCCCGTTCTCAATAAGTATGCCCGCCCACAGGTCCGGGTCACTCATTGCTATTCTGGTTGTGTCCTTCAATCCGCCTCCTGAAATGGAGAAAGCGTTTACTTTTTCCGTGGTCGCAGTTCCGGCAACCGAAGACAGAGAATACGCGCACGCGTGCGGAAGGTGGCTTATGAGAGCGAAGATCCGGTCATGCTCACGGGCGGACATTTTCAAAATCTTCGCGCCCGTCTTTTTCCACATATCCTCAACTTTGCTCAATGCGTCTCCCGAACCGCTGGTGATTATCACGGGTTTTCCTTTGAAGATGGTTTTTTTATGCGCCTTCGCTCCCTGTTTTTCGCTTCCCGCAACCGGGTGCGCCGGAACAAAAAACACATCCGGCGGCAAAACACTCTCAATGCTTCGGGCAACGGATTCTTTAACGCTTCCAACGTCTGTTATCACCGCGCCGGGGCGCGGAGTGGAAAAAAGAGCGTCCGCCGCCGTGCGCATGCGGTGAACAGGAACGGCAAGAACGTATATGTCTGTATCGGGCGGAATTTCCGCCGCATCCTTAAAACCCCGGTCTATAAGCCCTTCGGAGACGCAGTAATCAACCGCCGCGGAGTTTGTGTCCGCGCCTGTAATTTCATCCGCCGCGTCCGCTTCTTTAAGCGCCGCGCACAGAGACGCGCCTATTTGTCCCAGCCCTATAATGGAGATTTTCATTTTTCCATTGCCTTACTCAGAGCGTTGATAAAAGCGGCGTTATGCTCCGCCGTGCCGACCGTAACCCGTATGTGATTTTCAAGCCCGTAAGCCGAAACGGGGCGCACTATAATCCCTGCACGCAACAACCTCTCGTACACTCCCTCGGCATCGCGCCCGACTTCCGCGAGAACGAAGTTTGCCTTTGAGTCTGTGCGTTCAACGCCCATTGAGTCAAGAAAGGAATGCAGATACTCAAGCCCTTCCAGATTCACTTTGCGGGAAACGGCGCAATGCCGTGAATCTTCAAGAGCGGCGAGCGCGGCCGCCTGCGAAACAGAGTTGACATTGAACGGCTCTTTGGCGCGGTTCAAAAGAGCCGCCACACGCTCGGACGCAATCGCGTAGCCGATTCGGGTTCCCGCAAGCCCGTGGATTTTTGAGAAAGTCCGGACGGTTATAAGTCCCTCCCTCTGTGAGTGGTACTCAAGCGTGTCGGGATATTCCGGGTCGTCCACATACTCAAAATACGCCTCGTCAATCACAATGGCCACGTGTTCGGGAACCTTGCCGAGAAAATCCTCAAACTCGCCGCGCGAAAAAATTGTGCCGGTCGGGTTGTTTGGATTGGCAAGAAAAATGACTCTGGTTCTAGGAGTTATCCGCCGCGCAAAATCTTCAAGTTCGTGTTTCAGACCGGGCATGTGGGAAACAACCCCTTTTGCCGCGGCGGCGGCGGTAACGATGGGATAGACAACAAAGCCGTGAGCCCCGTAAATCGCTTCATCGCCGGGACCGAGAAAAACCTTCGCTATCAAATCAAGCACCTCGTTTGAGCCGTTGCCGACCGCGAGGTTCTTAGAAGCGACGCCGAGTTTTTCAGACAACTTCTCTTTGAGACGCGAGCAGTCCCCGTCGGGATAGAGGTGGATTTGAGAGGAAAAAGAGTTCACCGCTTCAACCGCCGCGGGCGAGGGCCCGAGAGGGTTTTCGTTTGACGCCATTTTGACGGCGTTTTTTATTCCCATCTCTTTTTCAATCTGCTTGGAGGTCTTGCCCGGAACATAAACCGGAAGACTCATTATGTTTTCTTTCGGAGTTAGCATTACGAGTCCGCTCTGGTCTCGTCGCCCGAAAAATAGCATCCGAGCACTTTGAAAGAAGAACTCCCGGACTCAATTTCCCTTATAAGTTTGTCGGTTTTCCGCTTGCCGAGACTTCCTTCCAAATCAACAAAAAACACGTATTCCCACGCCTTTTTACCGGACGGGCGGGACTCTATTCTCGTAAGGTTGACTCCGGCGGACGCAAGCGGGGAAAAGAGCGTTTTATGTAGCGCGCCCGGCTCGTCTTTGATGGAGAACATTATGGATATTTTATTTCCATCACGCTTTTGTGTGGCGATGGCTTTTTCCACAACCACAAAACGCGTAGCGTTGAGCGGGGTGTCTTCCACGCTTTTAGCGGCGATGCGCAGTTTGTATATGGAGGCGGAGTGGGCGCTTGAAATTGCGCCGACCGTTTTGTCTTTTGCCGCCATTACGGCGGCCGCGGCCGTGCTGGAAGTTTCCACCGGACGCGCGGCGGGCAATTTTAAGGCAATCCACTTTCTGCACTGTCCGAGAGCCTGCGGATGTGAAGCGATCTTTTTTAAATCCTTCAAACTTCCGGTTTTGGACAAAAGAAGGTGGCTTATTTTCTCGTAGTGCTCACGGGTTATATGAAAATCATTCTCGGCTATTATTTCAAGAACCCTTCCCACCGATCCCTCCGTTGAGTTTTCTATCGGAATCGCGCCCATAGAGACCGAGCCGGTTGCCACACTTTCAAAAACTTCCTCAATGGTTTTGCGCGGAACCATTTCCGAGGAGTAACCGAACATGTTTGAAGCCGCCTGATGTGAGAAACTCCCCTCCGGACCGAGGTAGGAAACCCTGCCTTTTGATTGAAGGGTTCTGCACGAGCGGATTATCTGCCTGAAAATTGAAAGCGCGTCCCCGTCCGCAAGAGGTCCCTTGTTGAGGCTAACGATTTTTTTCTCAACCTCTCTTTCCCTCTCCGGATCATAAACGCTTTTTGCCAGCCGTTTCTTCTCTTCCATAACCTCAAACGCCACTGCCGCTCTTTCATTTATGGCGGCGAAGATTTTGCGGTCAACGGAATCAATCTCGGCTCTGAGTTTGGAAAGTGTTTTTGAACCGCTTTTTCTTACTCTTTTTACAGGCATTTCGGAAGTACTAAACCTTGTTAAAAACCTTTTTAGTATGCGGGTTGAGACAAAAAGAGGCAAGGGAGAGGCGTTTTTGCCCGCGCGACGGGACATTAAATCGGGGTTCTAAAAACAGTCAGCGCCTTAACTTCGGCGGCACCGCCCGAAAGTAGTGTTGCCGAACACTCATCAAGGGTTGAACCGGTGGTGAAGATATCGTCAAAAAGCAGCACTTTTTTGTTTTTTACCGCCTTTTTTCCCTCATCCGTGATGGCGAAAGCGCCGCGCATATTCGCTTTTCTGTCGCGACTTTTAGAGAAAGACACCTGTGGAGTTGTGTTGATAACTCTTTTGAGCGCGGAAGGCGCGTGCTTTTTTCCCAAGCGGGAAGCCACTTTTGAAGAAATCACCGCGGACTGGTTGAATTCCCTCTCCCTGATTCTGTTCAAATGAAGCGGGACGGGGATAACAACCTCAAAATCGCCCATGTCTGAAGGGAAAAAATCAACAACAAGCGAAGAGAAAAAGGTTCCCAGGGAAAAACGTCCGTCATATTTGAAAATCTTTGCCACCCGCGCTGCGGGACCGGAAAAAAGAACAATTGAGCGGGCGATGGAAAAATGCTTTTGCGATACAAAACATGAACCGCACGGGGAATTGCTGTGGTTTTCCACAAGTGGGTTCCCGCAAAGCGGGCATATATCCGGCGGTGAAAGAGGGATAAAACCTTCCGCGCAGGCTTGGCAGAGAGAAACGCTTAAATCTGGGGAGTTCTCAGCATGGGGAGGTTCTGAAAAAACTGAATCACAAACAACACACGATTTGGGAAACAGTAAAGAGATTAGAAAACTGGCAAGATTCCGCACAAACCCCATAAAAATTCAGGAAACCACCGGCATCAATATACAGACAAAATCTGCGGAACCGGTAAGGGTTAACACACCGGGTGTTGCTCCGTCCCCGGGGCGAAAATCAATCTCTTCACCATCAAGAAAGCTCAGAGAGTCAACAAGGAATCTAGGGTTAAAAGATGTTTTTAACTCGTCTCCGCCGAATTTTACCGGAACGGTGTCCACAGCATCTCCCTCATCCGTTTCCACACTCGAGATGGAAAGCGTGGAGGGAACAAGGCTCAAATCCACCTTTTCGTGTTTTTCGCAAAAAACACTTACCCTCTTCACCGCGGCAAGTATGGCGTTTTTATCAACAACGGCTGGTTCCAGAGCGGAAAAATCCGGCACAACCCTTTCGTATTCAGGAAAGAGGGAGTCTATAGGGTTTGAGATAACCGTTGTTTCCCCCGTGGAGCAGAAAACCATATTGTTCTCAAAAGAGAACGCGGTTTCGGAATCCACTTTGGAATCCTTGATTGTTTTCACAACTTCACCAAGAGCTTTTTTTGACAATATGAATTTTTCAAAATTGCCCGCGCCGGAGATCTCTTTTTGAAAATAGGCAAGCCGGTGGCTATCGGTAGCGACAAGTCTGATTTTTCCGCCAATTTTCTCAAAATACACACCGTTGAGGTTGCGTCTCAAAGAGTCGTCCGCGGCAAAGTTTAGAAGTGACGGGAGAATTGTCGACACGGTTTGTGAGGAAAACGAGAAAACCGCCTTTGTTGGCGAGGCGGGAATTTTTGGAAAACTTTTCCCGGAAAGAAAGGGAAATTTAAAAACACCTGATGTGGTTTTTATCTCCATCCAGTTGTTTTTGTGAATATTAACGACCACATCATCGTCTTCCATACGCCTTATTATTTCAAGAAATTTGCGTGCGGGAACAAGGATGTCAAAATCAGCATCGGGGGCATCTTCCGGGTTGAAGTAACTGGCTATTGTCGATTCAATATCCGTGGCTGCGACAAAACACTCTTTTTTCTTGCCAAACCCTCTTAAAAGTATATTCCGCAGTATATCGTTTGGAGATTCGGATTCCGCCAGCCCTGCGACCAATTGCAATTTGTTAAGCAGGGGTTGCCTTTTGAACTTTATCTTCAATTGTTTTCCACCTTGTCTATTCGTTTCTTCTATTAGTCTTTTTATTATACATAAAAATATAGTAGTCGTAGTAGTAGGGGGTGTGGATTTGTGGATAAGTTTAAAACCCTTATCAAAACTCCAAAACACATAAAGAATTCTCATTGTTGAGTAAGTGTTGAAAACGATGTTTATGTTTTTGTTTTTTCCACAATGTTTTGTGGAAAACTTTTTCAAGGTGTGGATTTGTTGTGTTTTTCCACAGGTTTTCCACAGGTTTGTGGGTTAAATTCCAAGCCTGTCTTCTATCTCTTCAATGGCTTTTACGGTGAGTTCATCACCCTGTTTGATGTTTTCCTCTATTTTGTTGACAGCGTGAATCACGGTTGAATGATCCCTTTTGAAAAACACCCCAATTGAGGGATATGGCGTGCCCAGATGTTTTCTTATAAGGCTCATCGCGAGTTGTCTGGGGAAAACAACCCCCCTTTCCCTGCTCAGGGAAACAAGTTGTTCTTTTTCAAGGTTGAAAACGTCTTTAACACTCTCAATAATGAGCTCAACCGACATGTTCCTGCCAATTGCGGAAATGTCTTTCTCCGCTTTACCGTTCTGGTTTATGGAGCGCTCATCGATAATCTGGTGGGCGGTTCTTATATCTATGGGTCTTCCGTCTATCTCAGCCATAATTATAAGTTTTGCAAGAACGCCTTCAAGCTCCCTGACGTTCCCCTTCACTTTTTCCGATATTATCTCAATAACACCCGGCGGAATTTCAATCTTTCTAGCCTCCGCTTTTTTCTTAAGAATGGCGGCACGCGTTTCTATGTCGGGGTGCCTTATGTCCACCGTAAGTCCCCACATAAACCTTGTCTTTAATCTCGGCTCAAACCGCAGGTTCCCCGGTTCCTCGTCGCTTGTTACAATAATCTGTTTTCCTTTTTCATGAAGAGTGTTGAAGGTGTGGAAAAACTCTTCCAGAACCTTTTCTTTTCCCTCAAGGAACTGAATGTCGTCAATCATGAGAAGATCGCACTCGTTGCGGAGCTTCTTCTTCAGAATGGACATTCTTTTCCCCCCGATGTGTTCTATAACAATGTTTGTAAAATCCTCCGAGGGCATACAGCATATTTTCAAATTCGGGTTGTTTTTCTCGAACTCGTTTCCCACGGCGTTCATAAGATGTGTCTTTCCAAGTCCGGAAGAGCCTCTGATGAATAAAGGGTTGTGGCGTCCGGGTTGTTTGGCGGCCGTACTTGCCGCGGTAAAGGCCAACTGGTTGCTCTCGCCCACAACGAAACTTTTGAAACTGTATTTTGAGTTCAGGTGACCCAAAAGAACCTCTTTTCTCACGTTTTTCTCGGGAGGTATTAAAACATCTTCAGTGCTCTCGCCTTTAGGGTTTGCCACCTCAACCTTTTTTACACCGTAAAACTTTGTGAAATAGTCGGAAATTTCCGCCAAAGAGTTTCCAACATTGTTGGTGAGGCAGTTCATCCCGATTCTGTCCGGAGGCAGTATCTCAACAACACCCTCCTTGTCATCAAAACCGGATATCTGTGATTTGGAAAAAATTTCTATGGTGTCTCGGTCAACATTGCCGCCCTGTTCAACATGACCCAGAAACCCCTGCCAGATCTGACTTAAATCTTCTCTCTGCATCAAACCATAAGACCGAGAGGGCGTCCGAAGAAGTTACAAAGCGAACAAGACCCTCACCACTACCAAAGCCGTTTTCAATCTAAACACTAAAAACCCGCTCTGTCAAACAGCTTCTCAAAAACCCTTTGTTGTGTTGTGTAAAATAGCCCGCATGACTTCAAATATTCAAAGTTGCGCCGTGCTGGGTGTGGATGGCTATATAGTGGAAGTTGAGGTTGACATGAGCACCGGACTCCCCGTTTTTACGACGGTCGGTCTGCCGGAAGGAGCCGTGAGGGAAAGCAAGGAGAGGGTGCGCTCAGCCATAAAAAACAGCGGTTTTAAAATCCCGCCGCGAAGGATTACGGTGAACCTTGCCCCAGCCAACATCAGAAAAGAGGGATCTTCGTTTGACCTGCCCATATCGGTCGGAATTCTGGCGGCGGCGGGCATCATCGTGCCGGGGGAAAAACTCAAAGACTTTCTCGTAATGGGTGAACTCTCACTTGACGGCAGAGTGAAAAAAGTCGGAGGGATTCTGTCCATGGCGATTTGCGCGAAAGAGAAAGGACTAAAAGGAATCGTGGTTCCCGAAGCCAACGCCGCTGAAGCCTCGCTTGTTTCCGGTTTGGAGGTCATCGCCGTGGATACACTCGCCCAGTTTGTGGGACATATTGACGGAAAAAATGAAATCGCGCCGCAAACCTTCTGCGCGGACGTATTCTCCTCAAAAGCGCAATACGGAGTTGATTTCAGCGAGGTCAAAGGTCAGCATCAGGAAAAGAGGGCTGTTGAGATAGCCGCGAGCGGCGCACACAACATTCTCATGGTCGGTCCGCCGGGTTCGGGAAAAACCCTCCTCGCCCGCAGAATTCCCACAATCCTTCCCGATATGCATTTTTCAGAAGCAATGGAAACCTCAAAAATCTACTCCGTTTCGGGACTTCTTAAAGATGAACAGCCCTTCGTTACCGAGCGTCCGTTCCGCTCTCCGCACCACACCGTAAGTGACGCGGGCCTAATAGGCGGCGGCTCCGTTCCGCGCCCCGGCGAAATCAGCCTCGCTCACAACGGCGTTTTGTTTCTTGACGAAATGCCCGAGTTCAAAAGAACCGTGATTGAAGCGATGCGCCAGCCGCTTGAAGACGGCGAAGTGGTTATATCCCGCGCCGCCACAACACTCACCTATCCGGCGAAATTTATGCTTGTCGGCGCGATGAATCCCTGCCAGTGCGGGCATCTGGGCGATACTTCAAAGCCGTGTTCCTGCCGTCCCGAACAGATAAGAAAATACCGGGCAAAGCTGTCGGGACCGGTTCTTGACAGGTTTGACATAAACATAGAGGTTCCCGCCCTTGAATACCGCGAACTTTCGGATGAAACCGCCGCCGAGAGTTCCGCGGATGTGAAGGACAGAGTCAATTCCGCGAGAGGGATTCAGAACGAAAGGTTCGGCGGCGCGGGTGTTTTCTCCAATTCTCAGATGTCGCCCGAGATGCTGAAAAAATTCGCCCCGCTTTGCGACTCTTCAAAAAAAATTCTTGAAAGAGCGGTTGAAAAACTCGGGCTTTCAGCGAGAGCGTACGACAGAATAATCAAAGTCTCGCGAACAATAGCAGACCTTGCGGGCTCGGACGCCATAGAGCCCGAACACATTGCCGAAGCTGTGCAATACAGACGTCTTGACAGGTATTTTCAGTAGATTCCGATTGACAAACCGCGCCCGTTCTGAAACAATTTTGACGCGAAAATGAATGAAGATATTGATTCTTCCGACCATACGGATTCCCCACACAAAAAGACCGCTTTTGCGGATGAGGAGTTTGTTGTCTCCCGTGCGCTGAGGCGGTTCGCCTCAAAAGAGACGCGCGGACGCCTTGTTGTGGGTCCCGGCGATGACGCCGCCGTGATTGATTGCGGCGCGGACGAATTTATTGTGGACAGTTGTGATTGCGTGGTTGAGGGAGTTCATTTCAGAAAACAGTGGCTCTCGTTGCCCGAATTCGGCGCGCGCGCGGTTGGTTCAAGAGCGGTTCTGTGTGCTGCGAGCGACATCGCGGCGATGGGCGCTTCTCCGAAATCGGTTCTCGTGAGCGCGGGTGTCAATCCCCGCACCGATTCACAAATCATTGATGAACTTTTACAAGGCATTGAAGACGCCTGCGCAGAGATAGGCGCGGCGGTCGCGGGAGGCAACACATCGTCCGCGCCCTTTATGTTTCTTGACATAAAAGTCAGCGGTGAAACCTCCGCACGCAGCTTCGCACGCAACAGCGGAGCGAAAAGCGGAGACGCCGTTTTCGTTACCGGGCGTCTTGGCGGTTCGGACGCGGCGGTGAAAATTCTTGACGGTCTCACATCCGGCGCTCACTCCGCCGCGAGCGAGCTCGGAACTCTTGAGCGGTTCCGTTTTCCTTCTCCGAGGATAGACGCAGGTCTCGCGCTTGCGGGTATGGTCTCGGCAATGACGGATATAAGCGACGGGCTTATAGCCGATTTGAGGCGGGTGGTTTCGCTGTCCGGTTGCGGCGCGCGCCTGTCGCTTGAAAAGATTCCCGTCCATCCGGGTCTGGCCGGAGGCGCGATGGAGGCCGTGACCGCCGGAGGCGACTACGAACTTGTGTTTACCGCGTCCGCGGACCGCACTGGCGAAATCGCGGGCGTTTCAAAGAAAACCGGACTGGACATAACACAAATAGGAAGCGTGGACGGCGGCGGGGCTTTAAGCGTTTTTGACGGAGAAACGGAAATTCCCGCTTCGGAGTTCGGTCCGGGCGGCTACGTTCACAACGATAAAAATGGGTGAGATTCTGATAAGTACACTGATTGCCATCGCGCTTTTGGGTGCTTCGGCATTTTTCTGTTTTTCCGAAGGCGCGCTTTTTTCGCTCGGAAGACACCAGAGGGAGAGAATAAAAAATGAGGGTGGAGGAAAAGCCAGACTCATAGAGAAACTTCTCCAAAAACCCGGAGATCTCATCGTTACGGTTCTTTTCGCGGACGAGGCTGTAAACATCGCGTATTCGGCCGTGGTCGCCATGGTGGTCGCGAGCCTGATGGGCTCGTTCTCGTCCGAAACTGTAACCTTTGTGTCGATTGCCGTCGCTTCTCCGCTTCTTCTGATATTTGGCGAGACGGTTCCCAAAACCCTTGCCGTGCGCTTTCCGGCTTCCATCGCCAAAGCGGTTGCGCCGTCACTCAATGTTTTTCACGACGCCATAACTCCGCTACGCTGGCTCATAATAAAGTTTTCAAATGTTTTTATTCCGCGCGGCGACGGCGAAGCAACCGAGGGGCTGGCTCAGGAATTTAGCGAGGAAGACATAGAAACCCTTGTGCTGATGGGCAGGGAAGAGGGTGTTGTGAATGAGATTGAAAGCCGCCTTGCCGACCGTCTTTTCCGTCTGCGCGACACTTCGGCGCGCCAGATAATGACGCCCAATGTGAACTGCCTCACCATCAGTGATTCGCTCTCCGTTGAGCAGGTCATCTATGAAATCAAAAAGGCGGGATATTCAAGAATTCCGCTTTATTCGGATGACAAAAACGACATCACGGGCGTTATCTTCGCCAAAGACCTTTTGCTTAAATCTCCCGACAGCGATTCTCTGAAAAACCATATCCGCCCGCCGTACTTCATACCCGGAAGCAAAGACGCGTTTGATCTTTTTAGGGAGTTCCGGCGGCGCAGAATTCACATGGCAATCGTGGTTGATGAATACGGCAGGTTTGACGGGCTTGTAACAATGGAGGACATCCTTGAGGAGATAGTCGGCGAAATAGAGGACGAAAGGAGCGTCGGCAGAGACCAGCCCGCAACTGAATGGGACGGAGGAAAACTGATTGTGCCGGGCAGTTACAGGGTTGACGAATTCAATGACATTATGCTTTTTCCGCTCATCAAGTTCGTTGGAATTGAGAATTTTTCGCAAGCTCTTTCCGAGTCCGCGATTTCGCAGAGCACAGGCGAAGGCGAGACGCTCGCCGGTTTTGTTTTCAGCAAATTCGGCGCGCTTCCTTCCGAAGGGCAGACCATATCGCACGGAAGTCTTGAGTTCACGGTTACTAAAATATCGGGAAAGAGAATAAGCGAAGTAACAGTTGAGGCGCTTAGCACGCTCTCCGGCGCGGAGGAAGAGCATGAGTCTTGAAGCCACAATAACGGCGGTTGTTTTATGCCTCGCCGTTCAGGCGTTTTTCGCGGGCTCGGAAATCGCCCTCATATCATGCGACAAGATACGCATGAGGATGCTCAGCGGCAGAGGGTCGCGCGCGGCGCGGCTTGTGCTTGAATCCTATTCCGAAGTGGACAGATTTCTCGGAACAACACTCGCGGGAATAAACATCTCGCTTATAACAAGCACCATACTTTTGACCTTTTATATGGAAACCCGTTTCGGCGCTGGAGAGTTTTACGCGGTAGTGATACTTTCCCCTCTCGTAGTGGTTTTCGGGCAGGTGGTTCCGAAATCTATCTTCCGCAGAAGCAGCGACTCCATGATTCTATGGGCGATATATCCTCTGTGGGTCGCAACACGGCTGTTCTATCCGCTCACATGGATTGTCAATTTTTTCACGCGTCAGGCGTTGCGCCTTGCCGGGCACCGCTCTTCAATCACAAGGGAGGAAATTATGGACGCCATCAGAGCCCACGCGCGG
The DNA here is from genome assembly GCA_014075295.1 of Candidatus Mycalebacterium zealandia. Classification (NCBI taxonomy): domain Bacteria; kingdom Pseudomonadati; phylum Thermodesulfobacteriota; class Candidatus Dadabacteria; order Candidatus Nemesobacterales; family Candidatus Mycalebacteriaceae; genus Candidatus Mycalebacterium; species Candidatus Mycalebacterium zealandia. The sequence goes on from CP046180.1 coordinate 206,203, forward strand.
GGAAGCGCGGATTCAGGCAAACGGCGGATGTTCAGCAGGGTGTTTTCATTCTCCGAGGTTCAGGTCTCAGACGTTATGGTTCCGCTCTCTTCGGTGAAGGCTCTTTCCGAGTCCGCAACCCTGTCCGAAGCCGCCGGGATGGTCGGGGAAACGGGATACACGAGGATACCGATTTACAGCGGCAGGGTGGATAAAATAACCGGCGTTCTTCACTCGTTCTTTCTGCTGGGCAATGATGAAAACGGCTCTCAAAAAACCGTCGGACAATACGCGAGTCCGGCTTTTTACGTTCCGAGACGAAGGCCCATAAATGAGCTTCTTGAAGAGATGAAAGCGGGCGCGTCAATGGCGATTGTGGTTGACGAATACGGAGGCGCGGTCGGAATCGTAACCCTTGAAGACATACTTGAAGAGATAGTGGGCGAGATAGAGGACGAACACGACAAGGGCGAAAACCTCTGGACACGGACGGGCGCGAACAAATATCTGATTTTTCCGCATATCAGCGTTGAGCGCGTCAACGAAGACCTTGGCACGCGCATACCGGAGAGCAAAAATTACGAGACGCTCGGCGGCTTTCTGCTTTTCAAATTCGGACGCATACCCGCGCGCGGCGAAACGGTTGAGTCAAGCGGGGCGATTTTCACGGTTGAGTCTTCCACTCCGCGCTCAATCCAGCGGGTGGAAGTTACAACGACGGGTTGATATTGGGGTTTTTCCGTATAATAATTGCGTTGGTTTTTGTAACGGGGATGTAGCTCAGTCTGGGAGAGCGCTGCCTTCGCAAGGCAGAGGTCGGGGGTTCGATTCCCCTCATCTCCATTAAAGAAAGCAAAAGAGTTTGATTTTCACAATCCTCACATATAAAATCAGAATTCCGTTTAAGGCGGCTTTGAATGAGAATTTTCCTGCTTTCAGCGACATTTTTTTCACTCGGAACCTCAAATGTTCTTGCGCATCATCCGTGGGAGGGCGCGGCTCTTACCCACTGGCATCAGGGCTTGCTTTCGGGATTCGCGCACCCCGTGCTCGGGCTTGACCACCTTGCGTTTCTCGCCGCGGTTGCGTTTTTCTGCGCCATGTGTTTCAGAAGCAAAAAGACGCTTTTGGCTTTTATTCCCGCCACAATCGCGGGCGTTTTTGCGCATCTGTTTCTGTCCGGTCGCGGATTTGAAATTCCGTTTTATGAAACTGTGGTCGCCGTGTCGGTTGCGCTTGCGGGTTTTGCCATTTTCACGGGCGCGGTTTCAAAAGCATTCGCCACTGCTCTTTGCGCCGTTTTCGGGCTGTTTCACGGCTACGCCTACGGCGGCGGGATAGTCGGTTCTGAAGTGTCCCCGCTTGTTTTCTACCTCATCGGTCTCGCGGTTGTTCAAACCGCGCTTGTTGTTGCCATGGCGTTTTTATTCCCGAAACTTTCCGGCTTTTTCCGCATTCCGCGGGCCGGCTTTTCAAAAATCACCGGGTTTATTCTGTTCGCCGCCGGAGCTGTTATTTCAATCACTTCAACCTCTCTTTGATAAAGACGGCAATTTCAATATAATTTCCCTTTTATGAGCGAATCAAGCACACCGATGCTTGAACAGTATAAAAGCATCAAAAGCCGCTACCACGATTCCATACTTTTTTTTCGGCTCGGTGATTTTTACGAGATGTTTTTTGAAGACGCGCTTGCCGCTTCGGAAATTCTCGGCATAACCCTCACGGCGCGCAACAAAAAATCCGCCTCGCCTGTTCCATTTTGCGGCGTTCCGTTTCACAGCGCGGAGAGGTATGTGTCAAAACTGCTTGAATTTGGGCTCAAGGTCGCCATATGCGAGCAGGTTGAAGAAGGCCAATCCGGCAAACTTGTGGAAAGGCGGGTCGTCAAAGTTCTCACTCCGGGCACCGTTCTGGGCGATGAAAGCCTTGATTCAAAAACAAACAACTACATAGCGTCAGTCAGTTCGGACTCTTCGGGCTATCATCTTGCGCACTGCGACATTTCAACCGGGGATTTCGCCGTCTGTTCGCTCAAAACAGAAGTCGCGGCACGCTCCGAACTTCTCAAACTTATGCCGTCCGAAGTTGTCATCGCGGTGGAGAACGGCCTGTGCGCCGCGGAGTCGGCCGTTTCATGGAATCCGCTTTTCACCATCAGACAAGATCTGTTTGTTTCAAGCGAGCCGGGCTCGGCTGTTATGAAACACTTCGGGATTTCGTCTCTCGCGGCGTGCGGATTTGACGAAACTTCAGGCGCGGCTCTTGCCTGCTCCGCGTTGCTTGAATACATGCGCGAAACCCAGATGGACTATATGCCTTCCATAAAACTGCCGGTTTTATACGGTGCGTCCTCCTGCGTTCAGATTGACGAATCCACAAGAAAAAACCTTGAACTCGTGAAGTCCATGACTTCCGAAGACGGACCCACGCTCATCAAAACAATTGACCTTACGCTGACCCCGATGGGCGGGCGGCTTTTGAGAAAATGGATGGACTACCCGCTCACGCAAATCGACGAGATTGAAAGCCGCCTTGATGCGGTTGAAAACCTTTGCGCCGATTCCGACCTGACGGATTCAATCCGAACCGAACTCAAAGGTGTGAACGACATTGAGCGACTGATTGGTAGAATCTCCACGCCGTCTTCAAAGCCGAGAGACATGACTGCGCTAAAGGATTCGCTTTTGCGGACATCGGAGTTGAAGAAAATTGCGCCGCGCGCGGCCGCGCCTCTTCTTCGTGGCGCCGGGGAAAAGATAGACGGTTTTGACTCTGTAACCGGGCGCATAGCCGCGACAATTTACGATGAGCCGCCCGCCACTCTTGCCGAAGGTGGGGTCATAAAGGAGGGATGCGACCCCGACCTTGACGAATTCAGACGTCTGCGGCAGGAAGGCAGAAACTGGATATCGGGCTTTGAGCAACAACAGAGGGAAAAAACCGGAATTTCCTCTTTGAAGGTCGGATACAACAGAGTGTTCGGCTACTACGTTGAGGTTACAAAAACAAACATTGACAAGGTTCCGCCCCAATACGTCAGAAAACAAACTCTTTCCTCAAGCGAAAGATTCACAACTCCCGAACTTTCCGAATGGGAGGAAAAAATCAAAATTGCTGAAGACGAGATGTTGCGACTTGAAAGAGAGATATTTGAAGGTTTGAGACGCGAGGTTTCATCTGTCGCGGACAAAATCAGAGAGTGCGCGAGGCTGATTGCCGTTTTTGATGTACTGTCGTGTTTTTGCGCCGTCGCCGTGCGCAACGGATACACAAGGCCCGTCATAAACGGAGGAGGAGAAATAGACATTACGGACGGACGGCATCCGGTTGTGGAGCAGATACGGGGTGCGGGCGCGTTTGTCGCGAACAATGTCAAAATGGATGACGGGGAAAACAGATTTCTGCTTATTACCGGACCCAACATGGCGGGAAAATCCACCCTCATAAGACAGGTCGCGCTCACGGTTTTGATGGCTCAGATGGGAAGTTTTGTTCCGTGTTCAAAAGCGGTTGTGGGGATTACGGACAAGATTTTCACACGCGTGGGTGCGTCCGACAATCTTGCGAAAGGGCTTTCAACCTTTATGTCCGAAATGGTTGAAACCGCCTACATAATACGAAACTGCACCCCGCGCAGTCTTGTGATTCTGGATGAAATCGGACGTGGTACGGGCACCTTTGACGGAATGAGCATCGCGTGGGCGGTCGCCGAGCATTTGCATCAAGTCGGCGCGAGGTCTCTTTTCGCTACTCACTATCACGAACTTGCGAATCTCTCCGCGTCAAATCCGGGAGTCAAAAACTACAATGTCGCGGTCAAGAAAAGCGGAGAAGAGATTGTTTTTCTCAAAAAACTTGTTCCCGGCTCATCAAGTCACAGTTACGGAATTCAGGTTGCCGCGCTCGCGGGCGTTCCGGAATCGGTTCTTGTGTCCGCGCGCAAAATACTTTCCTCTCTTGAAAGCATGCGCGCAAAAATGACCGAACTTATGGGCGCGGAGCAGATGACGCTTTTTCCCGATGCTGAACCCGAACAACCCGCCGAGAACAGCTCGTTTGGCAAACTCGCCGAAGACCTTTCCCGCATAGACACAATGAACCTCACGCCCGCCGAAGCGATAAAAACCATTGAGGAATTAAAAAAGAAACTTGAAACTGATTGACGAAATCGCGAGCGTGGCGGCGCGGCTTGTGAAAAAACCCGAACCCGCGAAGACCGAGAGCGGCGAGCAGATTGCCGCGGATTTTCTCAAGGAAAAAGGTTTTTTAATTCTTGAAAGAAACTTCCGGTGCAGAGAGGGGGAAATAGACATTGTTTGCTCTGACGGCGGCACGCTGTGCTTTGTTGAAGTCAAGTCGCGCTCAAACTTCGCGCACGGATTTCCCGAAGAGTTTGTTGACCGGCGAAAGAGAAAAAAAATTACGATTGCCGCGTCCAGATATATCAAAAAACATCGCGTTGAATCTAAACCGATGCGCTTTGACGTTGTCGCGGTGGATCTTTCGAAAGGCGATGTGAGGCTTCTGGAAGGGGCTTTTGAGGCGGATTTTAGTATCTGAAAAAAGTACTTGACGTTTAACCGGAAAGTCTTTACTATATGGATGTAAGTTAGGGAATTTCCTTAACTTCCTCCTCCTCCTGATTTATGAAAAGCCGTGCGATACCCGCGTGGCTTTTCTTTGTTTCTTCCGCCGTCTTATTGCCGCCCGCTCTTGTACCCTGAAATCTTGGAAAGTTGTTCAAGTGTTTTTGCGCCCTTGTGAAAGGAGCCCTTTATTTCCCATGTTGGAAAAGCCCCTATGTTCTTTTCCCTGCACAGGTCCGGCTTGGCGTTTTTCCCTTCGGGGTGGCACTCAACATAGTTCAGTTTTTTCGCGTCCGCGCCGAAAATTTTTTTCTGCATAATGCACGCCGGGCATTTGAACGAGCCATACATAACCGCGCCGGTCTTTTTCAAGTGCTGCGCCAGTCCTTTGCTCATCATAACGTTTTGGACGTTTTGCGAAACGCGCGGCGAATCCTCACTCATCTCCGCCGACACATATCCCGCCACCGCCGCGACAACGGCGATAACAACGCCCGCGCCGATTTTAGCCCCGTCCGCCCCGCGCACGGATAGTATCCATATCACAAGAATTATTACGGCGGACGTCACGCAGAACGGGCAGATTTGCCGTATCACAAAAAACTCCGCCCATGACAGATAAGCCGACACTCCGACCCCCGTGCTTGCCAGCCCGATTATAAGCGCGCGGTTTTTCCTCAAACCCCCGAACGCGCCCGCGACTGACAAAAACGCATATCCGATTGCTCCGGCGAGCGAGGCCGGATAACCGAACATTTTTGAAAACTTGCTGTTGAGAACCTCGTTGCACTGCCACCCGCCCGAGCAGTAAGCACCCGCGCCGTCCGTTGTGTAGTATATCGCGGTAAGGTAAAGACAGATTGCGAGACCTGTGACTGAGAGGGCTGTTATCGCGACAGATGAACCGTTTTTTTTGGTCTCACTCATGGGCGGGATTGATTTTAACAGCAAATCAGGGATTTTTGAGTTTCAGTGCAAACTCTTGTTGCAAAAAAGATGAAATACAAAGGTGCTGTTAAGCTTTGAGAACAAGCATGTATTCGCGCGGCGCGGCGGTTTTTCTCTCGGTGGTTTTCTCCCCGCCTCTTGTTGCCCTGTACGCACTGACTCTTCTCTATGAGCGTTTCGGGTTGCAATGGCCCGCCGTAATGGCGGCTTTTTTCGTTATGGGTCCCGCCCTTTACGTGCTGTTTCTGCTCGGCAGGGGATCGGTTTCGGACTTTCATATGACAAACGGTTCGGAGAGAATCGGCCCCCTCAAACTGACGGTTTTAAGCGTCGCGGTCGGGCTCGGACTTATGATCCACTTCGGCGCCCCGGCCGCCGCCGTTGACTTCACTCTCGCCTGCCTCGTGGCGGTTTTCGCTTTCTACGCCGTAACTCTTTACTACAAAGTCAGCGCCCACTCCGCAACACTGGCGGCTTTTTGCGCGATGCTCACTTTTTTCCACAACTGGGATGCCGGTGTGGCGTCTGCCGCGCTTCTTCCTTTTGTGTCGTGGGCTCGCGTGCGCCTCAACCGGCACACAACAATGCAGACGGTTACCGGCTGCCTGCTGGGTTGGTTCGCGGTATTCGCGCTTCTGAAAATCAAAGGATATTAAGCGGTTTCGCCGAGCGCGCTTTCAAAGATCTTATCAACTATGTCGTCCGAATTATCGCGATATTTCACCGCGCGCGGACTTGGGGAATTGACAAACTTTTCAAGTTTTTTAGCAAGGCGCGAAGCAACCGGTTTTTCAACAATCGCGCCGATTTTTTCAAGCGCGGCGGCGTTGCATTTCTGTTCGTACTGCCCCTTCATCGGAGTTACGAAAAGTTTTTTACCGAGAAAAAGCGCTTCAGACGGGGTTTCAAAACCGCTGTTGCACAGCACTCCCTCGCACGCGCAGATGGAGTCCACAAAGGTGCCGTCTTCCACCGGAAAAATCGAGACATTTCCTTTTTTCTCTTTTCTTGACGTGTGCTTTGAAAACACATGCCATTCCACATCAACATTGCGCAGATGCGGAACAATTTTCTCCGGCGCGAAAGAGGGCAGATAGACCGTGTAGTGTCCTTTGTTCGAACGGTCACGGTCACGAATCTGCTTCCTTATAACAGGCGTTTCTATGAAAGAGTCATATTTCTCAAAGTGGAGTCCGAGCGGAATTGAGACCGGCGCGTACCATTTCAAAACCGCCTCTGACAGACGGTCAACTTTTTCAGGTCTCGGTGTTTTTTCTGACGCAAAGGAGGTCTGGTGCGAAAGCGAAACGCATTTCTTTCCCTTAATAAGACACGCCCACGAGGAAACGGGTTCAAAATCGCTCACGACCACGTCGTATTTTTCAACGGGCAGTTTCGTAACGTTGGAAAACAACTCATGCGGCCGCGCTTTTTTGATTGAGGAAACAATATCAATTCCGCCCTTTTTGCCGAAAACAAAGCCCAGCCCGCGCGGCTTGAATTTTATTTCCGTTCCTATGTCTATTTCACTGTGAGACTCGCTCAGGCAGATGTCAACTTCAGCGCCCCGGAGTTTTAAAAGCGACACAATCTCTCGTGACCGGACGATATGTCCGTTTCCCGTTCCTTGAATGCCGTAAAGAACTTTCACTTCAAACCATAATATTTTCAATTCTCACAAAATCAAAGTAGAATGGCGTAGCGCGCCTTTCGGCGGCGGGGTTCTTAATGGAAATAAAGTGGTCTGACAGAATATCTGAACTGCCGCCCTACCTTTTTGCGGAGATAGACAAAAAGAAGGCGGAATGTATTGCCAAAGGGGTTGATGTGATAGACCTCGGAGTCGGCGACCCGGACATTCCCACGCCCTCTCATATAATCGGCGCGGCGGCAAAAGCTCTCAAAGACCCCGCGAACCACCGATACCCCTCTTACGCCGGAATGGCGGAATTCAGAGCCGCGGCGGCGGGATGGTTTGAAAAAAGGTTCGGTTTGAAACTCAATCCCGACACCGAGGTTCTCGCGCTTATCGGCTCAAAAGAAGGTGTCGCCCACGCACCGATGGCGTTTGTCAATCCCGGTGACCCGGCGCTTATTCCCGACCCCGGCTATCCCGTGTATCCGGTTTCAGTCGCGTTTGCCGGCGGCCGTCCGCATGTGATGCCGCTTTTGAAGGAAAACGGCTTCCTGCCGGATTTTGACGCCATTCCGTCTGAAGTCGCCTCGCGGGCGACCATGATGTTTTTGAACTATCCGAACAACCCGACCACCGCGATAGCGGACGGCGCGTTTTTTGAAAAGGTCGTCCGGTTCGCGCACGATAACAACATAGTCGTCTGCCACGACGCCGCCTACACCGAAATCGCGTTTGACGGCTTTTCGCCTCCCAGTTTTCTCCAGACGCCCGGAGCCAAAGAGGTTGGAATTGAGTTCCATTCTCTCTCCAAAACATTCAGCATGACAGGCTGGAGAATTGCTTTCGCGGCGGGCTCGGAGCGGGCGATTGCCGCGCTCGGCAAGGTGAAAACCAACATAGATTCCGGCGCGTTTCAGGCGGTTCAAATGGCCGGCATTGAGGCGCTCACGGCTGAGGACCCCGGTTTTAAAGACAGAGCGGACACATACCGCCTCAGAAGGGACATTTTCTGCAAGGGGCTCGACAAGGCCGGACTGCCGTATCACAAACCGCTTTCAACCTTTTATGTCTGGTTTGAAACGCCACCCGGCGTTACATCAGAGCAGTTTTCATCTATGCTTCTTGAACAGTGCGGCGTTGTGATAACGCCCGGAAACGGCTTCGGTGAATTCGGGGAAGGCTATGTGCGCGCCTCAATAACATTTGACACGGAAAGAATAAGAGAGGCCGCGGACAGATTGGCGTCTCTGTCTCTCTAGGGCTTCGCTATGCTGTCTGATATTCTTCGCCTGTCGGTTTTTTCCGTTGAGATTTTGTATTTCGCCTCCCTGCTGCTTATTTCCATTGTGGGTTTTCACTGGTATCGCCTTTGCTGGCTTTATATAAAAAACCGCAAACGCTCATCATTGCTTCCCCCTCCGCCGGACGTTTCCCCCCTTCCGTCCGTAACCGTTCAGATACCAGTCTATAACGAGGTCTATGTCATCAAAAGGGTCATAGAGGCGGTTTGCGCCATTGACTATCCCGCTCATCTGTTTGAGATTCAGGTGCTTGACGATTCAACCGATGAGACTTCCGAAATCGCCGGCGAGGTAATTGAGCGCGAAAAACAGCGCGGCGTGAACATAAGTCACATCCGTCGCCGGACGCGGCGCGGGTTCAAAGCCGGCGCGCTCAAAGACGCGTTCGGGTCCGCGCGCGGCGAGTTTATCGCGCTTTTTGACGCTGATTTTGTTCCGCCTCGCGACTTTCTACGGAGCATTCTGGGCTGTTTTTCAGACCCGCGCGTGGGCATAGCGCAGGCGTGCTGGGGGCATACAAATATGGAACAGTCTCTGCTTACGCGTCTGCAATCGGTTTTTCTTGACGGGCATTTCGTCATTGAGCAGGCCGGTCGCTCCGCTTCGGGGCTGTTTCTCAACTTCAACGGAACCGCTTCGGTAATAAGGAGGGAGTGTCTGGTTTCATCGGGCGGCTGGCACGAAGACACGATGGCGGAGGATCTTGACCTCAGTTGCCGCGCTCAATTGAAGGGGTGGAAAATACAGTATTTAAAAGCCCTTGTATGCCCGGCGGAAATTCCGTCCGACATCGCGGCGTTCAAATCACAGCAACGCCGCTGGACGGGCGGGGGAGTGCAGAACGCGAAGAAGTTTTTCGCCGCGCTTATTTCAAACAAGGGGTTTTCCGCCGCTTTCAGGATTGAGGCGGCTTTCCACCTGTTGCGCAGTTTTTTGAGTCCGCTTTTTCATTTCTACCTGTTTTCAGCGGTCGTCATAGCGATTGTGGGAGGCGGTTTTCCGGCGTCCGCCTACAATATTGTGGGCGCGACCGCTTTCGCGGCAAGCGGTGGAATTTTTCTGTTCTACACGCTCGCGGTGTTGGAATCTTCTCCTGAAAGAAAAATCTGGAGATTTGCGGCTGTGCCGTTTGTCATTGTTCTGCTTTCGGGAATATCAATAAGCAACGCACAAGAGGTGTATCGCTGCCTCGCGGGAAGGGGCGGGGGTTTTGTGCGCACTCCGAAAACCGCTTCGGTGGCTCAGACGGGGCATATTTACGGGCAGAAGTTTAATTTTACCGCGTTTTTAGAGTTGGCGGCGGCGGGCGCGCTTCTGTTCTGCGCTTTCGCGGGCGGAGTGAAGGACCCGCTAATGAAGGGAATTCTGACCGCCTTTTCGGGCGCCTTTTTGTATGTCTTTTTCCTTTCGGTAAAAACCCACATTGGAAGGTTTTTTCGCGGGTCTTGACAAAACAAAACCTGAATTTAGTATATGTCCTGATTTTAGGTGAGGTAGCAGTTTCCCGATACGGGAGTCCTTCTGGAGGTTTTTATGTCAGAGTACAGGTTCAGTTCAAGAACGAAGCATTTTGTTCAACCCAGACAGTGGGCGAGCATGAGGGTGGCAAAAGATATTGAGAAAAAGACGGGCAAGACCATAATCCATTTTGAAAAAGGGGATTATCAGGGACCCGATTTTGACACTCCCCAACACATAATTGAGGCGACAACCGAAGCGGTTGAACAGGGCTATGTACGCTATGACCCGGGTCCGGGACTTCCGGAACTCAGAGAGGCAATCGCGGAAAGAACAACCTCTCAGGGTCGCAAAACCGACCCTGAAGAAGTAATCGTAACCGCCGGAGCGAAACATGCGCTCACCGCGTCTCTGAACATCTTTCTTGAAGACGGCGACGAGGTGATATTCCCCAACCCCGGTTATCCGCCTGACGAAGTGTGGGCAAAGTATCTGGGAGCAAAGATAAAACACACGCCGCTTACCGACCCCGACTGGCAGTTTAATGTTAAGGAACTTGAATCCCTTATAACCCCGAAGACGAAGCTTCTCATAATAAACACTCCCCAGCGTCCCAACGGGCATTTGGTTGAAAACCCCGAAGAGATAGCCGAAATGTGCCAGAGGCACCCGGATCTGGTTGTTATATCGGACGAGATTTTCTCTCAAGTAACCTTTGACAAGCCGCACAAAAGCATAAGCGCGGTTGACGGAATGGCGGACAGAACAATCGTCATTGACACATTTTCAAAAACATGGGCGATGACCGGATGGAGAATTGGCTGGGCGGTCGCGCCGAAGCCGATAGTGGAGAAGATGTCAATCTTCCTTCAGGACTCCATAACAAATGTTGCCGCTTTGATACAGCGCGCCGCGTATTCCGCCCTTACGGGACCGCAGGACTGGGTTCACGAAAAGCACGGTCTTCTGCAAAAGAAAAGAGACAGAATGATTGCCGCTCTGAATGAGGTTCCCGGAGTCAAATGCGACACGCCGGACGGGGCGTTTTACGCTTTTGCCGACATAACGGGAACGGGACTTACTTCGCAGGAATACACAGATCGCCTTGTTGAGCGCGCCGGAGTCGCAGTTGTCGCCGGAACCGCTTTCGGAGACAGGGGCGAGGGTTTTATACGCGTAACCTATGCGTGCTCTGATGAGGACATAGACGAGGGAACGCAAAGGATGAAAGACGCCGATTTGAAATAGCGGCGTTTTCTCCATTTTCCCTTCCTTCAACCTTAACTCTCAGTTAACGGATTTTTAACATTTCGCGGGTTTACTCCATAGTAATGCGGGACAATTTCCCGCCAATTTTCTTTGGAGGAAAAACAAGAAATGTTGAGAAAAAGTTTTTATGTGTTTCTCATAGCAGTTTTCGTGTTGCCTTTCTCCGCTTTTCCGGCTTCCGCCGTGGTGGAAGTTGACCGGAACCTTCCCGTTTACAAAAAGACGAAAAAGATGGTTTCCGGGCAGATAAACAGCGTTGGTTCGGACACGATGAACAACCTGATGGCTTTGTGGTGCGAAGGATTTAAAAAACGCTATCCCAGAGTCAAATGCCAGATAGAAGGCAAGGGTTCAAGCACGGCGCCGCCCGCGCTGATTAAAGGAACTTCACAGTTCGGACCCATGTCGCGGAAGATGAAGTCAAAAGAAGTCGACGCTTTTGAAGGGGAGTTCGGATACAAACCGATTGCCATACCGACAGCGGTTGACATGCTCGCGGTTTTCGTGAACAAGCAGAATCCGGTTAAGTGTCTTTCCATAAAACAGATTGACGCCGCCTTTTCACAGACCCGTCGTTGCGGAGCCGAAACAGCCGCTACGAAATGGGAAGACATCGGCGTCAGTGGCTCGTGGGGATCACGCCCGATAACGCTTTACGGAAGAAACTCGGCTTCGGGCACTTACGGATACTTCAAGAAGACAGCGCTTTGCAAAGGCGACTACTCCGACTCAGTCAAGGAGCAGCCCGGTTCCGCGTCCGTTGTTCAGGGCATAAGCAATGACAAATACGCGATAGGCTACAGCGGAATTGGCTACCAGACTTCCGGAGTCAAAGCCATAAAGCTTTCCAAAAAAGGCGGGAAATGCATTGAGCCGTCTCCCGACAAAAAGGGATATCCTCTGGCGAGGCATCTGTATCTTTACATCAACAAGCCGCCCGGCAAAAAACTTGACACTCTGCGCAAAGAGTTCCTCAAGTTTGTTTTGAGCAAACAGGGACAGAGAGTTGTTGTCAAAGACGGATACATTCCTCTGGACGACAAAACAGCTAGGAAACTCAGGAAGAAATATCTCGGAAGCAGATAATTCTCCGACATGGAATCTCGCCCCGTGTGACTTGATTTGAATACAAGAAAACTTTACGACAAAGTCGCCAGTTTCTTCATAGTGTTGGGAGGGGTGGCGATAATTACCGCGATAATCGCGGTTTTCGCTTTTATACTCCTTGAGGTTCTGCCTCTTTTTTCAGACCCGTCATACGGTCCCCAAAAGAAATCCGTTGAGTCCCCGGTGTTTGCCGGGGCTCTCGGTATTGGGCTGGACGAACACCGCCAGACCGCTTACGCGGTTTTCCGCGACCGCGGCATACGGGTCTTTTCCGCGCAGACCGGCGAGGTTCTGAAAACCGTTCCGTCTTCCGCGCCCGCTTTGTCATTCGCGCTCTCATCGGATGCGGGCGAGTTTGTTATCGGCGGCGCGGACGGAAAAGCGCGGATCTTCTCCGTCTCCTCTGAAGACACATATCCGGACGGCGTCCAAAGGCGGGTTGCCGTTACAATTGAACCGGCCGCTGAAATTCCGGTCGCGAGTTCGGGACTTGAAACCGTCTCTTTCGCCGGAGACGGGGAGGGAGGATTTTCAGTCGCCGCGCTTTCGGCGGACGAAGGACTGTTTTTCGCTTCCGTTTCGGGTTTGGAAGAGGAGGAGAGTCTGTTTGCCGATGAAGAGCAACCCGCCTCTCCCGTTGAAGTTTTCGCGAGTGAAATAACGGGCGATGCGCGGGGCGAAACCGTTACCGCGCTTGCCTTTCTTGAAGGGACGGATTTTCTTTACGCGGGTACGGATTCGGGACGAGTTCTGCAGTGGGACGCGTCCGGCGGGGGCGCGCCCGTTTTTCTCGGCTCGGTCCAAACCGGCGGGGGCGCGCCCGTTACGATGATGGGCGTTATTAACGGAGGGCGTTCAGTCGCCATAGGGGATTCCGAAGGCAACATTTCAGTCTGGTTCCGCCCCGTGGGCAAATCCTCCATTGAGCGCGTCCACAGTTTCCCCAAATTTGAGGGCGCGGTTAAAAGGTTTTCAAACTCGCTTAGAAACAGAGGTTTGACGGCGGCGGATTCTCTGGGAAACATAGGCGTTTTTCACGCCACAACGGCAAAGAGGCGTTTGCTGATTGAGGGTTCACCGGTCTCCGCTCTGGTTATGACGCCCAAGGCGGACGGTCTCGCGGCGGTGGAGAACGGCGCGCTCGTGCAGTGGGACATATCCAACAACTTCGGCGAAATCAGTCTCAAATCCATCTTCTCGCGCATGTGGTATGAGGGGTACGACTCGGCGATTCATATGTGGCAGTCAACCGGCGGAACCGATGAGTTTGAACCCAAACTCGGTCTCGCGCCCATAATTTTCGGCACTTTCAAAGGGGCGATATACTCGCTTCTTTTCGCCGTGCCGCTTGCCGTTCTCGCCGCGCTTTGCGTCTCGCAGTTTATGCATCCGTCTTTCGGAAAGGTCATCAAGCCCGTCATTGAAATTATGGCGGGGCTTCCGAGTGTTGTAATCGGATTTTTCGCGGGTCTGTGGCTGTCGCCCGTTCTTGAAAAGATATTTCCCGCGCTTGTTGTGATGCCCTTTGTAATGATAGCGTTCGCGCTGTTTTCGCTCTATCTGTGGAAGAGATTTGGCGCTTCGCTCGCCGGCGGTTTCAGGCACGGCGCGGAATATCTGCTTCTCATTCCCGTTCTTGTCGCCGCGGTCGCGGTTTCGCTGTGGCTCAACTCTCCGGCGGAGGCGTTTTTCTTTCAGGGCGACTACAAGCAGTGGCTCGCCGCGATAGGTCTTGATTTTGACCAGCGCAACGCGCTTGTGGTCGGGTTCGCGATGGGGTTCGCGGTCATACCGATAGTTTTCACAATCGCCGAAGACTCAATGTCCGGCGTGCCGAAGTCGCTTGTCGCCGGGTCCCTCGCGCTGGGAGCAAGCAGATGGCAGACAGCCGTAAGAGTGGTTGTGCCGAGCGCGAGCCCGGGCATTCTTTCCGCCATTGTAATCGGCTTCGGCAGAGCGGTGGGGGAAACAATGATAGTCCTTATGGCAACCGGCAACACCCCTCTGCTTGATTGGAACATCTTTAACGGTTTTCGCGCGATGTCGGCGAACATCGCGGTTGAACTGCCCGAAGCCCCGCACGGCGGCGGGCTTTACCGGCTCATATTTTTCACAAGTCTGCTTCTGTTTCTGTTCACCTTCTGCCTTAACACGGCGGCGGAGATTTTCAGAGGCAAGCTGGGAAGGAAATACGGCTCATCATGAAACAGGGCGCGAAATCCGGAAGGTTCTCTTTCGGCGGCGAGGCGTATTCTTGGCTCACGGGAATCGCGCTTATGATATCGCTTCTGATGATAGCGGGATTGCTGTTTCTGGTCGCCTCAAAAGGGCTCGGATTTTTCTGGCCTTCTCAGGTAGCCAAGGCGACACTGGCGGACGGAAGCGCACTTTTCGGGCAGTTTGCCGGAAGCAAACAGACTGACTCCGGCGACCTCACAAGGTTCAAGGTCGGCAACAGAGACATTTACGGGCTCGCGTTCCGCTGGGTTTCGGATGACGAGATAACCGCCGTTGAGTATCCGGCTTCGGTGTTCGTTATTCAGAGGTGGGAATGGGGAGACATGATAGGCGAAGTGAAGGAGATTCGCGAGAATGGAAAAACGGTTGCCACGGCGGCGGACATGGAAATTCTGAACCGTTTTCTCGCCTCCGCGCGCGATTTGCGCAACAAGGTTGCGCATATAGCGCTTTCGGAAGTTGACGACATAATCCATGAGACTGAAAAAATTGAGAAGCGCGTAAGACGGAAAGGCGAAACCCCGGAGCTAATGGCGCGGCTTTCAAAACTTGTCGGGCAATACCGCGAAAAAGAGGCGGAGCTGGAAACGCTTTACGCCCGTATGGATGAAAACACGGTTGTTATTGTTACGGCGGAGGGGCATGAAAAAGAGGTTTCATTCGGCGGCATAGAGCGGATGTACGCCCCGAACTCAATGGGATTTTTCTCAAAAGCCGGGCTTTACGCCAAAAAATTCTGGACTTTCGTCTCCGCCGAGCCGCGCGAGGCCAACACCGAGGGTGGAGTCGCGCCCGCGATTTTCGGCACCGTGATTATGGTGATTCTTATGAGCGTGATGGTTATGCCGCTGGGCGTTCTCGCCGCGCTCTATTTAAGCGAGTATTCAAAGAAAGGGACTTTTGTAAGAATTGTAAGAATTTGCGTCAACAATCTTGCGGGGGTTCCGTCAATTGTTTTCGGTGTTTTCGGGCTCGGATTTTTTGTTTACGGAATCGGAGGACTCATAGATTCGGTCTTTTTCTCCGAAGCCCTTCCCGCTCCCACCTTCGGCACGGGAGGGGTTTTGTGGGCGTCCCTCACGCTTGCCCTGCTCACCGTTCCGGTCGTTATAGTTTCAACGGAAGAGGGGCTTTCACAGGTTCCCAAAAACATGCGCGAGGGTTCACTTGCGCTCGGGGCGACAAAGTTTGAAACCATCTGGAAGGTGGTTCTGCCCGCCGCCCTGCCGGGCGTTATGACGGGGCTCATACTCGCGGTCGCGCGCGCCGCCGGGGAGGTTGCCCCGCTTATGCTTACCGGTGTTGTCAAACTCGCGCCGGACGCCATAATTGACGGCAGGTTTCCGTTCCTTCACGCTGAAAGAAAGTTTATGCATCTGGGGTTTCACATATACGACGTGGGCTTTCAGTCTCCCAACGTGGAGGCGGTTAAAGACGTTGTTTACGCGACCGCATTTCTGCTTATAATTATTGTGGCGGTCTTAAATCTGGCTGCGATTTTCCTCAGAGGCAGAATTAGGGAGAGAAGATTTGGTTCCGGAATCTGACAAAGGATTGGAGAATATGGAAGAGAAGTTTGAATCGTTGGACAACACGAGCTTTGATTCGGTAATTGCCGAAACTAAAAACCTCTCGCTCAAATACGGCGAGGTTTTTGCTCTCAAAAACATATCAATGCGCGTTCCCCAGAATATGACAACCGCGCTCGTCGGTCCTTCGGGTTGCGGAAAATCAACCTTCCTGCGCTGTTTCAACCGCCTGAATGACCTCATAGACGATGTTTCCATTGAGGGCGAAGTTCTTGTCTCGCGCGAAAACATTTACTCTCCCGCCACTGAAATCAGTGATTTGCGCAGAAGGGTGGGAATGGTTTTTCAGAAATCAAACCCGTTCCCCTCGTCCATCTATGAAAATGTCGCCTACGGGCCGCGCATATCGGGGGTCAAGAAAAAGAGCGACCTTGACGAAATTGTGGAATCAAGTTTGCGGCAGGCGGGGTTGTGGAAGGAGGCGCGCGACCGCCTCACCGAATCCGCTTTCGCGCTTTCGGGCGGTCAACAGCAACGTCTGTGTATAGCCCGCGCGGTGGCTGTGCGACCCGAACTTCTGCTTATGGACGAGCCGTGCAGCGCGCTTGACCCCATCGCCACCGCGAGCATTGAGGAACTTATCCGCAAACTCAAACTCAAATACACGGTGGTCATCGTAACCCACAACATGCAACAGGCGGCGCGCGTTTCCGACTACACTATGTTTATGTATATGGGCAGAATGGTTGAATACGATGAGACGGAAAAGATATTTTTGAACCCCGCCTTGAAACAAACCGAAGATTACGTTTCAGGTAAATTCGGATAATGGAGAACTCATGACAAGTTTACTTGGCAAAGAAATAGAGGATTTGAAAAAAACGCTTCTTGATATGATGGAGGTGGTTGATTCCATGCTTGAAAAAAGCATCGGTCTCATCCGCGACCCATCGGACTCCAAGTCCAGAATTGCGGAAATAAAGAAGATGGACGATGACGTTGATTCCAAAGAGGTGGATTTGGACGGAAAATGCGTCCGCCTGCTCAGTCTTTACGCGCCCGAAGCGGAGATGCTCCGCACCACAATCGCGGTTATGAAAATCAACAACGATGTGGAAAGAATCGGCGACCACGCGGTCAATGTTGCGCGGCTTGTCGGCAAAAGTTCGGACTTTCCGCCGCTTGCGATTCTGAATGAGGCGGCGGAGATGGGGGAAAAAGCGCTTGAGATGTTCAGAATGAGCGTTGACGCGTTCATAAACAAACGCGAAGACCTCACGCTTGAAGTGTCAAAGAAAGACGCCGAGGTTGATATGATGGAAAAGGAAATCGTGGAAGGCACGCTCCGGCACGCGGAGATGGCTCCCGAAGCCACGCCCGCCGCGACCTGCGCGATTGTTATTGCGCGGAATCTGGAAAGGGCGGCGGATTTGTCAACCAACATCGCCGAAGACACTCACTACCTCATAACCGGCAATGTTATAAAACACTCCTGAATTTCTCAGGCGGACGCGTTCAGGTTTTCGCGCCGAAAGAAACCGTAAAAACGCTTCCGCTTCCGGGCTTGCTCTCAACTGTTATCGCTCCGCCGTGAATTTCCACCGCCTCCCGCGCTATGCTCAAACCCAGCCCGTTGCCCGCTTCGGCTATCGCGCTCTTGCCTCTGTAAAACCGCTCAAATATTCTGCCTTCCTCACCGCGCTCAATTCCCCTGCCGCTGTCGCTCACGGAAACACGCGCCCCGCCCGCCCCGCCGCTCACGCTCACGCGAACACGCGAACCCCCCGGCGAGTATTTGACCGCGTTTTCAATCAGGTTCACAAACATATTTTCAATAATCAGCCGGTCGCCGTTTATAACAATGTCCGGCTCTTCCTCAGTTTCTATGGCGATGTTTTTTCTCTCCGCCGCCGCGCTCATCAAATCCACCGCGCTCATCACCGCGTCATTCAGGTTGAACGGCAAAAAACTTTCCCTTCCGCCGCGCCGCTCCTCCAATTCAGACAGGCTTATAATGCGTCCGCACAACTTTGCGAGCCGTCCGGTGTTTCTTTCCAAAATCTGTGCGAATTTCTCCGTCTCACCGTCCGCGCCGCCGGTTATCCGCTCAACCGCGCCCATTATTGAAGTGAGCGGAGTGCGGATTTCGTGGGAAGCGTTGGTGATAAAGTCCCTTTGCGCTTTTTCAAGTTTTTTCATCTCGGTTGAGTCAAACAGAACAAGCGTTACTTCGTCATTCCCTTCGCCGCGCGCCGCGGACGCCACATAAAAATTTTCCGCCGGATAGAGGTTTGCCACCTCGCGCCGCAGGGGCTCGTCGCCGCTTTCAAGCGCATCTTTTATAAGCCCTCTGATTTCAGGGCTGAGGATAACCTCCCAGTAGTTTCTGCCGACCATCTCACCGCTCGCGCCCAGCATTGTTTGAGCGCTTTTGTTTGCGGCGGTAACGCGTCCTTGCGCGGAAACGCACAAAACGCCTTCTCTTATCTGATTGAGAAAGACCGAAAGCCGCGCCCTTTGCTCATCGCCCGCGCGAACTCGTTTTTGAAACTCCCGCGCGGCTGTGTTGAGCGCCTTTGCCATTTCGCTTTCCCCGCCGTGTGAAAGCGGGTCGTAGCGTGCGAACTGTTTTGAAAGAAGCGTCCGGGCAAACTCGGTAACATTGCGCTCAATCGCGTCCCCTCTTCTCCGCGCCGCGATTGCAGCTCCCAGAGCCGCAAGAGCCGTGATGCCGGCGATTACAACCGCTCCGCCGCCGGAGTCTGAATTAATGTAGGAAACCGCGCCCGCAACCGCGCACAGAAAAACTGCGCCTGCGGGAATTCTCAATGTTCAGCCCCGGCCGTATCAAGTTTGTAGCCCACGGCGCGAACGGTTTTTATTTCAACGCCGCTGTCCGTGATTTTTTCCCGCAGATGTTTTATATGAACATCAATTGTGCGGTCATACGCGAGGCGGTCATCCGATTCGCTTTTCTTTTTGACTATCTGATCCCTGCTGAGCACCCTGCCCCGGTTTTTCGCAAGAAACTCCAGAATTCTGAACTGTGTCGCCGTAAGGTCAATGGGTTTGCCCTTCACCGAAGCAACAAAACTTTTTCCGTCTATTTTGAGTTTTTCGATTTCAATGGCTTCGTCATCTTCGCCCGCGCTTTTTCCCCTGCGCAGAACGCTTTTAATTCTCGCGACAACCTCGCGCGTGCTGAACGGTTTTGTTATGTAGTCATCGGCTCCGATTTCAAGCCCCAGCACAACATCAATCTCGGTTGCGCGCGCGGTAACCATAATTACGGGAATGTCCGCCGTTTTTGACGAACTTTTGAGTTGTTTGCACACCTCAATTCCGTCCATTTCGGGCATCATCAAATCAAGAAGCGCCAAATCGGGCTTCACCGAACCCGTGGAAAGCAGAAACTCCCTGCCGTTGCGGAAGGTTTTTGTTTTGAATCCCTCGCTTTTGAGCGCGGAGGATAATATCTCCAGAATATCTTTTTCATCATCGATGATTGCTATTGTTTTGGACATGGCTCTCATCCGGCAAGTCAATATATCCGATTAACGCTTTCTTAATGAGAATTTTGTGCGATGTTAACTTTCCTTTGCCACAATAACCCGCAAACGGGAGGACGTTTATAAAATGAATTTTTCAAAAATTTTCTCCGCGGCGATTTTAGCCTTGTTGTTGTTGGCAATTCCCCGGCATTCATTTGCCGAATCTAAAATTGAGGGCGAAATCGGATACAAAAAAGGTCTGTATTACCAGAGCGCGGACGGAAAGTTCAAAATCAAACAGAACTTCCGCATTCAGTTCCGTGGCGACGTAATGAGCGACAATGTTGCCGGTTCAGATACCACAACCGATTTGATGGTTCGCCGTGTGAAAATGAAACTCGGCGGACACGCTTACGAAAAGTGGATTAAATGGGGCCTTCAACTTGCCGGAAGCGCGGGTCGCAGCGGCAAAGGGGAAGAGATGAAGGTTGAAGACGCCTTTATTGTTATCGCCAAAAATAAGGCGGCGGACCTGAAAATGGGAAGATTCAAGGTTTCGTATGGCCGCGAGGTTCTTAACTCCTCGTCCGCGTTGCAGTTTGTTGACCGCTCTTTTGTAAAAGAGTTCATCATTGACACAAGCAGAGGGGACGGAATTTCAGTCGGCGGAATTATGGGCAACATGATTGCCTACCGCACCGGACTGTTTCAGAGAGACGGCAAAACTTTTGACGGCGGGCGGAATGTTCTCTGGACGGGACGCGTTCAGGCGAACATCTGTTGCGGAGAGTTGAAATACTCAAGCGGAACTTTCACCGCGAGCGGCGATTACAAAATTTCGCCAAACTTCGCGAAGGTTCCGGTTTTCGCGCTAGGATTCGGCGGTTTCTACGACAGTGGCACGGACGCCGCGATTGACCGTATCGGAGCAACGGATTTAGTTGCTGGAACAACGAGCAACGCCACGGGCGGATTCACGCTTGACCTGATTGCGAAAATACAGCGGGCTAATTTTGAAGCCGCTTTCTACTACGGAAGCACAAAAGACGTAACTAACGCGACTTTGGGAGACGACAACACGGTCGGCGGAACGGGCGTTAATACGGACACCGCCGCGTCAACCGGCACTTTGACTCACACGGCGTATCGTATTCAGGGCGGATTTATGATGACCCCGAATTTTGAAATCGCCACGCGCTGGGCATACGCCGATTACGACACCGGCTACTCCAACAACGAATGGCGGTGGACAACGGGTTTGAACTGGTATATCGCCGCCAAGCACCGCACGAAGGTTCAACTTGATTACACATACGGAAATGAAAAGGACGGCATTTCAAGCGGCGCGGACAAGAAGGAAAACATTTTCAGGGGACAGATTCAGATTGATCTTTAAGAGAATTGTGAATTTATAATTCACCGTTCAAAAATTTTCCTTGAATTTTTCACCAAGTTATTATAGTTTTAACGTGAAATTGAATTGAGGTTGGTTTTGGGGAGTCGGTTTTCCCTTGCATGTTTTAAAATTGCTTGACACTTTTTCGGTGTTGACCTATAATGTGCGAGGATTGCGGACTCATAACAGAGCCCGCCAATTCTTTTTCAAAGGAGGTAGGAGACATGAGAAAAGCTAATTGGCTAATAATGTTTCTTTTAGCTGTGACGGTGGCTGTTCCGGCATCCGCTGTTGAGCTTAACCTGGGAGGATTTCCCAGTTATATGTCCACTAAGGCGCGTTATATTGAAAACGCGACTTACAAGAGTGCGTCCGCGACACAGCAGGACGACAATATTTTCTTCGTGGACACAACCCTGCGAGTTACCCCTCAACTTGTTTTGAGTGATACGGTAACCATCAGGGCTCAAGTTGACATTCTTGACAACAACATTTGGGGAGGCCAGACCGATCAATTGCTCGGCGGCGGCTCCACACTTGTAAACTCAGGTATTTCAGCAAGTGACAAGTTCAGAGGCACGATTCTTCACGGAAACACGAGCACGAACTGTCTTACTTTCGGTAATTTCTGTGCGGTTGAGCAAGACGCGGGATTTTTTAATGTCCGCATGCTTCACGCCGACATTGTTCTGCCGAATAATCTCGGATTTGTAAGAATCGGTCGCCAGCCTTTTGACTGGGGACTTGGCATTCTTGCCAACGGCGGATGGGACCCGCACAGCGACGGGGGATTTCTGGTTGACAGATTCCTGTGGCTGAAAGGTTTCTCGCTTGCGCCTGATGTTTCGCTGACGGCGATATTCGTGTCCGACAGAATTACGCAGGGCACGGGTCTTAACACTGGCAGCGGAGACGGCTGGGACGGCGGCGCTGTTGCGTTTGTTCTTAACCACGCCAACATGGGCGGCATCAACGCCACCTTCGGCGCATATGTGTTCCCTTACATTCATCAGGACGCTTTCATCGGCGGGTTTGGTGATCTTGACAGATTCACGCTTTACTCAGGTCTTATTGACCTGAAAGGCGACTCCTGGAAGCTCACCGGTGAGCTTCAGGGCGGATTTGGTGAAATTACGAACATACTTGGTGCGGCTGATTCCAAAATCAAGAACGCTCTTCTGTTTGCCGTTCGCGGTGAATACATGGCTCCGACCATTGAATACCTCAATGTTATCGGTGCTGAGTTCGGATGGGCTGACGGCGACAAGAACGACGGCAGTTGGATTGCCGGAGATGACATTGAGGGCGGAGTTATCGTCTTCAACCCGGCTTACAACCTTGACAACCTGTTGTTCAAGCACGTAATGCCGTCCATCTATCAGGACGCCAACAGCAACATTCTCGCTAGAGCGGACGCAAGCGTTCAGAACGCTTACTACACGCGTGTTTACGCGGACATTCCGGTTTCGCCGAGAGTTTCGTTCAAACCGCAGATTCTGGTTGCCTGGAATCAGGAAACCTCCGGTCTTATAGGGGACGGAGCGGTTGTTGGAAGCGTTGAGAACGCTTTCAGTGACGCAGTTTCCGGAGCCACATACGGCGAGGATGATTCATCTGGAGAGGGCGCCACTGGCAGGAAAACAGTTACGGCAACCCAGCCCAATAGCGATGCAAACTCCTACCTCGGAACCGAGGTTGAAGGAACGGTTACGGTTGAAATCTATCCGGGTGTCAACCTTGACATTATCGGCAGTCTTATGGTTGCCGGTGAAGGTTTGACCGACCTTCTTGAAGCGCAGGCTTTTGCGCGGGACAACGCCGTTGCCGGCACTGCAGAACTTGCAGATGCTGACGGTGTTGCAGGCGCGATTAACACGGGTCAGAAAGCCGAGGACATCCTCTGGGGCGTTCAGACTCGCTTGGTTGTTTACATAGACGAGTTCTTCAAGAGCTAAGAACTGAAATAAATAAACTTTCCTTCAACTGACAAAGTAGAGGGAAAAACAGATTAAGGCGGCGTTCTTACAAAGAGTGCCGCCTTTTTTTGTAGCTTGACGGCGCGGGGAAAGAGAGGTTTGGAGCCGTGAATTTTGAGAGCGCGCGAAAGCCGGAAAACGATTTCTTGAAAAGTTGGCGTTTCTTTAGTAGAATAGACGGAAAGTTGGTGGCTTTCCGACTATCTAAACTTGTATTGTTAGAACGGGTTCTGGAGGATTTATAATGCTTAAGTTGTTTTCAAGATGGATGATTTTTGCTTCAATGGCTGTTTTTACCGCCTCTGCGGTATCGCACGCCGTGGAGATAGAATTGGATTCCTATCCGAGTTATTTCAGAACAAGAGCAAAACTCTTGAACAAAGCCACATATCTTGACCCCTCTTATCTGGCGGGCGGCACAAAAGACAGAATCTTTTTTGTTGACAGCACTCTTCGCGTAACCCCGAGACTGCAACTTGGCGATAACGCCGCGCTTGTTGTTCAGGTTGACGTTGCGGACAACGTAATCTGGGGTGGCTTGACGGACCAACTGCTCGGCGGCGGCTCCACACTTGTAAATTCAGGCATTTCCGGCTCCGACAGATACAGAGGCAACCTGCTTACGCCCGTGTATGACCGGGTCGCCTATCTTGACAGCATCGGAGGGAGCGGAGGGTTCGCTTCTGCGGACGAAAGAGCGGCATCAGACAACGGAACCCCGACTTTACTGCGGGACACCGCCGTTGAACAGGATGCCGGCTGGCTTAATCTGCGTTTCGCCTATCTTGAAATAGACCTTCCTTACAACTACGGCTATGTGCGGGTTGGGCGCCAGCCGTGGAACTGGGGACTTGGAATTGTCGCAAACTCCGGAACGGACCCGTCTTCGGACGGCGGGAAGATGTTTGACCGGATTTTGTTTGCGAAAACAGCGGAACTCAATTCCGGTTCAACTGTAACGGGAATGCTTTTTGCCGACTTGTGGGCGGGCGGAACGGAACTCGAAGCCCACGGAGCCGCTTATGACGGAATCGGCGGCGCGGTGGTTTACAACAGGCCCGCGGCGGACTCAAGCAGCGCGGACATTACGCTCGGTTCCTACATCTACCCCTGGATAAAACAAGACAACTTCGGGGGAGGCGGAAACTACCTGCTCGGCGGAGAAGGCAATCTTGACCGACTTACCATCTATTCATTCACAACGGACATAAGACGCGGAGATTTCCGCTTTGCCACGGAACTGCACGGGGCGTTCGGTCACATGACGGACATTAACTCTTTCAGAAACTGTGCTGACAGCAGTTGTAACCGCGTAACAATTTTTAACAGGAATGACAACGTTGACATTGACCACCATGTTGCGTGGGTCGCGAGGTTGGAGTTTATGCCTCGGAACAAGATTCAGACTTTAGGCGGTGAATTCGGCTGGGTTGACGGCGACAGGGCGAGCGAATACTGGAATGACGGCTCAATTGAGGGCGGAATTCTCGCGTTCAGCGGTGCTTACAAGGCGGACCATTTTCTTCTTGAACACGTTATTCCGAACATATACCAGAGTGTGAATAACAAGGTTTTCTCTCATCAGGGGGGCGGAATTCAGAACACACGCTACGCGCGCGCGTACATTGATTTCAAACTCGCCGATCGGCTGATTTTGAAAAACCAGTGGCTTACCGCGTGGACAAACCAGACGCAAGACCTTTTTGTTGACGGCGAAGACATAAGCGGATATATCGGCACGGAACTTGAAACCACTTTGAGTTTCCGTCTGGCGAAGGGTGTTTTTCTTGACCTTACCGGAAGCGTGGTCTTCGCGGGAGACGGTTTGAAACATATGTTCACGGGGCAGGGATTTAATGAAATAGTCCGCCGCAGTGATGACGACCCCGTGTATAGGATTCAGTCCAAGTTCCAGGCGTCGAGCCTGCCTACTGACGGCAATCCGAATGAGGGTGAAAGACTTGTAGATGTTTATTTTGTTGACAGGGACGGCAACCCAACCGCTGGAAACCTTGTTTTTGAGGATTTACTGGATAGCAATGGAAACGTTATTGGTTCCGGAAACGGCAACGTGGACAGAGTCAACAGCGAAGGCCTTTCCGCCCAGATTAACATAAATGTTGCCAGATATTTGAACGACGATGGTGTTACGGTAAACCCGGTCATATTGAATGGCTATGTCACCGCCGAGGAGCAACTGGCGCTTCAACAGCAGGCAATTTCCGCTCTGTATGACGCCTATAAGGATCAATACAATCACGAAAACGACCGGCTTTGGTCTGTTCAGACCGTTTTGACGGTTCATCTTGATTCGCTTTCCTCTAATTAAGAGGGTGTAATTTTTTCACTTGGGGTGGTTTTGTGGGCTTTGCGTTAGCGATAGTTTTTTTGCTGATTTCCGTTTCCGGCGCGGGCGCGCAAACTTACGGACTTGATGACGAAGCCGCCGTTTCCCTTTCCATTAAACAGGCGCGGGTTCTCGCGCTTGAAAACAACAGGGACATTCTGATGAGCAAACAGTCCGTTCGCTCGGCGGGCGCGAAAATCAAGGCGGAAAAAGGCAAGTTTGATCCGGTTCTGGAAATCAAATCCTTTTACGAAAAAGAGAACGAGCCGTCCGCGTCTTCGTTTGTATCCGGCGGCGTTCAAAACCGCAATTTTGAGGCGAGTATCGGCGTTTCGGGGGTTATTCCCACCGGCGGATACTACGACCTGTTCAAGGCGTCCGTTTCACGCGAGGAAACCGACTCGCCCGTTCAGTCTTTAAGTCCGGCGTTTTACTCAAAAATGGATATGAAAATCGGGCATGACCTTCTGCGCAATTTCGGTTTGAAAACGAACAAAACCTTTGTCATAACCGAAACTTTGCGGGCGGGTATCGCACGGGACGGACTGGAGATTGAAGTGTCCGACACGCTTCTCAAAGTTGAGCGCGAATACTGGAATCTTGCCGCCGCGCGAAGCGAGCATGAATTGAGGCGGCAAAACCTTGAACTCGCGATTGATTTGTTTGAAAGAAACCTCATCAAGGTAAGAGAAGGCGTTATTCCGCGTCTTGACGAGGTTAAGGCGGCTTCGGAGGTCGCAAAGCGCCGAGTTGACCTCATAGAGGCGGAAAACCGCCTCAGAAGAGCGTCTGATGAGTTAAAACATACGCTTGGCCTCCCGCGCTCCGCGCGCGTTGAACTGACAGACCGTCCGGGCGCGCATTTTCACGAAGGAACGGAAATCACCGAATTGATTGGCAAGGCGTTTGAAAACAGGGAAGAGTTGAAAACGGCTTTCAAAAAAATGGAAATTGCCGAACAGGAAAAGATTTTCCGCGCGAACCAGCGTCTTCCTCAGCTTTCGGTTGAGGGTTTTCTCTCTCTGCGCGGACTTGCCGGAGATGACAACCCGGCGAGCGGGTCGTTCGACAATTTCCTGCCCGACTCTCCCGCTTCTTTTTCGGGTGGATTTTCCGACTCCGTTTCAAGGGCGTCGCAAGGCGATTTTCTGACATGGGGCGCGAGTTTAACAATGTCTGTTTCCATAGGAAACCGTCACGCGGCGGGGCTTTACGAAGCCGCGCAAGCCGAAGTGAACAGGGCGGTTTTTGAACACCGTAAGATCAAGGAACGGGTAGCGCTTGAAGTCCGGGCGGCGGCGGACACGGCTTGGAGCGAACACAGGCGGGTTGAAGCGGCGGACGTCGCCCTTAACCTTGCCGAAGAGGTTCTTGAAGCCGAAAAGGAAAAATACGCCGCCGGAATTTCCACAACGCGCGAAGTGCTGGAGGCACAAACAGAACTCGCCGAAGCGAAGTCAAAACGTGTTCGCGCCCTTGCGGATTACCAAATCTCCCTCGCGGCGCTCCGCAGAGCGACCGGAACCATCATAGAAGAGTTTGTTCCCGCGTCCGCGCGCGGGATGTAATTTCCTCAAATTTCACGCGAAAGCGCGTCTCGTGTTAATGCTTGAAATGCCTGACGCCCGTCAGCAGAACCGCCATCGCGTGTTCATTGGCGGCGGATGTGGTTTCTTCGTCCCTGATTGAGCCGCCGGGGTGAACAACCGCTTTTATTCCGGCTTTTGCCGCTTCGTCAATTCCGTCTCTGAACGGAAAGAACGCGTCTGACGCCATAACACAGCCTCCGGTCGGGCTTTGAGCCTTCATCGCGGCGAGTTTTACCGAATCCACCCTGCTCATCTGCCCCGCGCCGATGCCGATTGTCGCGCCGTTTCTGGCAAAAACTATGGCGTTTGATTTCACGTGCTTGCAAACCTTCCACGCGAAACGCATATCGGCGGTTTCGGCGGCGGAGGGTTTTCTTTCCGTGGGTGAGGCGGCGGATTCAAAATCCTCATCGGCGGTTGAATCTCTGTCCTGTATGAGCGCGCCGCCCGCCACCTTTTTGATGTCGTAATTTCCGGTGCCTTTCCCGTTTATCGCGGGAGTTTCCAGAACCCGCAGGTTTTCCTTTTCGGAAAGGATTTTGACGCATTCCTCTGAAAACCTCGGAGCGATGACCACTTCAACAAACATCTCCGCTATGAGGCGCGCGATGCCTTCGTCCGCCTCGCGGTTGAGCGCGACAATGCCGCCGAACGCACTTACGGGGTCGCACTGTTTTGCTTTTGTGAAAGCGTCCGCCGGAGTTTCACCGAGCGCGACACCGCAAGGATTGTTGTGTTTTACAATCACGCACGCCACGCCGTCCGCCGGGTCAAACTCCTTTACAAGTTCAAACGCGGAATCGGTGTCGTAGATGTTGTTGAGGGAGAGTTCTTTTCCCTGAATCTGTTTTGCGGTTGAAACGCAGGCCTCGGTCGTTTGCTCGGTGTAAAACGCTCCCTTCTGATGCGGATTTTCGCCGTATCTCAAATCCATCCGTTTTGTGAGGTTGATTGCGATACTTTGCGGAAAGCCCGCGCCGCCTGTTTTTTCACTCTCCGACACCCCGTTTTGTGAAAAAAAAGCCGTTATCGCGGAATCGTATCGCGCCGTGAGCGCGAACGCTTTGCGGGCGAGAGCGAGGCGTGTTTGTTCGCCGACCGCGCCTGAATTTTTGATTTCCTCCAACAAGGCGGGATAGTCCGCGGGATCCGTAACAACCGCAACAAAAGCGTGGTTTTTCGCCGCCGCGCGAACCATTGCCGGACCGCCGATGTCTATGTTTTCTATCGCTTCGGAGAAAGAAACTCCTTTTTTCGCGATTGTCCGTTCAAACGGATAGAGGTTCACGACCACTATGTCTATCGGCTCAATGCCGTTCTCGGTCATCTGTTTTGCGTGTTCGGGGTTGTTTCGTATGCCGAGAATCCCGCCATGAATTGCTGGGTGAAGCGTTTTAACTCTGCCGCCGAGTATTTCTTTCGCGCCCGTAACATTCTCAACCTTTGTTACGGCAACTCCCGCATCGCCAAGAGTTTTTGCTGTTCCGCCCGTGGACAGAATTTCAATTCCGAGTTCGCTTAAAGATTTCGCGAA
This sequence comes from Candidatus Mycalebacterium zealandia, assembly GCA_014075295.1. NCBI lineage: Bacteria > Pseudomonadati > Thermodesulfobacteriota > Candidatus Dadabacteria > Candidatus Nemesobacterales > Candidatus Mycalebacteriaceae > Candidatus Mycalebacterium > Candidatus Mycalebacterium zealandia. The sequence continues at coordinate 234,590 of CP046180.1, forward strand.
ATCCGCGACTCCGGTTTTGTCCGAAACTGATATGAGGGCTTTTTTGGTTGGCGTAGTTTGTCCCACTAGTGCTACATTCTATCGTATAAATCAGGTTAAAGTAGTGATTCGAAATGGAAATATTGACGTTCAAATGTCTCACCAATACAATTAGAAAATGCGCTTTGTCTTTTTCCTAATCATCTTTCTTTTTGCTGATTTTGCCCATTCTGATGATACTGATACTGGAGTATCAGTAGGTAACACAACAATTATACTTTCCTCTCCAGAAGGATTTGTTTCGTTGTCTGAACAGTCGCATAGGTTTATTGATATGGATCAGAACTTTACAGGTGGCGACGTTAGATTGGTTGGTTTTTTTGTACTGAAAAGCGAGGTAGAAATTGCGGAGGCGGGTGGTGCTCTTACACGTTATATGCTTGTCAAGACAAATCGAGAGTTCGAATTTCTGAATATAACGCGTGAGCATTTCAGCCAACTCTCTTCTGTATTCAAAAAGCAGAGCATGGAATCTCTTTACAATCAATATGGTAAAGAAATGGTTGAAGAAAAGATTGAGAGTCTTCGCCGTCAGTATGGTCAAAAGTGGTTTGAATCCTTCGTTGGTCCTTATTTAAATCCCGAATTTTCAAGACTTTATGCTGACGAAAAGAACTTCATTGGTTCTTTAGCCTTATACGGTGGAAAAGCTGTTTGTGGTGTGAACATAATTAGGGCAAATAATAAATTGTTATATGTATATGTCTATGATTTGAGCGGGGATAAAAGGGATAATTTAGACTGGGTACTAAGAACGTCAAAGAATTGGGTTCGTAATATAATTTCCAGAAATCCCTCTGTTGACACAACGAACAAAACTTTTACTTCTTCTATGTCTCGTAAAGAGATATTTGGCAAGGCAGTTGGAAAAGGCATTGCGTCTGGATTTTTTGTGATGATAATATTGTTTGTTTATTTTTTCTTCCGTAAAAATTAGAGATTATTGTCTTTGTTTGGTCAATTAATTTTGGCATTTCGACCATAAAAAAAGGAGGACTGCCTTGCGGCAGCCCTCCAATTTTTAGCACAAATGCTAAGGCGATTAGCCCTGGCTGTACTGCGGGAGCAGGAAGCGGTGACGCATTGTGTACTCAAACGGTTTAGCGTAGGCAATAGCCCTGCTGTCCGTGGCACCCAAGTCGTCCGCTGACCTCTCAACCGTTCTGGTCCAAATCGTTTTGGCCGGTGGGATTATCAGGTTGAAAGTAAAACTTATCAATCCAACAACCTCTTTTGCCGGTATCTGGCCGCCCATAAAGTCAAAAGGCGTGCCCGACATGTACCAAGCGCGGATGTCATCTCCCGTGGCTGTCCTTACACTGTCCGGGTCCAGCTGGAAACGGTGTCCCGTTCCAAAAGCCGGGGGCAGCTCCGACGGCAGGTATGTAACCTCATGGATACTGTTGGTTACATCCGGGCGGGTCGTGATGCGGTAATTCATCCTTCCCCAGTCTGTCTGTCCGTAAAATGTTGGTTTTACTGACAGCTCTTTGTCGGAGTAGCGTCCGTTGGCAGTGTGAAGAATGTAGCCACGACGCTCCATAAGCATGTTGAAGTAGTTGTTATTCGTGCCATGCTCATAAGCGGCGATGTACGCGGCCTTTTTCGGAAATCCGAAAGGCTCTTTGCCCGCCCAAATCGGAGAGTCGTTTGACAGATACATGTAGGGATAGTATCCCGCCATGTATTTATTTCCGTCTTCACCGTCAGCGGTGGCGGAAAATGTCACACCCATCTCCATGTAGGGTCCGAGCATTGTGTTCTTGTGAATCACATACCAGAACTCAATAACGTCGTCCTGAAGCTGAATCGGCTCAGGCAGAATGTGTTTCATGTCGTTTTCATCTGCTCTGATAACAAAAGCCATCCAGCGGCTCTCCGTGTAGGTGAGCGGGACGATGTCGTAGTCAAAAACAGGGTCGGCGACACCTTGAGAAATGATGTCTATCCTGTCTCTGTCCATTGGCAGCGGGGGGACTTCCCCTTCCGCGAGCCAAGGGTAACTGTACTCATTTGCTTGCATTCCCATAGTTCAATTAACCTCCTTGAAAGTTATTAGGAACCCTGACTAATGGGGAACTGCTGTCTGAGACCGTATTTGTAAGGTGTTGCAAATCCGGCGTAGTCAGCGGGTCTCTCATAAGTCTCATTCCAGAGAACCTGAGCGGGAGGAATAACAAGATCAAACACGAACGAGATAAGTCCCGTTACTTTGTCAATCTTGAGCTCCGTTCCCATGTTGTCGAACGGAGTTCCCTGCATAAACCAGTTGACGGCGTCTCCTGACGCTGTTCTGGTGTGCTCGGGTTTAATCTGGAAACGATGTCCTTTGATCATTGAGTCAAAGGGAGGCGGGAGTTCTGACGGCAAGTAGGTAAGCTGCCATTCGGAGCTTGAAACATCAGGTCTTGTAATAACCTTCATGTTGAATTTGCCCCAGTCCGTTTTTCCGTAGAAATACGGAGGCTTAACCTCTTTGTCGTCGAACTGACCTGTTGCGCTGTGCATCAGGTAACCGTTACGCGACATCGCGAATCCGAAGAAGTCGGTTCCTTTTTCGCCGCCGTGTACCGAACAACGGATGTAGGACATCTTTTTAGGAAATCCAAGAACACGACCCGCGTCAACGGGGGCGTCTCCTGTAAGGTACATGTACGGGTAATAACCGGCTTTCCAGACATTACCTTGCGGGTCCTTGTAGGACGCCGACATGGTAACACCAAACTCCAGATACGGACCAAGCATCGTGTTGACATGGTCAACGTACCAGAATTCGACAAGGTCGGCGTCGTCTCCGTCCCACGGCTCAAGCGGTGGGTTCGGAATCAAACGGCGTCTTGTCTCTTCTGAACAGCTGACTATGAAAGCAGACCAGCGACTGTCCGTGTAAGTAAGAGGAAGAACGTCTATGTCCCATAGCGGATCTGAAGGATTCGCTATGATCCAAGATTTGATATCCCTCTCAATCGGAGGAGGCGGAACCTCCTTCGTAAGTTCCCAATATTTACTTGGGACATTGAGATGACTAGGCATATAATTACCTCCTTTATAGGTTTTCCGACCGCTTACCTAGTTCCAACAGCGGCCAGAGGTTTGAGGAGTTAAGCGGAATGATAAAACGACAAATACCAATCTCACTAACACAACCTCGGCAGTATTTGTATCACCTCATCGGAGTTGTGTCAATATGCCGAATTTAACTTTTTTTGTTAACACACTCTTAACAGAATCTGCGGCGGGGCGCAATTCGTGGTAACTTCCTGAAATCACTCACTTTTTGCCGTTTGGAGCGGTTTTAAGTAATGTTGTTAACCTCCGTTCCGCCCTTTATTTCAGGGAATTATGCGCTGCTTATAAAGTAAAACGCTTTGTTTCGGGCGCGCAAGTGCTACCCCGTGTTCAGAACCATATAGGTAACCTGAGCGATTGAGACGGTTTTGCCGCCGGAATCTGTTAATTCCACCTGAACGGGGCAGAGTGTTTTGCCGGCTTTGATGACTTTTGCAACCGCCGTTACGCCGGATAAGCACGGATTGAGAAAGCGGATATTGATGTCTGTTGTTGTTATCGCGGCTTTGCTTCCCGCAACCGTCAATACCGCGGCCGCGGCCGCGGTGTCGGCAACGGTGGTCAGCAAACCGCCGTGAAAGGTTTCAAAAATGCCGTCGTAGTTTTCCTTTTTCGGGGCGGTGAGTTCGCACAGCCCTTTTTCAAGTCGCGCAATTTGCGCGCCGAGCAGCTTCATTATCGGAACGCGCTCCATTCTCTCGCGTACTTTTTCGACTTCGTTGCTCACTTTTAACCTCCTTTGCGTCTCGCTGTCTGTTTTCCGGCTTTTGTTTATGGTAACCTGTACGCCCTCTGCTTTGAACAAGGACTCGGAAAGAATCTTCAAATGGCGGAAATCATAGACGGCAATGAAATCTCCAAACGCATACGCGGCGAAATCGCGGCGCAGGTGGAGAGTTTGCGCGAAAAAACCGGCGTAACGCCGGGGCTCGCGGCGGTTCTTGTTGGGAACGACCCGGCTTCGGAAATCTATGTCGCTCGGAAAAGGAGCGCCTGTTTTGAGGTTGGAATGCATTCCGAAGAGCACCGACTCGGCGCGCGGACAACCCAGAGTGAATTGCTTGACCTTATAGGCGAACTCAACACCGACCCGAAAGTTCACGGCATACTCGTCCAGCTTCCCCTGCCCGAAGCCATAAATGAGGTAACGGTGCTGAGAACGGTTTCGCCGCTCAAGGATGTTGACGGTTTCCATCCCGAAAATATGGGAATGCTTATGGAAGGCAACCCGCGTTTCATCTCATGCACTCCCTACGGAATTATGGAGATTATTGACGGGCTCGGCGTCAACGTTGAGGGAATGGACATTGTGGTGGTGGGCAGGAGCAACATAGTGGGCAAGCCGGTCGCCGCGATGCTGCTCAACAGGGACGCCACGGTTACGGTTTGCCATCTGTGCACAAAAAATCTCGCGCATTTCACCCGCGAGGCGGAGATTCTGATAGTTGCCATAGGATGCAGTGAATTCATAAAAGGCGACATGATAAAAGAGGGCGCGATTATTATAGACGTGGGAATCAACCGGAATGAGAAGGGAAAAATTACGGGCGATGTTGATTTTGAGAGCGTGTTTCCCAAATGCTCGCATATAACTCCCGTTCCCGGCGGCGTGGGACCGATGACGATAGCGATGCTCTTGAAAAACACCCTGATGGCGGCTGAGATTTACGCGCGCGGCTAACCGCCGCTTCCGAACGGGAAGAACTCGCTTTTCAGCATCTCAACGGACGCGGTTTCATCAAGTTCCCGGAGCAGTTCGGCGATGGTTTTACCGAGAACCGGATGGACAAAATCAGGCGCGATTGCCGACATCGGTTCCAGAATAAAACGCCTTAAATGAGCAAGCGGGTGGGGGATTTTTAGCGACCGGTTTTCAAAAACCGTTTCGCCGTAAAAAAGAATGTCGAGATCCATCACTCTGGGCTTGTTGTTTCCCTTTTCGGTTCTGCCCATCTGTTTTTCAACCGCCTGAAGTTCAAGCAAAAACCGTTCGGGCGGCGGCGCGTCTCCAATCATCGCGACCGCGTTTATAAAAAAGGGTTGAACGCCTTCAATGCCTACCGGCTCGGTTTTATAGATTGGAGAAACTGCCTCAAGGCTCGCGAAACGCGATATGAGCAAAAGAGCCCGAACGCAGTTCGCCTCGCCGTTTCCAAGGTTTGACCCAAGCCCGACAAACGCTTTTTCGCTCAAAAATTTCCCCCTTGAAGCGACTTTTTTATTTCTTCCGCCGTAAAGCGGCCCGCCTGCTCCACCGCTTCGGCATCTTCCCGCCCGAGCGCTTTGAGAGCGCAAAGCGCGGACGAAAAAACGCAACCGCTTCCGTGCATTTCGCCGCCGATTCTTTCGCGTCCGATTTCAAAAAATTCAGCACCGTCAAAAAATGTGTCAATTATTCTCTCGTCCCGCAGGTGTCCGCCCGTTACCACAACCTTGCCGGCTCCGAGCGCGGCAATTTCACGCGCGGCGTTTTTAACATCTTTTGCGGTTTCTATCTTCCCGCCCCCGCAAATCTTCTCCGCTTCGGCGATGTTCGGAGTTACGAACCCGCAAAGCGGAAGCAGTTCTTTCTTTAACGCGTCCACTCCGTTTCCGGTGAGCAGACTCGCGCCCGAACTTGATTGCATGACGGGGTCGGCAATGACGTTTTTAATTGAAAAATTCCTTATGTTGCGGCAGACGGCCGTAACAGTTTCCTCGTCAAGAAGCATTCCGGTTTTTGCCGAGTTCACGTTTTCCGCCCGTGCGGCGGCGAACTGCGCGTCAATAAAACCGGTGGCGATTTTCAGCGCGCCGGAAAATCCCACCTCGTTTTGCGCCGTCAGGCATGCGACAACGGCTCCGCTCTCCACTCCGAGCGCGGTGAAAGTTTTTATGTCTCTTGAGACTCCCGCGCCGCCCGAAGGGTCAAAACCGGCGATTGTAAGGGCGCGGGCGCGTTTGTTACCCATAGCCAAACTGTTTAACAGACAAGCGCGCATTTTACAAAAACCGCTTGTTTGATATAATCCACCCTCTAACTTCATTTAGCAGAGGTGCAACAATGGGTGAGCCACAAATTTTTATGCCGGAACTTTTCAAGGAGGACGAGAACGGAACTCTCCGTCTTGTCGCGGGCTACTGCCCGGAGTCCAAGAACTGGACTTTCCCCAAATATCTCGCTGACCCCGTGAGTTTTACCGACAACATTGAGGAGCGTCTTCTCAGCCCCACGGGAATTCTTCATTCGTTCACGATTGTTCGCAGAAGCATGCCCGAATACGTTGTGCCGTATGTTCTCGCCCTTGTTGATTTTCCCGACGAGGTCGTGCGTGTTATGGCACAGGTTGAAACGCAGGATGCCGGCGCGCTCACACTTGGCGAAGATATGGGCGTAACAACCGGATTTATAAGAAAAGCCGAAGACGACAGCGATGTGATTTCCTACAAATTCATTCCCGTTCGGGAAATGAAATAGTTATTGCGCCGCGTTCAAGACCCTTTCTTTTCAACCAGCCCGCGGGCAGTTCAAGCGCCGCCGAATATGGTGCGGGCGGTTTGTAGGCGCGAGCGAGCGAAGAACAGCGTTTTTGCCATCCTCGCGTTTTTTCCCCTTCCCGGCGCGGGCATTTTTTCATCTCCGCGCCGCCAATCACTCTCCCGCCCTTTTCAATGTAGAGAATGTCCAAATCAAAGTGGGTGTTGAACATCCAGAATCCGGCTTTTTGCGGACGGTCGAAAACAAAAAGCATTCCGCTTCCGTTCCGCAGATTTTTTCTGCACATCAGCCCGCGTGTTTTTTCGGAGTCCGTTCGGGCGATTTCAGCGTTGATTTTGAGCCGCTTTTTCCCGTTTGCGAGGACAACCGTTTTTTTCGCCAGCGGTTTGGGATTGAAGCCCGCGCAGTCAGCTTCAAAGTCCGCCTGCGAAGACGGCGCGAAAACAAGCGCGGCGAATAAATACGCGCTCTTCAAATTTTTACGGCTCCGGCGATGATTGTTTCAAGCCCTTCCCGTATCTCACCTAGCCGTTTTTCACTTTTCGCTTCAAATCTCAGCACAAGCGCGGGCTGTGTGTTTGAGGCGCGCACAAGGCCCCAGCCGTCTTCAAACTCCACTCTCGCGCCGTCAATGTCTATGATTTTTGCTTCGGGGAATTTTTCCACTATCGCGCTTTTCGCGTTTTCCACCACGGTGAACTTTATGTCGTCCGGGCAGTCAAGCCGAATCTCCGGCGTTGAGAAAAGTTCCGGCACATCAGCAAGCAGTTCCGAAACCTCGCTGCCGGTTTTTGAAACAATTTCCAGAAGCCGCAAGCCTGCGTAAAGCGCGTCGTCATATCCGCCGAATCGCTCGCCGCCGAAAAACAGGTGTCCGCTCATCTCTCCGCCAAAGTCGGCTTTTTCCTCGGCGAGTTTCCTTTTCATAACGGAGTGTCCGGTTTTCCACATAATCGTTTTCGCGCCGGCTTTCTCGCTGAGTTCAAAGAGCAGTTTTGAGCATTTGACATCTCCGATGATTTTCGCGCCGGCTTTTGAGCGCGCCGTATCAAGGGCGAAAATAAGCGCAAGCATGTCGCCGCGCACGACTGTTCCATTTTCGTCCACAACGCCAATCCGGTCGGCGTCTCCGTCAAAAGCCATTCCAAGCAGGGTTTTTTCGCTCCGCACTTTTTTAATCAGGTCGGCAAGGTTTTCTTCAATGGAAGGGTCGGGATGATGGTTCGGGAAATTTCCGTCCGGTTCGGTGAAAAGCCCGTCCGCTTTAAGCCCCAGTTTTTCAAACACCATGGGCGCGGCGATTCCGCCCGCTCCGTTTCCGCAGTCATAGGCGAAACCGATTCCGCTTTCCACCTTAACGCCGCCGCAGAGAAAATCGGCGTAGTTTTCCGCGATATCGGTTTTTGTAATTTTTCCGCGAACAAGTTTGCTTTTTCCCTCCGGCGGGCGTGCGAGCGATTTGATTTCATTGCCGAACATCGCCTGTTTGCCCATGCACAGTTTGAGCCCGTTGTATTCGGGCGGGTTGTGGCTCGCGGTTACAATCACACCACCGTGCGGCGTGAGATTGAACACGGAAAAATAGAGCATTGGCGTTGAAACAAGACCGATGTCCGTAACATTCACGCCGCGCCCCGTTATGCCGCTTGTAAGCGCGGCGGCAAATTCCTCCGAACTCAGGCGGCAGTCGCGCCCGACCGAAACCGTTTTTGCTCCAAGCGCTTTCGCTTTTTCCCCATATGCCGCTCCGATGGCGAAGATGCGTTCTTCATCTATGCCATCGCCGACCACACCCCTGATGTCGTATTCGCGGAAGATGTTTTCAGAGTTTTTTGCGTTCACAATTCTGCCTTGCGGGACGTGTTGCAGTTTGACTTTATTTTAACACTTTTTACCATTAGCCCGTTGTGATTAAACCCTCTTTTGACGAATTCAGGAAAAAACTGAAATCCGGAAATGTTATTCCCGTCTGGGATGAGGTTCCCGCGAGCGGCGGCACGCCCGTTTCAGCTTTCGCCGGGATTGACGAAGGCGGGCATTCATTCCTTTTTGAAAGCGTTGAAGGGGGAGACAAGTGGGCGAGATACAGTTTTCTCGGTTCCGGCGCGGACTGCGTTTTTAGAGCCAGAGGCGACAAAATTGAGATAGAGGAACGCGGCGCGGTATCGCGGGAAACCGGCGACCCGTTTGAGTGTTTGCGGACTTTGCTCGGGCGATACAAGTTTGTTGAAGACCCCGTGTTGCCGCGTTTCGCGGGCGGCGCGGTTGGTTATATGAGTTATGACGCGGTCAGATTTATTGAAAAACTGCCGCGGGAAAACCCCGATGTGCTTGGCGTCTGGGATTTTTATTTTATGATAGCGCCCGCCGTTCTCATCTTTGACAATGTAAAAAATGATGTGAAAACGGTTGTTTGCGCCCACTGTCCAGAGGGAGCGGACGCGCGTGAGGTTTACGACTCCGCCGTGCGTGAAATAGAGCGGTTGAAAAAAGCGGTTTCATCTCCCGACGTCAAACGGAACGGCCCCCCGGCTCCGCGTCGCGGAGGCGGACTTGTGTCAAATTTTGAGAAGGACGATTTTGAAAACTCGGTAAACAGGGTGAAGGAATACATAAAAGACGGCGACATAATTCAAGCCGTGATTTCGCAGAGGTGGAGTGCCGATTTGGATGTGAGTCCGTTCACGCTTTACAAAGCGTTGCGGGTTCTCAATCCGTCTCCGTATATGTTTTTTCTTAAAATGCCCGACCAGATTCTTGTCGGCTCATCACCCGAAGTGATGGCGCGCGTGGAGGACGGAGTGGTTGAAAGCCGTCCGATTGCGGGCACAAGGCCGAGGGGCGCGGATGAAAAAGAAGACCTCGCTCTTGAAAAAGAGCTGCTTTCCGATGAAAAGGAAAGGGCGGAGCACATCATGCTTGTTGATTTGGCGCGAAACGATCTGGGCAGGATAGCAAAGCCCGGAACCGTGCGCGTGGACTCTTTTATGAATGTTGAGCGGTATTCTCATGTGATGCACATAGTTTCAAACATCAAGGGCGCAATGACAGAGGGAACCGATGTTGTTGATGTTGTGAAGGCGACTTTTCCGTGTGGAACGCTGTCGGGCGCGCCGAAAGTGCGGGCGATGGAAATCATAGAGGAGATAGAGCCGGACACACGCGGTCCCTACGGCGGCACGGTGGGGTATATGAGTTTTTCGGGCGAGATGGACACCTGCATAACCATCAGAACTTTCCTTATAAAAGACGGTAAAATCCATGTTCAGGCGGGCGCGGGAATTGTGGCGGATTCAGACCCCGCGCGCGAATATGAGGAAACCGTCAACAAAGCCAAGGGGCTTTTGAAAGCGCTTGAAAAGGCAAGAGAAATGGAATAGTTGGGAAATGTAATGCGCAACGAATTTACAGCAATTATTGAAGGGGGGCGTCAGAGACCTTCTTGGTGTAAAAACACTCCTTTGTCAATAATATAGAAGATGTTTTTATAGAATTCTTCATCTGTTATTTGTGCAACCTTTGAGACAGCGCCTCTGGTATCGTAGATTTTAACTTGAGAAATTACTCTTACTTTTGATTTTTTTCCAAAACCTCTGACATTGACAGAAATTTCATGCACGCTGTTTTTGTCCCATGCAACATCATTGTCTCCGTCAAGTCCCTTTGAAAGCCCTCCAAAAAACTTGTTCCATCCTGATTCCACGTCGACTTCTTTGGTGCCGTAGACAATACCCAACTTCTCATTAGCATTTTTGATTATGTAACCCTCATCCTGAAGAAAACCGAGAGACGCTTCTATGACGACTTCTTTTGGGGCTTCATATTCTCTGGTCTGCATTTGTCGGATTTGCAATTGTGTCATTTTGGGTGGACTTCCCGCTCCAACACAACCGCTTATGAGTGTTATAAAAAAAAGAGTAAAAATTAAAGCAAGATGTTTTTTCATATCAATGTTTATCAAGGGGTTAAAATTTGCTTGAATGGTAAGTAAAAGAACTCACATTCTTTTTGTCATCAAACTTGATGATAACTGTTAAGGTTTTCTGCGTGGACGAACTCGCACCCGTGCTTTTGGCGCTTCCCCATAAGAGAGAAAGAACAAGCCCGACCCCGCCACTGCTTTGAGAGTAAGAAGCCTCACTTGCTATTTTGTCGTATACCCAAGTCTCCAAACCCTCTGAGTCACGGGTTACTATATTTGGAGAACCAAGGGATTGTGCAACATCGGCTTGGCTCATTCCTTTTTGAATGTCTCTTTGGACTATTCCCACAGTCATCTCTTGTTCTTGCGAACTTGCAAGACTGCGCGAATGATCGGCTGCTGTCATTCCACAACTGACAGTCAGCAGTGCCAAGATGCAAAGAACACTTACACTTTTCATTTTTTTCTCCCTCTGCGCTCTTGCGCGAAAATATAGATGTACAGTACAAGATTAAGGTTTCAAGCGCGAGTCTTTGTGTATAATTTGCCTTTAATGATCTTAATGATAGACAACTACGATTCTTTTACCTACAACCTTGTTCATTATTTTGAGGAACTCGGAAAAGAGGTTTCCACCCACCGCAATGACGAAATATTGCCGGACGGGATTGAAAAACTCTCCCCCGAAATGATTGTGATTTCACCGGGTCCGTGTTCACCTGAAAAATCGGGTGTTTCGGTTGAAATTGTTAAAAAATTCGCCGGAAAAACGCCCATTCTCGGCGTTTGCCTCGGCCATCAGGCAATCGCGCACGCTTTCGGGGCGGAGATTGTCCGCGCGGAGCGGCTTCTGCACGGAAAGACCTCCGAAATTCATCACACGGGCGCGGGAGTTTTCAAAGATCTGCCGAGCCCTTTCAACGCCACGCGGTATCACTCGCTGATTGTCGCGCCGGACACTTTGCCCGAAGATTTTGAAGTTACGGCGTGGACCGACACCGATGAGATTATGGGAATAAAGCACAAACAATTTTCGGGTTCCGGACGGCTTGAAGGCGTTCAGTTTCATCCCGAATCAATCCTGACCGAACACGGAAAAGATCTTCTGAAAAACTTTATTGAGGGGTGAAAAATGAAACTTCTTTTCAGACCGCGTGATGAAAAATATGTCGGCTCCGGCAATTTACCGCATGGCACTTTTGACGACACGGCGAAATGGATTCCGATTTTCCGCTATCTGGAGGAAGGGGCGCGGAAGTTTCCCGACAAACCGCTTTTTACAGTCGGGGACTCCGGCGGCAAGGCGGTTTCGGAATACACATACGGTTCGGCAAACGGCGCCGTGAACACAATCTCCAACGCTCTTTTGGAGGAGGCTGGCGTCAACAAAGGCGAAACGGTTGGAATCTATATGCTCAACCGCGCCGAGTTTGTGCTTTCAATCCTCGCCATACATAAATCGGGCGGCGTTCAGGTTCCAATAAACAAGGACGAAAAAGGTGAGCGGCTCGCCTACATAATCAACTATTCAGGGCAACGCGTTCTTATGACCGATGAAGAGAGTTTGCCGTTGCTTGGCGAGATTGAGGGCGGGCTTGAAAATCTGGAATATGTTTTTGTCGCGGGCGGAGGAGGAGAGAAACTTCCCGCGAAAATCGGGCGGGCAAAGGTTCTGCCGTTTTCATTTTTTGACGATTTTTCATCTGAAAACCCCGATGTTGATGTTTCCGTTTCGGACGCCGAAAGGTGCATGTTCACCTCCGGCACAACGGGAATGCCGAAAGGCGTTTCCAGAAATCACAGCGGCGTTGTGCTGACCGTGCGCGCCTACATTGAGCATCAGGGAATCCGCAGCGAAGACGCGCTTATGACCGTGCTGTCGCTCGCTCACGCGAACGCGCAGGTGATGTGCCTGTTTGCCTCCATAGCGGCGGGGGCGCGTTGCGTCATATTTCCCCGTTTTTCGGCTTCCAATTTCTGGAAATGGGCGGGTGATTGCGGCGCCACCATTACCAATATGCTGGGCTCGGTTCCCGAATATCTGTGGGCTTCGGCTCGGTCCGAACACGATAGAAAACACTCGGTCAGAACCGTTCTTGCCGGGCCCGCGCCGAAAAACCGCACGGAATTTGAGGAACGGTTCGGCATTCGGGTTGTTGAGGGCTACGGCTCAACCGAGATGGGAATGGTGCTTTGGCAGTATGCGGAGGATTTTCGCTCCGGCTCTTCGGGGTTTGTCACTCAGGGCTATCATGTTGAGATACGAGACTCTGAAGACACGGACACGGTTGTTCAGGATGAGTGGGACACTGTGGAGCATGACTCTGCGCCGCCGCAATGCGTGGGTCTGCTTTTCATACGCCCGCTTATACCGGACACAACGCTCAATGAGTATTTCAAAGATCCGGAGAGGACTCGGCAGGCGTTTGATGACGAAGGGTTTTTCAATTCGGACGACCTTTTCGCCAGAGGGACAGACGGCAGATACTACTTTCAGGGTAGATACAGCAGAATCAGGGTTTCGGGTGAAAACGTTGACCCCAACGCCGTTGCGAACACCGCCCTCAAACATGAGGCGGTGAGTCAGGCAATCGCGCTCGGAGTGCGTCTGCCCGACATTTCCGATGACGAAATCAAACTGAACATCGTTTTGAATGCGGGAGCGAGTTTTGACGAGGTTGAGTTCTGCAAGTGGATGGCGGAGCGCGGACCGGTCTATATGGTTCCCAGATTCATTCAGATATACGAGCAGTTTCCTCTCACTTCAACCCAGAAAATTAATCTGGGCTCTCTGAAGCTGCTTGAAGACAAAACATGGGACAGAAGCAAGTCGGGACTGCGTCTGAAGACGAGAAAATAATTTTTACTTTCAACCTCATTTGTGCTATATTGACCCTCAATCAGTACTTTTTTTGAGGGAGTTTGTTCAATGATTAGAGTTCTTTTTTCATTTCTTGTACTTATTGTTTTGTCTATGTCTCAGGGCGCGCAGGCTGTCCAGCCGGCCGACAGCGCTGAAGCGAGCGGAATACGTACCTGCAAAGAAAAAATTCGGGAAAACACCGCCATTTTTTTGAAAGACCAACCCCATGTAAGCCACGATTTTGTGGCTCCCGGCGGCAAAAGAAGCGTTGACAAAAGGCCTTTCCTTTCAACAGCTTTCAGAAACTACAGCGATGTGGGGCTTGCTCACTTGAGCATTGTTGCCACAAGGTCTGATTTGAGCAGAAAAAATGTCAAGTGCGACATGCAAATCAGCGAGACTTTCGCTTCGGAAAGAAAAAGTTGCGAAGCGTGGTCGCTTGAACTTTCAAAGCAGCAGTTTGAGGCGTTGCCTCTCGCCCCGGACATAACTCTGATGGAAAACAAAGGCAAACAAGGAGTGTTCTCTTTCTACTATCTGACCAGTATCAACGACGGAAACGGTTGTCTGGTCAGCAGAAGAATGATGGCCTACGACGAATAGTTTTCGCGTTCGTTTTTTCAGAAAATCCAGTAAAGGAAAAAGCCGTAGAGGAGGAGCAGGGAAATGCCCACCTCCCTTCCGATTGCCGTGTTCTTTTTCATGAACGGCACGACAAGCGCGCTTATGGCAATGGCGAACGGCAGTTGAAAGCCCGTTATTTCGGGGCTAATGGTAAGCGGCAGGATTGAAGCGGTCAGCCCCAGAATTACTATGTTGAACAGATTGCTGCCGACCAGATTGCCAACCGCGATTGAGTATTCGCGCCGCGCAATCGCCGCAAAAGACGCGGCGAGTTCCGGCAAAGAGGTGCCCACCGCCACCGCGCTTGCGCCGATTGCGGCTTCCGGCACTCCGGCTCTGAAACCGATTCCGCTCGCGCCCTTAACAACCAAATCGCTTCCAAACGCGAGCGCGGCAAGCCCCGCCACGGTGATGAACAGAACAAACCCGTTTCCACGGCTCTGAAACTTTTCGGGCGCGTGAGCGCTGGCTTTGCCCGCGCGTCTCACATACAGATATATGACAAGAGGCACAAGAAGCACAAACACCACGCCGCCCTCCCCTCTGCCGAGCATGCCGTCTCCGCACAGGAATATAAGAACAACCAGAAAAACAAACGCCAGAATTGTTTCCGCCCTGAGACCCTGATGAGTCCGGATTGGAAAAATAGCCGCACTTATTCCCATTATAAGGCAGATGTTTGAAACGTTGCTGCCTATGATGTTTCCGGTCGCTATGTCCGCCGCGCCATTGAATGCGGCTATGAGGCATATCAAAAGTTCAGGCAGAGAGGTGCCGATTGCTATGACAGTCAATCCGGACACGACCGGGCTTATGCCCAGTTTTCGTGAGAAGAGCGAAGCGCCTTCAACCGCCGAGTCCGCACCGACCCACACACCCGTGATGCCCGCGATGAGCAGAACTACTTCAAAAATCAATGAATCCGCGAAAAACATCTTCCAGAGATATGGAAAGGGCAAAACCTTCCGCTTCGGGAGTATAAACGCGGTTTTTTAAATGGAAAGGACGGTGCGCCGTCCGCTTTGTTGAAATTGATTTTCAAATTGTATATTTTTCCCGCTGTGGCTTGGAGATTCAGACGCCTGTTTCTCACAACTTTTACAAAAAAACCACAGGAGGATTTCGGCTATGCGCCTTTTATTTAAACCACGTGACAAACAGTATGTTGGAGGTGGAGATTTGCCTTTTGGCACATTTGACGACACAACACAGTGGCAACCGGTTACAAAAAATCTTGAAAATGGAGCCGCGGAGTTTCCCGACAAGGATATGTTCAAAGTCGGTGACAGAGATGGCAACATCGTTAAAAGTTTCACATACAAAGAGGCCAATGAACTCGCGAACAAAGTTGCCAACGGACTCATAAAAGATTTCAAAATCAAAAAAGGCGACAAAGTCGGCATGTATATGCTTAACTGCGCCGAATACGTTCTTTCCATCATTGCCGCGCACAAATCGGGTGCCGTTCAGGTTCCAATAAACAAGGACGAAAAAGGCGAGCGCCTCGCGTATGTCATCAACTACTCTGAAATGAAAGTGCTCGTGATAGACGGCGGAAGCATTCCGTTTCTTGAGGAAATCGCCGACAGTCTTGAAAATCTTCAAGCGATTTTTGTTGTCTCCGAAGGGGACGACAAACTCCCCTCAAAGATAGGAAAAGCAAAGGTTCACCCGTTTTCCGTTTTTGACGGTTCGGACACTAAAAACCCCGGAGTCGAGGTTTCGGTGGAAGACATGGAAAGGTGCATGTTCACCTCTGGCACAACCGGAATGCCTAAAGGTGTCGCCAGAGACCACGGCGGGGTTGTTATGACGGTTCGCTCATACATACAGCAACAGGGAGTCCGCAACGACGATACTCTCATGAGCATTCTTTCGCTCGGTCACGCCAACGCTCAGGTTATGTGTTTGTTCAGCGCTATGGGCGCGGGCGCGACCGCGGTGTTTTTCCCGCGTTTTTCTGCTTCCAATTTCTGGAAATGGGCCGCGGGTTGCGGCGCGACTTCGGTCAACATGCTGGGCGCGGTCGCCGAATATCTCTGGTCCGCCCCGCAAAGCGAATGGGACGCCAAACACAAGGTAAGAATTATGCTCGGCTCTCCGGCTCCGCGCGATCTTGACCAGTTTCAGCAGAGGTTCAACGTCAGGGTCATAGACGGCTACGGTTCAACCGAGATGGGAATGGTTCTCTGGAAAGACCCCGAAGACCACCGCCCCGGTTCTTCCGGTTTTCCGATGGAGGGCTACCACGTTGAACTCAGAAATCCGGACAACTCGGACGAGTCTGTCAAATACTTCTGGGATCCGTCTGACGACATCACTCCGCCGGACGAGGCGAAGGGGCTGCTTTTCATCAAACCGCTTGTCGGCCACACCACTTTGAACGAATACTTCAAAGACGAGAGGCGCACAATAGAGGCGTTTGATGACGAAGGGTTTTTCAATTCGGACGACCTTTTTGCCATGGGCATTGACGGCAGATACTACTTCGCCGGCAGATACAGCAGAATCAGGGTGTCGGGCGAGAATGTTGACCCGGTCGCCGTTGCGGACGAAGCGATGCAGTATGCGGCGATCCAGGAGGCGATTGCTGTCGGTTTGCGGCTTCCCAACGTTTCCGATGACGAGATTAAACTGTGCCTGACTTTGAAAAAGGGCGAGACCTTTGACCCGGTTGATTTCTGCAAATGGATGGCGGAAAGGGTTATGGTCGCAATGGTTCCGAGATTTATAGAGGTCTACGAGGACGGTTTCCCCGTAACCGCGACCCAGAAGGTCAAGGTTGCCGAAATAAAGGAGATAACCGACAAGACCTGGGACAGAAATGAAGCGGGTCTCAAGTTCAGCGCGAGAAAGTAATCCTCGGGGGACTTTCACAGACAGAAGTTTTATGCGGCTTGCGCTCCGTGAGGCGGAGTCCGCCGCAGACAGGGGCGAGGTGCCCGTGGGGGCGGTTGTAGTGGACTCCGGGGGCGGTGTTGTCGCTTCGGCGGGCAATGAAAGAGAGTTGCTTGGCGACCCTACCGCACACGCCGAACTGCTTGCCATAAGGCGCGCGGCGGAGAAAACTGGCGACTGGCGGCTGGAGGGTTGCGTTCTGTATGTTACGCTTGAGCCGTGTATAATGTGCATGGGCGTCGTCGTTAATTCACGCGTTGATACGGTGGTTTTCGGTGCGTATGACCCGCAGGGCGGCGCGCTTGAAAGTAACTACGGAATCGGAACGGGCGGCGTGGCAAATCATACGGTTGGATACAGGGGAGGGGTTCTGGAAGAGCAGTGTTCGGAGACGCTCCGGCGGTTTTTTCACAACTTGAGGGAGAGCCGTTCCGGCCGCGCACTGTAAAAAGGAGTTGAAAATGGCGCTTGATTTTGAGCTCAGCGATGAACAGAAGCTTTTTCAGGAAACTCTGGCGGATTTCTGCGCAAACGAGATAGAACCGCTGGTTGAAGAGCACGAAAAAGAGGAGAAGTTCCCCGAACAGATATTTCCAATGCTCGGCGAGATGGGATTTCTCGGGATTATGTTTCCCGAGGAATACGGCGGGGTTGGCATGGACAAGGTAACCGACTGCGTTTTTGCCGAAGAGATGGGGAAGGTGTGGTCTGCGGCGGCGATGTCTGTGAACGCGCACATAGGACTCGCCTGCTTTCCGATTTACAAGTTCGGAACCGAAGAACAGAAACAGAAATATCTGGTTCCGGGGCTGAAGGGCGAAAAAATAGGCGCACTTGGGCTCACCGAGCCCGGAGCCGGTTCGGATGCGCGGAGCATCAGGTCTCAGGCGGTCAAAGAGGGGGGTAAATACATCCTCAACGGTGCCAAAACATGGATAACAAACGGCAGCATGGCGGATTTTTCCGTTGTTGCCGCCTATACGGATAAAACAAAGAAGGGAGATGGGATAAGCATATTTGTTGTTGAAAAGGACTCTCCGGGCTTCAGCGTCAGCAACAAAATACACAAACTCGGGCACCGCGCCGCCGACACGGCGGAACTTATTTTTAAAAACTGCGAAATTCCCGAGGAAAACCTTCTTGTGGGAGAGGGTGGATTCGGCTCCGCGATGGAAACTCTGCTCGGCGCGCGCATAACCCATGCGGCAAAGTCTGTGGGCCTTGCGCAGGCGGCTTTTGAATACGCCCTGCAGTATTCCAAAGAGAGGGAAACCTTTGGCAAGCCCATATCCAAGCATCAGGAAATAAGCTCCAAACTCGCCACAATGGCGGTCAAAATAGAGGCGGCGCGCAATCTGGTCTATAAAGCCGCGTGGCTTTATAGCAATGAAAAACCCGCGCTCAAAGAGGCGTCAATGGCAAAACTGTATTCCGCGGAAGTAGTCCAATGGGTTTCAAGCGAAGCCATTCAAGTGCTCGGCGGATACGGATACAGCGTGGAATACAAGGCGGAGCGTTTCTTCCGTGACGCGCGCCTGTCGTCCATAACCGAAGGGACTTCTGAAATTCAGCGTCTTGTCATCGCACGCGAAATCGGATGCTGACAAGTTTCTATCTCTCAAAACCTCAAAAAAATTAAACTGTTGACTTAAACCCGCTTTTTCTGTTAGAAGAACACATAACTTACTTAAGGAGGTAAGGAGAAATGGTAGTTGAAGGACTGTTAGGTTACGTTCTCCTGTTAGTGGGGTTTGTTTTCTTTGCAAACGGAATGACCCTGCTCGGAAAGACAGGGGCGAAAGAAGTCGGGGTTCTGAACCTCGGTGTCGCCGTCCTTATAGCGATAGCGGCTTGGAAATTGCATGCGGCAGGTGTGACTGCGGCTACGGCGCTGGTTTCGGTTTTCGCTCTTATATACCTGTTGGTATATGCGGTGTTCGTTCACGGGCATGACGCCAAGGGACTTGGTTGGTACTGTCTGTTTGCGACCATAGCTTTCGTGTGGTACGCACTCAAAGTGTTCCCCGCGAGCATGGACCCCGCTGGAGTTGGAATGTTCGGCGTTTTTTGTCTTGCTTGGGCTTTTCTTACTCTGCTTTGTTTCTTCGCCTTTGCTCAGGGCAAAAACATCGGAACCACAATAGGGTATGTCTTCATTATTGAAGCGTTTTTAACTCTGTTGATTCCGGGAATGATGCTTCTTTCAGGTGCTTGGAAACCGCTTACAGGCGGCGTCTAAGTCAGCGAAAAAAGAAAGTTTTTCCCTTCGGGGAGAGCTATATAAAAAAAGGGAAGATTCGCTTCGTGCGGATATTCCCTTTTTTTTGTCTTGAACCCGACTGTGTGAGGGCGTGTGTGATATAGTTTGCATTGAGTGATGGCTATAAAAGTAAAAGTTGTCCGACAGCCTGAGTTCAGTTTTTTTGAGCGTCTGCAGTTTCCGCAAATCCTTACCGGGCTTCTTATAACCTTAAAAAGCATTTTCCGTTCAAAAATAACGGTCAGTTATCCCGATGAGATAAAGGAGCTCCCGCCGAACTACCGCGGACTTCACGAGATGCCCGCGGATGACGACGGGGAAATCCGGTGTGTTGCCTGCAAACTGTGCGAAGTGGCTTGCCCAACACAGGCGATTTCAATAGTCAGCGAGCCGGCGGGGGACTACGGCATTGAGCGCAGACCGTCCGTTTACAACATAGATTTTATGCGTTGCGTTTTCTGCGGTTTCTGTGTTGAAGCGTGCCCGTGCGATGCTTTAAGAATGGGAATGGAGTATGAACTCGCCTCCTACAACAGAGCGGGGCTTGTTCACACAAAAGAGGTCTTTTTCAAGCCGCATCTAAAAAGTGATGCCCCGAGAGACAACGCGAACTTTCTTTACCAGTGCATGAAGGGGAACATCATTGACGACCCGGAAGAAATTGGAAAGGTGAAGACTCTGGACGGCTCCTACCGTTCGGCGGACGACTCTGCGGGTAACGGCAAATCTTCAATAGCCGGATAACCGGTTTTGTTTCTCAAACTGAGCGTGCCCGCGAGAAGCGGCTTGAGTTGCGATCTTTGCACTGAGGCGTGTATTCCGCCGTTTTTCAAGTAAAAATCCGGAGTCATGGTTTCGGGGTTTACGCCTCTGCCTCCGCTGGTCAATTTCACAACCCTGTCTCCGGCAAATGCTATTATGGATTTTTGTTCGGCGATTATGAAGTCTCCCTGAACCGCGTAGCTGGCAAGCGCACCGCCCGTTGTCGGGTGGGCGAGAACCGATATGTATGAAAGCCCGGACTCTTTGAGTTTCAGAATCGCGGAGATTGTTTTCGCCATCTGGTAAAGCGCGACCGTTCCCTCCTGCATTCTTGCGCCTCCACTTGTTGTTATGGAGACAAGGTCAAGGTTGTTCTGTATGCAGTAGTCAACAATTACGCGCATTTTTTCGCCGAAAACCGCGCTCATTGAACCGCCCATGAAACGGAAATCACAAATCGCGACCCCGACCGGACGGCCGAATATCGCGCCGAAACCCACAATAAGCGAATCTTTTGAGTTGGTTTTTTCCGCCATTTTCTTTCTCGTTTTTGAGTAGTCCGCTATTTTGAAGTCGTGAGATATGTCTTCAATGGTCAAATCCGGGCTTATTTCACGGAAGGTTTCCTCATCAAACAGAAATTTGATGTAATCATCCGAGCCGAGAGATTCAGGTTTGTTGCAGTAAGGGCACGAGAACAGGTTTTCCTCAACCTCTTCCCGGGCGTAACGGTTGTGGCATCCGGCACGGACTATGTTTCCTTCCGCGTCCTTTTCATCGTTGCAGAAAAACGGCTCCGCCCCGTAAATGGCAAGCTGAATAGCCGAAACTTCCGGAGTTTTCGGAGAAGAAAGCCGTGAGGGTAGCAATGACTTGATTTTTCTGGTGATGACGTTGTAAAAACCGGATTTTTTCTCCATGCGTCCACACATGTTTATGCTGTCTCTGAGGTTGTTTTTCAGTTCTTCAACGTCTTTTTTCTCCATATTCTTAATTGCTTTCGCAAGTCGGTTTTCAATGTTTTTCACCACTTCGTCGGTGTAGTTCTTGCCGCCGACTTTGGGTTCTTTGATTATGTCGTCAATAATTTTGTATTTCAGCATGTGATTCGCGGTGGGCTGAAGAACTTCAAGGGCTTCCGCAACCTTATCCGAACTTCTGAACAGAATCGCCGAGCACCCTTCGGGCGTGATAACAGAGAACTCCGCTCTTGAAAGCATAAGCCTGCAATGGGCGAGTTGAAGGGCAATCGCGCCGCCGCTTCCGCCGAGCCCTATAATTGTTGAAATCGAGCGCGTTGCCAGCGAAAGCATCTTCGCCTGACACTCTGAAATGAGCCACGACTGCAGTTTTTCCGCCGAATACTCGTAAGGGTCTCCGCCGACCGTGTCTATGAAGGTGTTGAGAATAATTCCGTTTTTTTCCGCGTATTCCATCATATTGATTGAAATCGCGTATCCGTCCGCTTTGACCATTCCGTAGTTCATCGTCGTGCGCTCTTCCTCATTTGAAGGTGTCTGCTGGGCGATGATTGCGACCTTTTTGCCGTTCTTTTTGAGGATTCCCACTCCCGCGATAATTGTCGGGTCGTCCTCTATTTTCATCTTTTTTCCGGTGGGCGATTTAATGTACTTTGAAAACCCCTCCAGTTCATTCCAGGGGGTAAACTCCGAATAGATAAGGTCTATGAGAGAGCCGGCTTTGATTCTATTCTGCGACTTTGCCTCTTCATGCGCTTGAACCGCTTTGGAAAGGCTTGAACCGCCCTTTTTCTCCTCACTTACAATCTTGAGGCGGGCTTCGGAATCAAAATCTTCGGAGGTTTTTTTTGTTTTGCTGTCAGACGTTGAAGGATTGGCCACAACCGCACGACCCCTTTGAATTTGGATTGCTTATTGAAAATCCGGTTCCGTTCAGTCCCCCCTGATATTCAAGACTGGAGCCTTCAAGGTATTGGAAACTGATGCCGTCAACAACTACCTTAACGCCTTCTTCCTCAAATACCTTGTCGGAGTTTTCAAGTTCGTCATCAAACCCCATTTCGTAGGAAAATCCCGAGCATCCGCCCGGCACAACCCGCACCCTGAGGAAACCATCCGGCATATTTTCGGCTGAAAGCAACTTTTTAATCTCTTCAGCAGCCTGTTTTGTTACCCCGAACATAGCAATTCAAACCTCCCGTCCACCCTGCGCGGACATCAGGATTATACATCAGAGAGTGCCGTAAAACAATCGCCAAAACTGCGGACACACAGTATATTTTCTGAAATGAAAAGCGAAAAAGCATTTTTGATAATTGATTCAAGCGAGAACAATCCCGACCTTCTTTACGCGATTGGGGGGTTTTTCGTTCCCGACCCGGTTGTTTTTATCAGGCACAAAAACCGCAGTTTTCTGGTCTTGAGCGATCTGGAACTTGCGCGCGGCAGAAAGGACGCGGCAGTTTCCGCCGTGTTGCCGCTTTCCTCCTACACATCGCAACTGAGAGGGGCAAAGAAACGCTCACTTGCCGATGTTGCCGCTCTTGTATTGCGGGAAAAAGGGATTTCACGCGTGGAGGTCCAGAGAACCTTCCCCCTGGCGTTTGCCGAATCCCTCAAAAAAAACCGCGTAAAGGTTTCGTGTTGCGATGGAGGCATGCTGTTTGAGGAAAGAATGAGGAAAACCCAGCACGAAGTTTCACTTATCCGCGCCGCGCTGAAAGACACCGCTTCGGCGCTGAAAACCGCGATTGATATGATTTCCACCTCTGAACCCCGTAAAAACGGAGTTCTTTTTCTACACGGCAAGCCGCTTACCTCGGAGCGTATACGGCTTTCCATACACACCGAGCTTGCGGGCAAGGGCTACGGCGCTTCGGGAACAATAGTCGCCTGCGGCGAACATTCCGCCATGCCCCACCACTCCGGCGAGGGCCCGGTTTTCGCTAACCATCCGGTCGTTATTGACATTTTTCCGAAGTCCGCGCACGGATATTACGGGGATATGACCAGGACGGTGATAAAGGGCAGTCCCTCGCCTGAACTTGCTCGGATGTATAAAACCGTTTTGAAAGGACAGAAGATAGCAATTGGTATGATAAAACACGGCGTAAAATGCGCCGATATTCACAACGCGGTTTTGAGTTTCTTTGATTCCGAGGGTTTTGTGACTGAGCGCGGGGAAAATCCGCGCGGTTTTATACATTCAACCGGGCACGGTCTGGGAATGGGGCTTCACGAGCCACCGGGCATCGGTCCCTCGGGCGGGGTTCTGAGCAAAGGCAATGTGGTTACGGTTGAGCCGGGGCTTTATTACGAAGGGGTTGGGGGCATACGCATTGAGGATGTTGTTTTTGTAACAAAAAAAGGCTGTGAAAACCTTACAAAATGTCCAAAGGTATTTTCACGCTGACAGTTCCGCTCGGGTTCAACGCTCAATAAATGAGCCGATAAGTTTCCAGCCATTTTCAAAAAAGTTTCCGGTTTCAGCCGCGCATTTTTCCGAATAGACGCGCTCAGGATTGGACAGTTTGTTTTTCGGGTCATAAAGGGCGAAGGGCACGGGGTCCCGTGAGTGAGTTCTAAGCGATATGGGTGTCGGGTGGTCTGATGTTACAAGCACTTTAAAATCTCCAAACCTCTCCATTGCTTTGAGTGCGGGACCCACAACGCGCAAGTCAAAATCCTCAACCGCACGCACTTTCAACTCTGTTTTGCCCGTGTGCCCCGTTTCATCGGTTGCCTCTATGTGAATCATCACAAGGTCGTTTGTTTCAAGCGATTTTATCGCGTATTGGACCTTGCCTTCGTAATTTGTGTCCAGATAACCGGTCGCTCCCGGCACTTCTATAACTTCCATTGCCGCGCATTTCCCTATTCCCTTCACCAGATCAACCGCCGATATGACCGCTCCGCTCACCCCGTAAGTCTTTTCAAAAGACGGTAGCGCAGGCGCGGTTCCCTCGCCCCACAGCCATATATCGGTCGCGGGCGATTCGCCGTTTTTCTCCCTTTCCCTGTTGACCGGGTGGTCTTTCAGCACGTCTTTCGCGGCGCGCATAAGTTCAACAAGCGCCGCGGCGTCAGCGCCTTTTGGAAGAAAGTCCGCCACCTCTTTGCCGAGAATGTCATGAGGCGGCGTGGACGAGACCGCGCTTTTGCCGTTGTCAATAATGAGCAGATGCCTGTAACTGACACCCGGAAGAAACTTTATGCCGTCAGAGTCAAGCGCGCGCGCGATGTCCTTGATTATTTTCCGTGACTGTTCGGTTGGAATATGCCCCGCGCTGTAATCCTCCATTACGGCTTTGCCGCCTTTGCCGCGAAGGGTTACGAGATTGCATCGGCACGTCAGGTCGGTTTTTTTAAGAGAGATTCCCATTCCCGCCGCTTCCAGCGGAGACCTGCCCGTGAAATGGACGGTCGGGTCGTATCCGAGAACACTCAGGTTTCCCACGTCGCTTCCGGGCGGCAGAGAGGGTGGTATGTGGTTTGTCTCTCCGAACATTCCTGCGTTTTGCGCTATAAAGTCAAGGTTTGGCGTGTTTGCGGCTTCAAGCGGGGTTTTGCCTCCAATCTCATCAAGAGGCATGTCTGGCATTCCGTCTCCCTGAAGAATTAGATATTTCAATTTTTGAACGCTCAGGAGCAGCCCTCGCGCGTTTCCGCCTCTGGCTTGCCGCCGGCTTCAAGTTTAAGCAACTGCTTCTCCGCGTGATATGAGCTTCTCACAAGCGGGCCCGCCTCAATGTGCGGAATGCCCACAATTTTTTCCCCGTAGTTTTTCAGAGACTCAAACTCAACGGGGTGGTAAAAGCGTGAAACGGGAATATGGTCGTGAGTGGGTTGCAGATACTGCCCGATGGTAACAATGTCGCAACCAACCGAATGCAGGTCTTTTAGCGTGGAGGTTATTTCCTCAAAGGTTTCTCCGAGTCCGACCATTATGCCGGACTTTGTAAGCATTCCGTTTCCGCCCTCACGCGTGGAGGTTTCAAGAAGCGTGAGAGAGCGTTCGTAAACCGCCTGCGGGCGCACCGAGCGCAGTTTGCCCGATTGCGTTTTTTGCGGAAGCGCATAAAGGCGCGGCACGGTTTCAATGTTGTGATTCAACACATCGGGTCCTTCAGCCAGAACTGCGCGCAGGGCTTTTGAACTGCCTTTGAAGTCGGGAATAAGGCACTCTATTTTGATTTGGGGAGCCGCGAGGCGAATCTCTTTTATGGTCTGCGCGAAAATTTCAGCGCTTTGCTGATTTTTGTCATCCCTGTTCACGGAGGTTACGACTATGTGGGATATCACGGAGTTATGCGCGCAAAGGTCTTTTATCGCGCGCGCGACTCTTGAGGGCTCGTCCCGGTCAAGTTCTCCGCCTTTTCCCGTCTTTACATGGCAGAACCCGCAACTTCTCGTGCAGGTATCGCCCATTATCATAAAAGTTAAGGTTCCCGCGCTCCAGCACTCTCCGATGTTTGGGCATTTGGCTTCCTCGCATACCGTATGGAGCCCCATTTCGCCGACAAGATTTTTAAGGCGCGAGTAGTTTTCCCCCGAAGGAATTTTCGCTTTCAGCCACGGGGGTTTTGGCGTTTTTCTAACGCTTGCGGACATAGGAGGTCAGGACTGCTGTTCTTCGCTGTCTGTTTTTTTGTTTTCAAGTTTGCTAATTTTTCTGTTTTTGCTTACCAGCGAGATCCAGTTAAGTGAAGAATGCATAAGAGTGAAAACAATTCCCAGCAGAAAAGCAGACCCAACAACCGCCCACATCTGCACGGACGGCAGTTCGGGGACAACGTAGATTTGCTGGGGAATCTTGCTGAAACTCAAGCTCGTAATCTGATTCATCCACGCGTTGCTCAGATAAACAACTGCTCCAAAAGTGACAAAAACCAAAGTCAAAATCAGTTTTAAATATTTCATGGATTTTCTCCATCTTAATAATACCACAAGCGCGTGGGTTTAATTAAGAGTTTTCACTTGCCCGAACTGTTCTGACAGATAGTAAAGCCCCGTGCCGTGAAAGACAGACGGCGACAGGTATTTTCCCAGCAGTTTAGCGGATTCTCCGGGGATTATGAGGTCTAAAAACGCCAAATCCTTAACGGGAAAGGTGTGCACGGGCGAGTCTTTGGAAATTCCGGCTCTTTCGGCGGCGATTTCAATCGCGCTCAAAAGTGTTCCCATTTCGTCTACAAGCCCTATCTCCATTGCCTCACTACCCAGAACAACCCTTCCGTCCAAAACTTCCTTCATTTTTCCCGCGCTTATTTTCCTGTTTTCCACGACTGTGTTTTTGAACTGCTCAAGCGCGGTATCCACAAAGCCCTGAAGGTATTTTCTCTCGCCCGGCTCAATAGGGCGCAGAGGCGAGCCCGCGTCTTTGAGTTTGCCGGTTTTTACGACATCAACTCCTATCTTCGCCCACCTCAACAGTTCCCCGTAGTTTGCGAAAGTCGCTATCACGCCTATGCTTCCGGTAATTGTTCCGGGGTTTGAGATTATGTGCGGCGCGCCGCAGGCGATGTAGTAGCCGCCGGATGCCGCAACATTTCCCATACTCGCGACCACGGGCATTTTTTGTCCGAGTCTTTTTATCAGCGCGTAAATCTCCTGAGATGCCGCGACGCTTCCGCCGGGCGAGTCAATCCGCACGACAACCGCCTTGTAAGAGCCGTTTTTTTCTATCTCTCTGACGGCCTCGGTGTATGCGCCTGAAGAGGTTATGACGCCTTCGATATTGAGCACGGCGATTTTGTCCGTGGTTTCCTCAACCAGCACCACAATCACGCCCACAAGTATAAGCGCGGCAATTATGTAGCGGAGTCTCATTGCTCTGGACTTTTTAATCCTCTTCTTCGTTTTTTACGGCGCCGATTTTGTCTGAAATAAAATCGCCCAGTTTCGCGCCGCTTCCCTCACCCTGTTTGTTGGTGAACTCTTTGAGGATTTCCCTCTCATTTTTCCTTACAAGCATTTCCGCGCTCAAGGTTACAGTGCGGGATTTGTTGTCAATGTTTTTCACAACCCCTGTTATCTCCATGCCCGTTTTGTAGTGTTCACCGTCCCGCCCTCCGTCCGAATCCGCAAGGTCGGAAAACCGTATAAAACCTTCAATGTCGTCATCAAGTTCAAGAACAAGCCCGCCGCGCACCTCTTTTTTGACCTTTCCAGTGAGAACGTTCTCGCCTTTTTTGAGTTTTCTGACCGCCGTTTTCCACGGGTCTTTTTGCAGTTGCTTCACTCCGAGAGACATCTTTTTCCTCACGGGATCGCACCACATCATCATCACTTCAATTTCCTTGCCCTTGTTTTCGCCGTATTCGTCCACGGGGTCAACCTTTTCCTTCCAACTTATGTTATCCGGATGCACAAGCCCGACCACTCCTTCCGCGACCTCAACAAAAACGCCCGCCTCATTTACATTGGCAATTTTCCCTTTTATTCTGGAGTTTTGCGGGGTTTTTTCCGCGAAATCCTCCCACGGGGTCGACTGAGTCTGTTTGTAACTCAGCGCTATCCGCCCGCTATCCTGTCTTATGTCTATAATCTTGACCGTTATTTCCTCGCCGGGTTTTAGAACATCTCCGGGG
This sequence comes from Candidatus Mycalebacterium zealandia, assembly GCA_014075295.1. NCBI lineage: Bacteria > Pseudomonadati > Thermodesulfobacteriota > Candidatus Dadabacteria > Candidatus Nemesobacterales > Candidatus Mycalebacteriaceae > Candidatus Mycalebacterium > Candidatus Mycalebacterium zealandia. Next base: position 262,075 of record CP046180.1, read on the forward strand.
GTTTTGATGCGTTTCCACGCAACTTCGCTTACGGGTATGAAGCCCTCAATGGTTCCACTTCCGTCCGTCAAATCCACAAAAACTCCGGGCGGTATGATGTTGGAAACAACCCCTTTTACCAGCATCCCCACATCTATCTGTTTTACGAACTCCGCCATCTTTTCCGCTCTTTCCCTTTCAAGCAGTTTTTTTCTGGAAAGAACAATCCTTCTGCCTTCCATCTCAATTATGAGCGCGTCAAAACTCTGGTTCATAACCTTGTCCGCGCCCTGACGGTTTTTTCCTATCAGCACCTGCGAGGATGGAAGAAACGCCTTTGCGCCCGTGCCTTCAATCACACATTCAACGCCGCCTTTTATCCTTTTCGCCGCCTTAACCTTAACAGGCTGCTCGTTTGAAAACGTCTGTTTCAAGTCCTCAAAATGTTTCATAGAGTCCGCATCCGCTTTTGAAATTTTCGGCAGTCCGCGGCCCACTCCTTTAATCAGAACGTCCACGCACGTCCCTTCGGCGACTTCGCAATTGCCGTTTTCATCAACAAACTCTTTGAGTGGAACTATTCCCTCGGACCTCATTCCTATGTTTATGAAGACGTTTTCTTCCTCAACCCGCACTATGGTTCCGTTGACGATTTTGCCGGCGGTGTTTTCTTCGGCAAAGCCGCTTTCGTCAAGCAGTTGTGAAAAACTCTGTGAGTTGTCCGGGGCGGCGGTTTTTTTGGCAAAATCGGTCATGTTTTGAGAACGTTCAAATTCCCGCGCGTAGGCTGTGCGCCCGCGCCTGATTTTTTAAAATGATTTCCAACCTTCAACCAAGTTGAGAATTTTCTCAACAACCTCATCCACACCGAGGTGTGTTGTGTCTATTATCACAGCATCATCGGCAGGTTTCAAGGGAGAGTGCTTTCTCCGGCTGTCCCGCCGGTCTCTTGAAGACAGTTCGGCGGCGGTTTGTTCCAAAGTCGCACCCGCGCCCTCCTGTTTAAGTTCGGCGGCTCTGCGCCGCGCACGTTCGCCTTCCTCGGCGGTGAGAAAAAACTTGTAATCAGCATCTTTGAAAACACGCGTTCCCATGTCTCTGCCTTCGGCTACTATGCTTGTATTTTCGCCGTGCGCGCGCTGTATGAGCCCGAGAACCTCCCGCACTTCCTTAACCTGCGAAAACTTTGACGCATTTTCGGATATTTCAGGCGTTCTTATGTCTGCGCTCACATTCCTGCCGCCCAGTGTAACGGTGTAGGAACTGTCCTCGGAGCACACCGGTAGAATTTCGCAGTTTTTGAGAAGTCTCGAGATTTTTTCGCTTTCTCCAGGTTTCACGCCTTTTTCACGTGCAAGCAGGGCGAAAGTTCTGTATATGGAACCCGTGTCCATATAGCGAATACCGAGTTTTTTAGCCACAATGCGCGCTACCGTTCCCTTGCCGGACGCGCCGGGTCCGTCAATTGTTATCACAATCCTTCCGCGCCCGCTCATTTTCGCGCTCTCAAACCCTCAAGAAACGGAAAAAAATCCCTGAACGAAACCGCCACACATCCAGCGTCCTCAATCCTGCTGTCGCCATCCGCCGCCGTTGCCGCGACACCCAGAGCCATCGCGACCCTGTGGTCTCCCGCGCTTGAACACGCGCCTCCGGTCAAACCGCCTCCGGTTACAAGCATTCCGTCCGGCGTCTCCTCAACGCGCGCGCCGAGTTTTCCGAGCCCTTCGGTCATTGATTTTATTCTGTCGCTTTCCTTCACCCTCAATTCTGCCGCATCCGATATTTTTGTAACCCCTTGCGCAAAACACGCGACCACCGCAATCGCGGGCAATTCGTCTATCGCGCGCGGTATCAAATCTCCATTGATCTCAATCCCTTTCAGAGCGCGTCCGCCTTGGGCCTCTATGTCCGCCACATCTTCGCCGCCGGATTTTCTGCGGTTTGAAATCCGCACGTCCGCCCCCATTTTTTGCAGAATTTCAAGACCGCCCGCCCGCGCCGGATTGATTCCGACATTTTCAATCACCACGCGCGAGTCCGAGTTGATGACTGCAGCAGCGACCGGAAAAATCGCGGAGGATATATCCGCCGGAACCGCCACCTCGCCGCCAGTGAGCTGTTGAGCTCCGCCACCGGACAGCGTTATCGTGTTTCCCTCGCGTCTGACCACGGCGCCGAAATGCCCAAGCATTATTTCCGTGTGGTCTCTGGTTTTTTTGGGTTCTGTGATTTTTGTGTCGCCGTCAGCGTAAAGCCCCGCGAGCAGAATCGCGGATTTTACCTGCGCGCTCGCGACCGGCATTTCGTATTCTATCGCCCGCAATTTTGAGCCCTTTATGGAGACCGGCAGTTTTCCGCCACGCGAGGATATGTCCGCGCCCATCAGCGAGAGGGGCGTTATCACGCGCTCCATCGGTCTTTGTTTCAGGTATTTGTCCCCCGTTACGGTTGATTCAAACCGTTGGGCGCTCAACACGCCCGCAAGAAGCCGCGCAGTTGTTCCCGAATTGCCCGCATCAATGGCTTTTCCGGCGTGCGCAAGGCCGTCGGAAACGGCGGCGGTTTCGCCCGCCGATGTTTCTATCCGTGCGCCAAGGAGCCTCAACGCGTTCTTTGTGGAAACTATGTCTTCGCTGTCAAGCAGGTTGGTTATGCGCGCCCCGCCCCGCGAAAGGCACCCTATTATTAACGCTCTGTGAGAGATGGACTTGTCTGCGGGAACGGTGGTCCGCCCCGTTACGGGACGCCCCCCGCCTGATACTGTGATTTGCGCTGACACTTTTTGCGGGAGCGGGAAGGGTTTTTCTTTACGGGGTTATTATCTTGCCCCCGCTTTTGCCACCCCCTCCTTTCCCATTTTCGGGCGACTGCTTTTTCGCGCGGGATTCAATAAGAGCAAGCAGCCGTTCCTTGAAGTTTTCCTCATAGTCGCAAATTGACGGGACTATGTAGCCCAACAGGGCGATTTGCAAAAGGTATTCAGTGTTGGCGATTATCTGCTGCTGGTCAACCTTGTCGCCATACGCTTTTGAAATGCTCGTGAAAATGTGTTCTCCCATCTCGGCAAGAACCTGTGCTATGCTTTTTGTTCCCTTTGCCTGTTGGTTGGCGGAAACTCCGAGGTTGAACGCCATCATTATGGACGCGGCGAGGTCGTTTTCGGGCGCATTTCCCTCTTTAGGGTTTTCGGTCTTTTCAGAATTTGGCATTTTCTGCTATCATAACAGGCGGGAGCCGCCGTGTAAATCAGGAGCGGGGTGCCAATCCATAGAGTTGAAACCGGCAAACATCATAAAAAAACTCGGACTGAAGCCTCTTGAGAAGGAAGGAGGCTTTTACAGGCAAACCTATGTAAGCCCCGAAACCATTGCCTCCTCCCATCTGCCCGACCGTTACGGCGGGCACAGAAGTTTTTCCTCGGCGATTTACTATTTTCTTCAAAAAGACGAAGTTTCCGTAATGCACAGACTGCTTTCGGACGAGGTTTACCATTTTTACGCCGGAGACCCGGTTCAATTGCTCACCCTGAAGCCCGGAGGCCCGGGGCTGGTATTTCTCGGCAACGACATAATGTTCGGTCAGCATCCGCAGGTTGTGGTTCCGGCGGGTGTGTGGCAGGGAATGAAAATTGTTGACGGCGGTGAATACGCGCTTATGGGAACAACCGTTTCGCCCGCCTACGCCGAAGACGACTTTGAATTGGGCGACCCCGAAAAACTGTCCGAACAGTTTCCCGGGCACTCCGAACTCATAAAAACCCTTTCGCGCTGAAAGCGGTTTTTTGACAATTCCCGCCAATCGTAATACTTTTTTCGCCGGAGGGGTGAGATGTCCGTAAATGCCGGCGTTCCTACAAGTGAGGATTCCGAAAGAGCCGTTCTCGGCGCAATTATGCTTGAAAACTCGTGCATAAACGAGGTTCTTGAAATCGTAACCCCCGAAGATTTCTACACAAAGTCCAACAAAAAAATCCTTGAAATGATGATTGAACTGGACAAAGAGGGCAAGCCCCTTGATGTTCTGACCGTTTCGGAACACCTGAAATCTTCAAACGGGAATTTGAACGAAGTGGGAGGAAGCGCGTATCTGACCTTGCTCGCCGATGTGGTTCCCACCACTTCCAATGTCGCCTACTACGCGAAAAACGTAAAAGACACCTCTTTGCTCCGTCAGATTATCAAAACGGGCGGCGAAATTGTGCGGCGCGGCGGCAACGGTGTAACCCCGGACGAACTTCTTGACATCGCCGAGAGTGAAATAATGCGCATTGCCGAAAACAGGGTGAAAGCCGCTTTCACTCCTCCGCACGAACTTGCCGCACAAACAATGAAGCACGTTGAAGAAGCGCAGAAAAAGAAGGCCGTTATTACGGGTCTGTCAACCGGATTTAAGAAAATAGACGAACTGACTTCGGGGCTGCAACCTGCGGATTTGATTGTGGTCGCGGCGCGCCCAAGTCTTGGAAAAACCTCTTTGTGCCTCAACATAGCCGAAAATGCGGGAGTTCACCTCGGCAAAAAAATTGCCGTGTTTTCGCTCGAAATGACAGAAACCCAGCTTGTGCTCAGAATAATTTCAATGATGTCTCAAGTCAGTTTTTCGGACTTGCGGGGCGGACACATTAAAAAATCCGACGACGACATGATCACCAACGCGTTTACCAGATTCGGGCAATCGGGAATTTTCATAGACGACACCGCCGGGCAAACGGCTCTTGAAATCAGAGCCAAATGCAGACGGCTCAAAAAAGACAAGGGGCTTGACCTTGTCGTTGTTGACTATCTGCAACTTATGCGCGGAGACGGCAGGGCGGAAAGCCGGGAAAGGGAAATTGCACAGATTTCGTCCTCGCTAAAAGCGCTCGCCAAGGAACTCAATGTGCCCGTAATCGCGGTTTCGCAGTTAAGCCGTCAGACCGAAGCCCGCTCCGACCACCGTCCGCAACTCTCAGATTTGCGCGAAAGCGGCGCGATAGAGCAGGACGCCGATGTGGTCATATTCATAAACCGCCCTGATTTCTATGAAAGTAATGAAGACAAGAAAACCGGCGAGGCGGAAATCATAATCGGAAAACAGAGAAACGGGCCCCTCGGCACCGCCAGGCTGACGTTTCTTGAAGGGAAAGGCGTTCCGGGATTTGCCGAACCCTCTTACGACAACTACGAATATTACGAATAAGCCCGCGCTCACACAAGCAAGGGTTTTATCTTTCTGTCCTCGGCGGTTTCCCTTTCGTGGAGTTCACCGTCTTTCTGCCACTGACAGAACTTGTCAAAGATTTTTTTCAACCGGTTGCCAACCGAGTCCCATTCCGGGTTCCAGTCGTGATTTTTCTCCCATCCTTCAAAGAAAGTTTCAAGGAAGAACTGCCGCTTCCTGCGCAGTCCTTTTTCCGCCGTCCAACCCGTGCGTGCGACCGCGTAGCCGCATGCAAAACCCATTGCTATTGTGCCGGTCAAGCCCAGCGCTTCGGCGGCTTTTGCCGCAAGTTCAATGTGGCAGTAAAGAGCCTGCGGAGTACGGTAGCCGCGCTCGGGCATAAGTTCGTCCATCTCAATCAGGTTTTTCACGAAATACATCGGGTAGTAAGTGGGGCTGTTTACGTCAACGGATTTTGTCGCGCACGAAAGCGGGCTTTTAATTATCACATCCTCGTCTATCACGCCTATCATGAATTCGTTCCGGTCAAAATCTCCCGTCTCACCGCACATTCGGAGACTTGAACCGATTTTGCCCCACTCCCTGCGGGCGATTTTCATGGCGGCTTCCACGCGCTCCTTCCCGGCGCCGTCCACCAGAGCGTCAAGGTCTGTTTGAGCGCTCATGCTTTCCCCGGCGGTCCGGCGAGAACAATCCCGATGTCCATAACGTTTGTTCCCGTGGGTCCCGTTTTGATTAAGTCTCCGAGAGAGTCAAAAAATGTGTAGGAGTCATTCGCCATAAGGTAATCGCGTGCGCTGATTCCCCGTTTTCTGGCGAGCAGACGCGAAGAGCCGTCGCATATCGCGCCCGCAGCGTCAGTAGGTCCGTCAATTCCGTCTGTTCCGGCGAAAAGCCCCACTATATTCTCATGTCCGATAATCTCCATGCAGAACGACAGCGCGGTTTCGGTGTTTCTGCCGCCTTTGCCTTTCTGCCTCACATTCACGGTTGTTTCACCGCCGAAGATTACGCAAGCTGGCATTTTGACGGGCTTGCCGAAACGCTCAATGTCAAGCGCGACCGCCGCCACGCATTTGGCAACCTCTTTCGCTTCGCCCTTCACCTGAGACGACAGCCCGATTGTTGAGTAGCCGAGTTCACGCGCTCTTTTCTCCGCCGCTCTCACGCATTTGGCGTTGTTTCCCACAATAACCGTGCGAACGCGCGCGGTTTTGGGAATGCTTTCCCGCGCTGATTTTTCGTCTTTAAGACCGCGTTCAAGATGAACCACAACCTTAGGCGGAATCTGATGCTCAACGCCCAGCGCTTCAACAACACGCCACGCCTCCTTGAAGGTGGTGGTGTCCTCAACGGTGGGACCGGACGATATCATCTCAAGGTTGTCTCCCGCGACATCAGAAAGAATAAGCGTCAAAACCTCGGATGGAAGCGCCTGTTTCAAAAGCCCTCCGCCTTTTATGCTGGACAGTTTTTTTCTTACGGTGTTGAGCCCGTATGTGTCCACGCCGGAAATCAGCAGTTGCTCGGTAACCTTCTGCTTGTCTTCAAGCGACAGCCCTTCGCGCGGCATCGCCAGCATTGAACTGCCGCCGCCCGATATGAGGAAAAGCACCAAATCTTTTTCTCCGGTTTTTTCAAGCAAAGTCATTATTTCGCGTGCGGCACGGAAACTTTTTTCATCGGGAACGGGATGGCTTGAAAGCGTAAACTTCAAGCGTGAGAACTTTTCGCGCGGCACGGAGTTTGAAACAACAATTCCGTCCGTGATGCGGTCGCCGAGAAGTTTTTCCGCCGCCGCCGCCATCGCCGCCGCGGCTTTGCCGAACGAAACCACAAAGATTTTGCCATATGACGAAAGGTCGTAGATTTTTCCGTCCACTTTGAGAGAGTTTCCTTTGATCGACACATGCTCAAGCACGCACCGTTCGGGATTGACCGCCTCAATTGCGGCGTCCAGAATCTTCATCGCGTCTTTTCTGAGGGTTTTGTTTGACATTGTTTGAGCCTATTTGCTTCTCAAGTCGTCCAGAATTTTGTCAACCGATTCGTGTGTCAGATTTTCATGCAGAGTATTGTCAACAAGCATCACCGGAGCCGAGCCGCAAGCCGCGAGGCATTCTGCCTCCATAACGGTTATTTTGCCATCCTGTGTGGTTTCACCCGATGAAATTCCGAGTTTTTCGTAGATGTAACTCTCCACTTCCTCCGCTCCTTTAAGAGCGCATGAGAGCGTTCTGCACACCCAGACGATGTGCTTGCCTATCGGTTTTGTGAAAAACATTGTGTAAAAGGTGGCAACATTCTGGACGCTTGAAGGTGTGATGTCCAGAATTTCCGCGACTTCAACCATTGACTCTTCGCTGAGCCAGCCGAGCCGTTTCTGAACCGCCCACAAAGCCGGAATAAGCCCCGAACGCGGTGTTTCCGCTTTCTCCGCGATTTGCTCTATTTCTGCTCTTGTCTCACCGGGAAGGGGCATTGCAGTCCGCTCTTTTCAAGCGGTAAAACTATACGATTGGAATGGGCGGTCAAGATTGAGGATGTTGACACCGAAACATTTGATTTGTCGGTCAGAAATCCTTTCGCCTCGGAAGCCGCCCCGTTGCTTTCTCCGAAAGCAATATACAAAGAAATGAAAAAGATTGACTCTGAAACCGCCAAACTGATGGAGGATGTCAAAAAAATCGTAAGTTGAGATTTGTTGCCTAATTGACTATAAGCCCCACCCGTTGTATAAAGTTGCGTCTCAGTATATGACTTCTAGGAGCAAGACCACCTGAGTGGAGGTCTTTCAGATGCCTGAAATCCCATTTAAAATTAAGTTGAGTAGTGTCTCGGTTGTGATACTTGCGAAAGACCACAACCCCACCATAGTGAATCCTGATTTTTTGAAAAATCATGACATAGTGGGCAGTGATTGGGAGATAGCTGATAACCAACCTAGTTTGACCACGCCCGTCAATTCCATTGTCTCTTTCAAAAACGGCGTTCAGTGGGATGTTAACCCTGAGAGATGTACAATTAAAGAAAGGGTTGAAGGTGATTTCAAAGATTCTTATTTGATTCAGAATTGCACCAAAAAATTTGTTGAGGTTCTTCTTCATGTTCCTTATCATGCAATAGGAATCAATTGGCACATCTTTTTTGAATTCAAAAACCAAGAGGTTGTTTTCACTTGGTTTAAAAGGCGTTTTTTGAAAGAGGGTAAATGGCAAAATAAAATCTTCCCAAGAAATTTAGGATTTCAAGTTGGTTCTGATTGCACCTTTTTTCTTGACACTAAGAATTTGCCTGTTGGCAGGATTAGTGTGGGTTGCAATTTCCATACGGATATTAAAAACGCGGAAAATAAAGTGAAATCAATCCGTTCAGTTCTTGGCAAAATTAAGAAAAATCAGGCAACTTTAAAAAAACACTTGGATAGTTACTTCATTGGAGATTTGAAATGAGTACCTCCCCGGCATCAATTCAGGAAGAAGCGATATTGAATAGGGCCTGTATGAATCTGAGGCATATTGAAAAAAAAGACTCTAGGGGACACCTTTCCACAGCAGATTCCCCAAGTGGTTCTTTCGTTCCGAGTATTGCAAGTGAACCTGAAAATACGGCTGGAGTTGGGGAGTCAGAAGGCAAGAATGTGTATACATCCGAAAGCGTAGAAACATTTGATGAAACGTACAAAGCCATTTTACAAAGATTTGCCACCGAGTCGGAAATCGGAATAATTGTTCAAGCCCTAAATTCGCTTGGTTATTCAAAAAATGCAGAAAGATTGCTTTTTTTGCATAATTACGATGTTTCCGAAGAAGAAGACCAAAAACCTCTTTCTTTAAAATCCGCACAAGGATTTTTATCTTTTATTGCTGGTTTTCAATATTTGGGAGAACCCGGTCTCGGTCTTTTTTCTGAAGGCACTTTGTCTGTCGGGTGGAGGATTGCTGACAACAAACATCTTTTGGTGGAACCTTTGAATGATGGCAATTTTTCTTATGCTTTAATTGGTCCTTCAGTAATTCCGAGCAATAAGTCGCGACACAACGGCAGAGGAACGAAGGACGATGTCATCATTGCACTGCGGGGTCTAGATGTTCACAAATGGAGAAAATAATTGCCTGAAATTCCCGACGCCAACCATGTTCTTAGGTATTGCAGACCCTCGAAGGTTGATAATGGTGTGCCACAAGAGTCTGCATTTGAATTTCGTCCACGAGAAAATTATCTCTCTGTAAATTGGATGGAGCACAATCCTAAAATCACTTCACCAGACAAACAAATAGAAGCGATTAGGCAGTTCATAATCAAGAAGAACAGTTTGACCCTTAGCGGGAACGGTAGATTTGCACGGGCTAATGTAGGCAAAGTAAAGAATTTAATTGAAGGCTCGAATGTTGTCAGCAAGTCTCAACGCATTGACCCTTCTTACGCTGGAATTGTTGTTTCCAGAGACGAGGATAGGCACAAAACTCTTGAATTGGCAAACATAATCAAAACCAAAGACATTTTCCCCGCAGTTGATTAACATTTTCCTCAAATACTTTCCCACAACCCTCCAATGACTACAAATAAAAACTGGCAAATGGTGGAGTTGGGGGAGGTAGCAAAAATTGTAAATGGCGGCGCCTAAAACATCAGTCAAAGAATACTGGGAAGGTGATGTAAAATGGATTACCTCAAAAGACTTGGGGCGATTACAAAATGATTATATTGATAGTACCGATAGAATGATAAGTTCTCTCGGTTTGGAAAATCATCAGCGAAAATTGTTCCCGCAAATTCGGTGATTTTATCCACTCGCGCACTCACTCTTTAGCCATAAATAGAGTTGAGATGGCGTTTAATCAGGGTTGCAAAGGTTTAGAGCCTTTAAAAAAATTGACAGTAAATACCTCTATTCCACCAATCTTGACCGCCTTCTTCAAACCCGTGAGGTTCTGGAGTTTTATTTTCGGGGTAATAGGCAAACTTAAAGACAGGCGGGAACTTTTAATTGATGAGGTGCAAAAGGGAGTTGCGGCAATAAAGCTCAGCGAGGATGAAATTCAATGTTCTTATGGCGGTTGTTGACAGTGAGGAAGGTCGTTAAATCATAAAATCGGGACAGTTTGGCAAACTTGCAGACAACCCAGCGCTTTCAAGTGAGCAATGGCTCGAAATTGACCGAAAAACCCGCAAGGTGATTATTGAATATGTGAGCTACTACGTGACTCTGAAAATCTTTCAGAAAACTCCGGCGGAAAGTTCCTAATTCACAACTTGAAACTGTGGATAGACGAAACTGCCTTTCATCCAGACCGCCCATGTGGGGTCGGCTATGGGTTTGAGTTTGTTCAAAGGATGACCTTCGGGCGCAGTGATTTTGATTTTCGGATTTGTTATCGCCTTTATTGAGCCGAGGTAGGGAATAGGATATTTGACAACTTTGCCGTCTTTCATTCCAAAGTAGTTCAGATGCCCGCCTTCGGGGTTTTCAAGCCGTTTGCCCGTAACTTTGGCTTCGGCTTTGATAAATGCTTTGCCGCCGACTTTGAGGCTTGTTTTGAGTTTTCCTTTTCTCACACGCGTCCGCGTCATTCCCTCTTCGGCTGGAATTCCCGCGCTTTGCGCAAACTTTCTCATCTTTTCCGAACTGTTGAAGTAATAAACGAAGTATCTGCCGGGATAGCCCGCGTTTCTGTCCATAACATAGGAATCGTGCCCTTTGAGTTCAACCGTCAGATAGGTGAGCGTGTAGGCGCCGAAGCCGGAAGTTTGTGAATCTTTCGGAACGGTGTACATGTTGATAACCACGTGCCCGTTCGGGTGCGGTTCAAGCCCTTCGGGAAGAAGAGACTTCAGCATTTCGGGGTCCGACTTGTATGCCGCGATGAACATCCATGCGTTTGTTACGAGTTGCGGCCCGGGCAGAGGGTCCGGTGTTTTTGCCGCATGAGCGGGAAAAACGCAAAGCAAAATAACAAGCGCGAATACGGCAATCTGTTTTCTCATAACAAAATTTTACACGCTGTCGGCAGTTTACGCAATACTCGCCGTTTGAATTGACCAACCCGCTGGGCTATGCTTTGCGCAGTGGCAAAAAAACGCATAACACGGGTTTACACAAAGACCGGAGATGCGGGCGAAACCGCGCTTATAGGCGGTGGCAGAGCGCGCAAGGATTCGGCGCGGGTTATTGCCTATGGCGATGTTGACGAGTTGAACTCGTCTCTCGGAGCCGCGCGCGCTTTTTGCGAAAACCCCGAAATCCTCGCGATTATCTCCGAAATTCAGAACGACCTTTTCATTCTCGGCTCCGACCTCGCCAGCCCGCCCGATGTTGACGCGCCCAGAACCGGAAAAGCGCGCGCCGAAAAACTTGAAAAATGGATAGACCGCTTTCTTGAAGACATGGAATCTCTCAAAGAGTTTATTCTTCCGGCGGGCGGGTCCGCGGGGGCGCTTCTTCATATTTCGCGCTCGGTGTGCCGAAGGGCGGAGAGAAGCGCGGTTACCCTTCTGAAAAAAGAAAAAACCGGTTCCGATGCGGTTGTTTATCTGAACCGCCTGTCCGACCTGCTTTTTGTTCTCGCCCGTGCGGCGAACCAAAATGACGGATTTAACGAGGTTTCGGTTGATTTTGGTAAAAAACCTTGAGCGAGCGGAAACTGGAAATTGTTCACCCTGAAATAGAACGTTATATGGGCTCGCTCGCGGAGTCCGCGCAGCCTGTTTGCGACACCGTGCTTGAAATGGAAGAACTGGCGCGGGAGCGCGATTTTCCAATTGTGGGTCGGCTGGCGGGCAGGTTTCTTTTTCAGCAGGCGCTTCTGCTCGGTGCGAAAAGGATTTTTGAAATGGGTTCGGGCTTTGGGTATTCGGCTTACTGGTTTGCCCGCGCGGCGGGCGGCGATGTTATCTGCACGGACACATCGCCCGAAAACGCCGAACTCGCGGGCGGTTTTATGAAAAAAGCGGGTTTTGAAAAAAAGGTTCGGTTTTTTACCGGAGACGCGATTGACATTCTCACAAACACCGGCGGCGAGTTTGATATAGTTTTCTGCGACATAGACAAAGAGGCGTATCCTTCCGCGTTTGCCGCCGCCCGGGGAAAGATTCGCAAAGGCGGGCTTTTTCTGGCGGACAACGCTTTCTGGGACGGCAAAGCCGCGCTGCCGGACGGTTCGCCCGCCGCGCAAGGAATAATAAAATTCAACAAAACGGCCGTGTCCGACCCGGATTTTCTCACCGTTCAGGTTCCTTTAAGGGACGGAATTTCGGTGAGTTTGAAACTGGTTTGACGGCTTCGCAGATATGGCGACAGGCACAACGGACAAAACGGCGGCGGAAAAACTGGCAAAGTTTTACCGGCGCGGCGCGAAAAGCATAGAGAAAAAGCATTTCTCCTTCGCTCCGCGCAACAGGATGTCCGCAGGAATTGAACTCGCCCGCGAAAGGACGGCGCTTGTTGATTCCTTCATAAAAAAAGCCGCCGCGGACTCAAAAGGCAAAATCCCCGAAGGGGTGTCGCTTGTGGCTCTGGGCGGTTACGGCAGGCGCGAGATGTGCCCGTTTTCAGATGTGGACATTCTCGTTCTGCACAAACCGGGCTTTGAAGACGCCGCCGCGCAAATCGGCGAGAAGGTTTTCTATCCGCTCTGGGATTTGAAGCTGGATTTGGGGCACGCTGTCAGAACGCTTGACGATTGCGTCGATTTGTGCTCGCGGGACTTTGTGTCTCTCACATCACATCTCGACAACCGCTACATCGCGGGCGACCGTGAACAGTGTGAGAATTTGGAGCGGATTTTGTCCGCCGAAATTGTGTCCTCGTGTTCGGCGCGTTTTATTGATGAAAAACTCGCCGAAGCGTTTGAACGCAGAAAAAAGTTCGGCAGTTCGGTGTGGATGCTTGAGCCCAACGTCAAAGAAGCCGAGGGCGCGCTGCGAGACCTCAACACGATTCTCTGGCTGGGGCAGGCGAAATACAAAATCAAAACATTTGACGATTTGCTCGCCGAGGGAATCCTGAGTGAAAAAGAGGCGCGGCTTACGAACAGGTGTATGAGTTTTCTTTTCCTCGTGCGCTCGCATCTTCACTACCTGACGGGACGGCGGCAGGACAAACTCACCTTTGATTTTCAGGACAGCGTGGCGCGGTTCTTCGGGCATGCGGACTCCTCATCAATGAAGGCGGTTGAGAAGTTTATGAGGATTTACTATCTGAGAGCGGGGTTTGTGAGCGAGCAGTTTCAGCGCATGGTTGATAAGGTTGCCGGAAAACCGGTGCGGTGCGGCGCGAGAATCCGGCACCTTGAAAACGGCTTCACAATCAGCGACGGGGTTTTGTCTGTTAAGGGAAAAAATGTTTTCAGAGAAACTCCCGTGAACCTCATAAGGGTGTTTGAATACGTGGACAGGCATGACGCGGAAATGAGTCCGTATCTGCGCGGGCTCATAAGGGAGCAATCGCCGCGCATTGACGAAAAAACCAGAAAAGACCCGGAGTTCAACCGCGTGTTCATCGGAATTCTCAAAAACGGTAAAAATGTTTACAAAACGCTGTCGTTGATGAACCGCTTGCGGTTTCTCGCCCATTACATACCGGAGTTCGGAAGAATCGTCTGCATGATGCAACACAACGCCTACCACCTTTACACGGTGGACATTCACTCGCTTTTCCTCGTGAAAGAGGTGGAAGAACTGTTCAAATACAAGAGAGAAGAAGAGTTTCCGCTTCTCACAAAAGCCGCCGAATCGGTCGTCAGCCGCGACATTCTCTATCTCGCGTGCCTTTTTCACGACATTGGCAAGGGCGTTTCAGGAACGCGCCATGAAATCGCGAGCAGGGATATGGTGCGCAAAATCAACCGCCGGATGGGGCTTTCGGGGCGCAACGCCGAAGTTCTTGAGTTCCTGGTTGAAAACCATCAGGTTATGTCCGATTTTTCGCAAAAGCAGGACACAAACGACATTGAACTCGTTTCAAAGTTTGCCCGCACGGTTGGAGACGAGGAGCGTCTCGCGCTTCTTTACGTGCTGACTTTCGCGGATTTGCGCTCGGTCGGCGATGTGTGGAATAACTGGAAGGGGATGCTTTTGAGGCGGTTGTTTTTTTCCGCTTCACGGATTTTTGAGAGCGGGCGGGTCGGTCAGTTGCGCTCATTTGACACGAGAAAAAAGATGGTCTGTTCGGAAATCGCCCGCGTTTCCGAAGGCATGATTTCAGAGAGAGAGGCGGCGCGCATTATCAAAACCATGCCCGAATCGTATCTGTTCAGCCATTCACCCCTTGATATGGAAAGGCATTTCCGCCTGATGAAATCGGGTCGGAGCGGGAGCATTGCCACTCAGGTTATTCACCACGAAAAAGAGGGCTTTGACGAGTTCACTTTCTGGGGGAAAGACCGCAAAAAACTTTTCCGCACTCTTTGCGGGGCGATGAGCGCGAACGGATTGGACATAATGAGCGTGAGGGCGGAGTGCTCTTCAAACGGCAATGTTCTGGATATTCTGTATGTGAGCAAACTCGGCAAGTCCGCGTCTGATGACCCGGGGTTGTGGAAGAAACTCAACGATGACATAAAAAACGCGCTTTCGGAAAAACTGGATTTGGAAGCGGTTTTGAAAAGGCGCGAAAAAAACTCCTCATACCGCAAAACCGTGCCGCAACAGCCGTCGCGCGTCTTTTTTGATAACATCTCATCAGACAGGGCAACCATTGTTGAGGTTGTCGCCAAAGACGAACCGGGCATTCTCTACAAAATCTCAAGCGTTATCTCAGACATGCATTTGTCAATAATCTACGCCAAGGTTTCAACGCGGGCGGAGCAGGTTTTTGACGTTTTCTATGTTACGCGGCGCGGTGGACGCAAAGTGGAAACCCCCGATATTCTTAAGAAACTCGAAAAGGCGCTTCTTAAAGTGATAAGCTCCAAACCTCAGAGCGTTGTGAAGTGAGCAAACAGGTTCTGGAAACTGATGTTCTTGTGATAGGCGGCGGCCTTGCAGGGCTTTACGCTGCTTTCTCCGCTGCTTCCTACGGCTCAAAGGTTGCGCTTGTTACCCGCACAACCCTCAAAGAAAGCAACTCATACTGGGCGCAGGGCGGAATAGCCGCCGCTGTTGACGTTGGGGACTCAACCGTTCTTCACGCGGACGACACGCTCAAAGCGGGCTGCGGTTTGTGCTCTCCGGAGGCGGTTGAGATTCTTGTCCGCGAGGGCAGGGAGCGGGTGATTGAGATGGCGGAGTTCGGAATGGAGTTTGATTCGGACCGTGACGGCTTTGATTTGGGGCTTGAAGGCGGGCATTCAAAGCGGCGCGTTTTGCATGCGGGCGGTGCGGCAACCGGCAGAAAAATGGTGGAGTTTCTCATTTCGTCCGTTAAAAAGGAAAGCGGCGTCGCGCTTTTCGAGGGAACCGAGGTTGAGGGCTTGATCTCTTCGGGAGACAGTTGTTTCGGCGCATGGACTGTCGGTCCGGACCGTGAGCCCGGCGCGGTGCTGGCTCGCTCAACGATTCTCGCCACGGGCGGAGCCGCCGCGCTTTTCGGCAGAACAACAAACCCGCAAGCCGCCAAAGGCGAGGTAATACGTATGGCTTACGAGGCGGGCGCGGAGATAATGGACATGGAGTTTGTGCAGTTTCACCCGACCGCGTTTTATTCCGGAAGCGGACAATGTTTTCTCATATCCGAAGCGCTCAGGGGTGAGGGCGCGCGCCTTGTTGATGAAAACGGCGAAGGGTTTATGGCGGGATGCCACCGGCTCGGCGACCTCGCGCCCAGAGACGCGGTTTCAAAGGCGATACATTTGCAGATGAGCGAATCGGGAAAGGATTTTGTCTGTCTTGACCTTGCGGACGTGAAACCCGAAGTTATAAAAAACCGGTTTGGCGACATATACCGCAGATGCCTTGAAAACGGCGTTGACTGTATTTCGGAGCCAATTCCGGTCGCGCCCGCCGCACACTACACAATTGGCGGAGTGAAAAGCGGACTCGGCGGCGAAACAAGTTTGAAAGGACTTTACTGTTGCGGCGAAACCGCCTGCGCGGGTGTTCACGGCGCGAACCGCCTTGCGAGCAACTCCCTGCTTGAATGTCTTGTTTTTTCAAAACGCGCGGCGCACGGCGCGGCGGAAAACACAGCACCTGTCACGCGAGACCTTCCCCCGCGTCCGGTTTTGCGTTCGGGCGGGGAAAACGCCGAAAGGTATCCCGAACTCATACGGACGATTGTGTCAAAAGCCGATTCCCTTCTCGGCATAGTCAGAGAGGCGGGTGAGATGAAAAGTTTTATCGCAGACCTTGAAACTGCGCTCGGCGAGGCGGAGGATATTGCGGGATGGAGGGGAGACCGGATTGCCGCGATGGCGACCGCCTGCCTTATGATGGCGCGCGCGGCTCTTCTGAGAGAGGAAACCAGAGGGGTTCACATAAGACGCGACTTTCCCGAAACCGACCCGGAATTTTGCAAACACAGCGTTTTCGGCAAGAATTCGGGCGGGCTGAAACCCCGGTTGGAGGAACTTTGAAGAACGAAAGAAAACCGCCCGTTCTTGATTTTGAAAAGGTTGACCGCCTCATAGAAGCCGCCGTTGAGGAGGATGTGAGAAGCGGAGACGTTACGACCGAGTTGCTTTTTGAAACCGATGTTCCATGCCGTGCGCTTGTGCGCGCCAAACAGCCCGGAATTCTTGCGGGTGTTGATGTGGCGCGCCTTGTTTTTGAAAAACTTGACAAAAACCTTGAATGGCAAACCTCTAAAACTGACGGAGATGTGCTTGCCGCCGGCTCTGAAATCGTCTCCATAGCTGGCTCGCAAAAACACATACTCACGGGCGAGCGGCTTGCGCTCAATGTTCTCCAACGCCTTAGCGGAATAGCAACCTTTGCGGCGCGTTTTGCCGAAGAGGTTAAAGGCACGGGCGCGTGCGTGGTGGATACGCGCAAAACCGCTCCGGGCTTGCGGGAACTTGAAAAATACGCCGTGCGGCTCGGCGGCTGCGGAAACCACAGGTTCGGTCTTTACGACGGCATTCTCATAAAAGACAACCACATAAAACTTGCGGGCGGCGTGAAAAAGGCGATAGAGAAGGTCAAAAGCGGTGTTGACGCGTCCGAGCACAACTACGCGCGTTTTCCCATTGAGGTTGAGGCGAAGGAACTGCATCAGGTTTCGGAAGCGGTTGAGGCGGGGGCGGATGTCGTTATGCTTGACAATATGAGCGTAGATTTGATGAAAGAGGCGGTAAGGATTGTGGACGGAAAAATACTCACTGAAGCGTCTGGCGGCGTTACGCTTGAAAATGTGAAGCGGGTTGCCTCAACCGGCGTTGACATAATCTCAGTCGGCGCGCTTACCCATTCAGCGCCCGCGCTGGACATTAGTCTTGATATGATTTGAGCGCCGCCACGCGCGGTTTTCCAAATGTGCTATAATTAAAAGTCCCTTTCAACGGGGGTTAAAAGTGTCTGACGAAAGGAAAGATATTGCCCGGCGGGTAGAAGAACTCAAAAAAGAGAAAAACGCCGTTATACTCGCTCATAACTACCAGATTGCCGAAGTTCAGGATATTGCCGACTATGTGGGCGATTCCCTCGGTCTGTCGCAAACCGCCGCAAGCACGAACGCGGAAATCATCGTTTTCTGCGGCGTTCACTTTATGGCGGAAACCGCGAGCATAATCTCGCCCGATAAAAAAGTGCTTATTCCCGATGAAAACGCGGGCTGTTCGCTTTCGGACACTATCACCGTTGAGCAACTCCAAGAGTGGAAAACCGAGCATCCCGGCGCGGTCGTGGTGTCTTATGTAAACACATCGGCGGCGGTCAAAAGCGAAAGCGATTACTGCGTTACATCGTCAAACGCTGTCAAGGTTGTGGAATCCATTCCGCCGGACAGAAAAATCCTGTTCCTGCCGGACATTTTTCTCGGTTCGTATGTTTCAAGGGTAACGGGCAGGGAAATGGAGATTTGGCCCGGCGAGTGCCATGTTCACGCGGGCATCAAGGTGAAAGACATAAAGCGCGTCAGGGACGAGCATCCCGCCGCCGAAGTGGTTATCCATCCCGAATGCGGATGCACAACGCACTATCTCTATGACAGCGTTTCGGGCGGAGAAGCCGCCGGAGATGTGAGGTTTCTCTCAACTTCGGGAATGACCGAGTATGCGCGTAACGGCGGAGACGAGTTCATAGTCGCCACGGAAACAGGAATGCTTCACCGCCTTCGCAAAGACAACCCCGGCAAAAAGTTTTTCCCCGCCAGCCCTGAAGCGGTTTGTGAATATATGAAAATGATAACGCTTGAAAAGGTCCTGCTCTCTCTCACCGATGAGATATACGAGGTGAAAGTGCCCGAAAATCTTGCCATCCGGGCGAAAAAACCCATAGACAGAATGCTCGGCGCCTCGGAGCGCTGACCCCCGCGAACCGCTTTATTCCGCCGTTTCCCGAGCGCCGACTTCCCTGTCAAGCATAAGAAGCGCGGCGGGGTTTGTTCCCGCAAGTTTCAGAGCGTCAAGGATATCGCTCGCGGTTTTTTCCTCTTCAACCTGTTCCGCTATGAACCATTCAAGCATAACGGCGCTTGTCTGATCCTTTTGAGCGATGGAAAGCGCGTGAAGCTTGTGGATCATGTCCGTTACGAGGCGCTCGTGTTTGAGAGACTGCTCAAACATCTGCTTAACCGAACCAAAGGACGATTTTGGTTTGTCTATCGCTTGCAACTCCGCGCGTCCGCCCCTGTCAAGAACAAAATCAAACAGTTTCATAGCATGCGCGTTTTCTTCTTCGCTCTGTTTTCTCATCCATTTTCCGAAACCGGTAAATCCGTTTGCTTCGCATTCCGCAGCCATTGCCAGATACACGTAAGATGAGTACAGCTCGGCGTTAATCTGCTTGTTTATGGCGTCTTGCATTTTCTTTCCAATAACCATCAATGCCCCTCCTTGTTAAAAAACTTCAAAAACTATAAGGGGAAAAATCGGCAACTTCAAAAGCCCGCGCGTGCGGCTTGAATCGGCAAAAAACCGCGACAACGCGAAAAAATAATTTCTGTTGCAGTGGTTGATATGTTTCCGCGCGTGATTATATAATCTTTAGGCAGTGGTTTAAAACAGATACGGGATGTCGCGCTTAAAGTGCGCAGGGAGACGTAAATTGGATAAAAACCTTAAAGAAATCCCCATGCTTCCGCTTAGGGATGTTGTTATGTTTCCTTACATGGTCGCACCTTTGTTTGTCGGCCGGTCGCGTTCAATCAAAGCCATCGAAGAGGTGGAGAACACCAATAAAGAGATTTTTCTCTGCACTCAGATTGACGCAAGCGAAAACGAGCCGAAAAAAGACGGCATTTACTCTACCGGCGTTATCGGCATAGTGGCGCAGATGCTCCGCCTGCCGGACGGCACGGTGAAAGTTCTCGTTGAGGGCAAAAAACGCGGACGCATAGAGGAGTATGTTGAAACTTCGGATTTCTACCGCGTCAGGGTTTCAGAGATACAGGAGACCTCGGAGCCCGAAAGCGCCGAGGCGGACGCGCTTAAACGCTCAGTTCTCAAAGCGTTTGAGGGATACATCAAACTGAATAGAAAAATCCCCGCCGAGGTGTTTTCAACGGTTTCCGCCATTGAAAATCCCGCCAGGCTGTCGGATACGGTCGCGTCGCACCTTAACCTCAAAATCAGCGACAAGCAGGACTTGCTTGAAACCGTAAGTCCCGAAGAGCGTCTGAAAAAACTGCACGAAAAGATGCAGGAAGAGGTGGAGATACTCGAAATAGAGAAGCGCATCGGCAAAAGGGTGAGCCGTCAGATGGAAAAATCCCAGCGCGAATACTATTTGACCGAGCAGATGAAAGCCATTCAGAAGGAACTTGGCGAAAAAGACGATATGAAGTCCGATGTTCAGGAGATTGAGGGCAAAATAAAAGACAAAGGGCTTCCAAAGAGTGTTGAGGAGCGCGTCCGCAAGGAGCTCAAAAAACTCAAAATGATGCCGCCAATGTCCGCCGAGGCAACAGTTGTGCGGAACTATGTGGACTGGATAATGGATTTGCCCTGGACAAAAGAGTCCACAAAAGACCGGCTTGACATAAAAGAGGCGAAAACCATCCTTGATGAAGACCATTACGGTCTGAAAGACCCCAAAGACCGCATACTTGAATACCTTGCTGTGCGTTCGCTCACGGAGAAACTGCGTGGTCCAATTCTGTGTTTCGTGGGGCCTCCGGGCGTGGGGAAAACCTCGCTCGCGAAGTCAATAGCTCGCTCAATGGGAAGAAAGTTTGTGCGCGTTTCGCTTGGTGGCGTCAGAGACGAATCTGAAATTCGCGGACACCGCAGAACATACATCGGCGCGCTTCCGGGAAAAATCATTCAGGGAATGAAAAAAGCGGGAACCAACAATCCGGTTTTCCTGCTTGACGAAATAGACAAACTCGGAATGGACTTCCGGGGCGACCCCGCGTCCGCTCTGCTTGAATGTCTTGACCCTGAGCAGAACGTGAACTTCAATGACCATTACATAGAGGCCGACTACGACCTGTCAAAGGTGCTGTTCATTGCAACCGCAAACATAATCCACACAATTCCGTGGGCGCTACAGGACAGAATGGAAATAATTCGCATTCCGGGCTACACGGAAGACGAAAAACTTCACATCGCCAAAAAGTTTTTGCTTGGCAAAAAGACTCAGGAGCACGGGCTTTCAGATGGCTATATGTCGGTCAATGATCCCGCTCTGCTTGAAATGATACGCCGCTACACAAAAGAGGCGGGAGTTAGGACTCTTGAGCGCGAAATCGCGAAACTGTGCAGAAAAGTGGCAAGAAAAGTTGCCGAAGACAAAGCGGGTTCGCATTCCAAAAAAACTGAGACCAAACGGCAGAAAATAAGAATAACTGTTAAAAACATCAACTCTTATCTCGGAGTGCCGAAATTCAAGCACGGAGAGATAGACAAAGACCACCAGATTGGAGCCGTAACCGGGCTTGCATGGACGGAAGTTGGCGGCGAACTGCTCACCATAGAGGTCGCCATAGTTCCGGGCAAAGGCAGTTTCACCGTTACGGGTGTCAAACCTGAAGGCGAAAACGTTATGAAGGAATCGGCTCGCGCGGCAATGAGTTATGTACGCTCACGCGGGGCGCAACTCGGTCTTGACAGGGATTTCTACCAGATGGTTGATATTCATATTCATGCCCCTGAAGGTGCGACTCCCAAAGACGGGCCATCCGCCGGAATTGCAATTGTTACGGCTATTGTGTCGGCGTTACTGAAAAAACCCATCAAGCGCGACATAGCGATGACGGGTGAAATCACACTTCGCGGGCAGGTGCTTCCAATCGGCGGGCTCAAGGAGAAAATCCTCGCTGCTCAACGCGGAAAAGTGAAAAAGGTAATTCTTCCGCTTGAAAACGAAAAAGACATGGAGGATGTTCCCGAAGAGGCTAAAAAAGGTGTTGAGATAAAATTTGTGGAGCACATGGACGATGTTCTCTCACAGGCGATAATCTCCGACTCCCCGATTTTGAAGCGTTTTGCCGTAACCCCGGCGGGCGAAATTATGCCCGGCACAAAAATAAACTGAAAATTATGCGGCAAAGTCCGCATAGTCTTGAAAGTTGAATGATTAGGTATTACACTAATGCGTGATTAGGTTATCTATATCGGATTAGTCCGAAAATCAAAAAAAACCTTGAAGGAGAGATTAAATGAATATCTATGTAGGAAATTTGTCTTACAATACGACCGAGGATGAGCTCAGAGAGTTGTTTGCTCAGCACGGTTCAGTTGTAAGCGTGAACATAATCAAAGACAGAGAAACCGGAAATTCAAAAGGATTTGGATTTGTGGAAATGGGTGAGCAGTCCGAAGGCGAAACCGCCATTAACGAACTTAACGACAGTGTTCTGAACGAAAGAAACCTGAGAGTCAACCAAGCACGCCCCAGAAGCGAAAGACGCTAATTCTTATTTATCCGCAGATTACGCAGATATTCCGTTTGCTAACGCAAGCGGTAAAACAAGAAATTATTCTTTCTATTTGTCAGCGCAGATATTGTCTGCGTAATCTGCGGATATAATCTTTTGAATGAAAGACAACGGTTTTGTCCATCTTCATCTCCATTCGGAATACTCGCTCCTTGACGGAGCTATAAAGTTTGACGACCTGATTAGCAGGGTGAGCGAGTTGGAAATGGGCGCTGTTGCTATTACAGACCACGGCAATCTCTTCGGCGCCTACGAGTTTTACAGCAAGGCGAGGAAAAAGGGTGTGAAGCCGATAATCGGCTGTGAAATCTACGTTACGCCCACGCTTAAACTGGACAAGCCGTCTGACGGTAAAAACTTTCACCTGACCGTTCTGTGCATGAACGAGAAGGGATACTCAAATCTTTCAAATCTGGTTACGCGTGGTTATTTTGAGGGGCTTTACCGTCGTCCCAGAGTTGACCACGAGATGCTCTCGGAGCATAACGAGGGATTGATAGTTTTAAGCGGTTGCTTGAGCGGCGAGTTATCTCAGGCAATTTTCAAACGCTATCCTGACCCGCCCGAAAAGGTCGTTTCCACCTATAGAGAGATTTTCGGCGACAGATACTACCTTGAAGTTCAGGCGACTGGTGTGAATGAGCAGAAACGCGTGAACTCTGAGTTGAAAAAGTTGGGGAAAAAGCTTGATGTTCCGCTTGTCGCCACCAATGACTGCCATTTTCTGCGGCGCGACGACTACGAGCCTCACGATGTTCTGCTTTGTATACAGACGGGCAAAAAGCTTGAAGACGAAGGCAGAATGAAGTTTCCGGGAGACGGGTTTTACCTCAAAACGCGCGGGGAGATGGAAGAAACCCTCAGAGGTTTCTCTGACGCGCTGGACAGAACCGTTCAGATCGCGGAAAGGTGTGATTTTGAATTCAAGGATGAGGGCTACCGCTTTCCGCAGTTTGAAGCCGGCGGCGAGTCGTCGGTCCGGAGTTTACGCGAACTTGCCCCCCGCCTTCTTGCCGAGCGGCTTTCGTCCCGCAAAATCTCGGAAAACTCCGCCGAATATTCCGAGCGGCTTGAATACGAGATTGACGAAATCTGCAAAATGGGTTTCGCGGACTACTTTCTTGTGGTCGCGGATTTTGTGCGATACGCCAAAGAAAATAACATTCCGGTCGGTCCCGGGCGCGGGAGTGTGGCAGGCAGTCTTGCCGCTTACGCTCTGGGCATAACAGATGTTGACCCTGTGGTTCACAAACTGATTTTTGAGCGTTTTCTCAACCCGGGCAGGATTTCAATGCCTGACATAGACATGGACTTCTGCGCCGAAGGGCGCGATCGTGTCATAGACTATGTGAGCGAAAAATACGGCAGCGAAAATGTCGTTCAAATCGGCTCCTTCGGAAGAATGTCGTCAAAGGCGGTTGTGCGTGATGTCGGCAGGGTTATGGGGATTCCCTACGGCGAGGTGGACAAGGTTTCAAAACTTATCCCGTCTTTTCGCGGCAAGGTTCACAGTATAGAAAAAGCCGTCAAGGAAGCGCCCGAACTCAAAAAACTTGTTGAGGGCTCGGAGCAAATTGCCACGCTGATTGAAATGGCGAAACACCTTGAAGATATGACTCGCCACTCTTCAACGCACGCGGCGGGCGTGGTTATTGCGAGCGAGAAAATCTCCAACCGCGTGCCGCTTTACAAAGGCACCAACGGTGAAACTGTAACGCAGTTTGACATGCACGCGCTTGAAAGTCTGGGTTATGTGAAATTTGATTTTCTCGGTCTTAAAACACTCACAATCATTCAAAAAACCGTTGACCTCATACGCTCCCGCAAAAACGGTTCGGCTCCCACGCTTGAGATAGACCATATGCCGACTGATGACGAAAAGGTTTACAAACTCTTCACCAAGGGCGAAACGCACGGGCTTTTTCAAATTGAATCGTCATCGGGAATGGTTTCAATGCTACGCAAACTCAAACCAGAAAGTTTTGACGACATAGTCGCCGCACTCGCGCTTTACCGTCCCGGACCGCTGGACAGTGGAATGGTTGAAGACTTTATCAAACGCAAACGCGGCAAGGCGCGGGTTTCGTATCCGCATCCTCTTCTTGAGGACATTCTCAGCGAAACGCGCGGGCTTTTTGTCTATCAGGAGCAGATTATGCAGACGGCGAGCATTTGCGCGAATTACAGTCTCGCAGATGCGGATTTAATGAGGCGTGCAATGGGAAAGAAAAAGCCGCTGGAGATGAAGGCGCAGAGGGAGAAGTTTGTTTCAGGCGCCTTGGACAAAGGCATAGAAAAAGCAAAAGCCACCGAATTGTTTGAAATTATGGAGAAGTTTGCGGGCTATTCCTTCAACAAAAGCCATAGTACCGCCTATGCGCTTCTCACCTACCAGACGGCGTATCTCAAAGTGCATCATCCAGCGGAGTTTATGTGCGCGCTTATGACGGTTGATTCCGCGAGTGACAAGGACAAACTCATCGCGCACATAACCGAATGCAGAAAGATGGGCATAAAGGTTCTTCCGCCCGACATAAGCGAGAGCATGTCAGGGTTCACGCCAGTAGATGAAAAGACCGTGCGCTTCGGGCTTTCCGCGCTCAAAGGTGTGGGTGAGGAGGCGGTCTCCGCTATAATCGCCGCACGTGAAGAGGGTGGTGCGTTTGAAGACCTGTTTGATTTCTGCGCGCGCGTTCAGACCAAGCGGATAACAAAAAAGGTTTTTGAGATGCTCATAAAAAGCGGCGCGCTGAGTTCATTCGAGAGCAACGCCGCGAAACTGCTGAACTCTCTTGACACAATCGCCGCGTATTACGCCGCAATGGACTCTTCGGGAGATGCGGGCGGGCAATCATCTCTTTTTTCGTCTGATTCCGGTGCGATTACCAAGCCGGTTCTGCCCGAAGCGGAGAGATGGAGCGATGAACAGACCGCAGAATACGAGTTGGAAGCGGTCGGGCTGTTTGTTTCAAGCCATCCAATGACGCGCTACGCTGAGCAGTTGAAAGTTTTCACCTCGCACGCCGACACCGAGCGGTTTAGTTCTTTGACAGACAAAACAGAGGTTTCAATCGCCGGAGTCGTGCGCTCGCTAGCCATAAAAACGACCAAGTCTGGCAAGGGGCTGTTCGGGCGGCTTGCGCTTGAAGACCTGAAAGGATCGGTTGAGTGCGTGATTTTCAATGACGCGATAACCAAAAGCCGCAACCTGCTTGAACAGAAGACCGAGCCGGTGATTTTGACGGGCAATGTTGACGGTCCCGAAGACAAAAAGCAGATGAAGGTCAGAGAGGTTCTGTCCGTTTCGGAATTCCTCTCCCGCGCGTCCCGCGTTACCATTTCCGTTGACGAAAGCACGGCGAACGTAGCAAACCTCTCCAAACTTGAAAACATTTTCAAACAGCACCGGGGCGAGGCGAAGGTTGATTTAAACCTCGGAGTGGAAGGTAAAACGGTTTCCATTGAGGTCGGTAAATACGGGGTTGAGGCGTCTCCAGATTTTGTCAGGGAGATTGAGTCGCTTCTCGGAGATAGGGCGCTCGCGTTTGAGGTACGGAATGGCGGCGCGGAGAGAAAACCTCCGTTCGGGTGATTTGCTCCCCGTCCGTGAAAACGGACACCATTCCCTCAATCTCCGTTTCACGGATTTCAAAAGTGGGATTCTCTCCAAACATCTTTTTGCACATGCGGCACACCACAACACTCGGACGCGCCGACCTTACAAGTCGCAAAAGCGCATTTTTGTTTCTCTTTGTGATTTCGGGCAGAAACACCAAATCACTACGCAATTCGCGGTTTTCCACAATATCCACAATATCAAACTTTTCCACATCACTGTGGATATTGTGGATAGATTCCATCAATAGAAACGAGGTTTTTCCACATACGATTTTGAGGATAACAGGGCGCGGAAA
Source organism: Candidatus Mycalebacterium zealandia (assembly GCA_014075295.1). Taxonomy (NCBI): domain Bacteria; kingdom Pseudomonadati; phylum Thermodesulfobacteriota; class Candidatus Dadabacteria; order Candidatus Nemesobacterales; family Candidatus Mycalebacteriaceae; genus Candidatus Mycalebacterium; species Candidatus Mycalebacterium zealandia. Next base: position 288,106 of record CP046180.1, read on the forward strand.
ACGCGAGTCGGCGACCGTAAAGTCTTCTAAACGAAGGAATTTCAGTTGTGTCGCGCCGTTTTTGGAGATGTCATGAACAGGAGGGGATTTGTGGATTTTTTTCCACGTTACGCCGTAGTTTTCCACAGTTTTCCACAATTTATTGTTCAACTTTGCACCGTTTATCCACAGGTTTTCCACACTATTGTTCTCTATCAACGCCGCCGCGCCGTTGAGTTGGCTCTGGTCGTTTGCCAGCAGAATGAGGTGATCCGTTTTTGTTATCCGCTTGGCAAGCAGGGCGCGAGAGACAACGGCCGAACCGATGAAGGCCGAGCGCGCTTTGCGTGAAAAGCCACCCTTAACGAGCACGGTTGAGCCGTCTGTGAATGTGAACAGCGCGATGTTCTTGCGCCCTGCGTCAAAAAACGCCGCTTCAGTTTCTCCGTTTCCCGCAGGGCGGAAGTCGTAAGTCGCGCTTGCGGTTAGGCACACAACAAGAACGGCTGCGGCAACCTGTGCGGTTTTGCGCCCCCTTTTCACAAAAAACGCGGCTGCAAGCGCCATGTAGAAAAGCGCGAAAGTCAGTCTCGACATCTGCGGCACGGAAATCGCGGGGCTTAGGGAGAAAAGTGCTTCGGCAACTGCGGTTAGCGTGACCGAGAGAAGCGACAGAGACGAGAGCAGAAACTCCGGCACAAAACCGAGGGCGGCAAAGACCGCTACCGCAACAACGCACAGAGGCACCATCGCAAGCGCAATCGGCATCGCGACTATGTTTGCGGGGAAAGTAAGAACCGGCGCGACCCCGAACATGTTCACGACAAACGGCAGAGTCGTCATGGTCGCCGCCGCCGTTGTGAACACAACCGCAATGAGCGCGAGCGAGGTTTTTCGCGCCAGAGTCCTGTTCTCTCCGGATTCGGGGTTTTTCACTCCAAACCGATTCAGGGCGAGCAGTATTCCCGCCACCGCTGAAAAAGACAGAATAAACGACGGCTCAAACAGCGCGTTTGGGGTGAACAGCAGAATAATCACCGCGGCGGCCGCGAGCGCGTTCATTCTGTCGTCCCGTCTGCCCGAAATCATCGCGACCAGATAGACCGCCGCCATAATCGCCGCGCGAACGGACGAGTTTCCAAAACCCGCGAGCAGGGCATAGAGAAAAACCGCCGGTATCGTCAGCCCCGCCGCGATTTGCGGCACGACAAACCGCGTCATAATGTATTCAGAGCGTTTAAGTAGCCACTTGACCGTCATAAAGAAAAATACCGCCGCGATGCCGACGTGCAATCCCGAAATTGCGAACAAATGTCCTATTCCAAGCGTTGTGAATTTGCGTTTAAGCGTTTCGTCAAGGGCGCTTTTTTCGCCTATGGAGAGCGCGTTCACAATTTCAGCCTGCGAGTTCGGAAGGTTTTGTCGTATGAAAACGGCGTAGTCGCGCCGCAAGCCGTTCACAAGACGCAAAAGGGCGCCGGATCGCTCCCGTGAGCCGAGCGGCTTGATTTTGTCCGCTTCGGCGTACGCAGTGAAAAACACACCGCTCTGCGCGAGCCGGCGGGCGTAATCCGTAGCGCCGGGATTCTTGAAGCCGGTTATCCGACGCGCGCGAATCCGCACCGAAATCTCATCGCCGTAGGCAAGATTTTCATGACCGTTTGAATAGACGATGACCTTCGCGTTCACAGGCGCGGTTTGGTCGCCGTGAGTCGCGCTCTCAATTTTGAGCGGGATTTTTACCGAGCCATTTTGCCGTTTCTGAGCGTTTTCGTAGAGCGAGCCCGCAACGGTTATCCGCTTTCCTTCAAGTGCGGAAAGCGCGGGGTCCGGTCCGGACTCATAAAGACGCGGCAACGCCATTCCAAGCGGAAAAAAAAGAAGGGCGAATAAAACCGCAAAGCGTTTTTTCCCGCCCGCAAGAGCCAAAGCGGCCAGCAGGAGGCACAAAACCGCCGTCCACCCGGGTTAAAAACCGCGAGGCAATTATGCCGAGCATAAGCGCCAGAGCACAGGCGACAATTCCGTGTTTGCGCCACAGCGATAAAAGAGGGGACGATGGGAGAAGTCCAGGGCTCACGGCTTTTCTGTTATCAGGCAGATTGCCTTTGCGGCTATTCCCTCACCGGCTCCGGTCCACCCCATTTTTTCGGTGGTTGTGGCTTTTATGTTTACCGCGCCGGGCGCGATGCCGATTGCCTCCGCGATTTTCCCGCTCATCTCTTCTGCGTACGGGGTAATAAGCGGTTTTTCGCATATCACAACCGCGTCCACATTTGAGACCTCAAAACCCGCGCGCACGATTTTTTCGCGCGTTTGTTCAAGCAAAGACGCGCCGCTCGCGCCTTTGTATGTGGGGTCTGTGTCGGGAAAATGTTTTCCGATGTCTCCCAGCCCAGCCGCGCCGAGCATGGAGTCGCATATCGCGTGGGCGAGAACATCGGCGTCCGAATGGCCTTCAAGCCCCCTGTCAAACGGAATTTTCACACAGCCGAGAAAAAGCTCGCGGTCCTCCGCAAACCTGTGCGCGTCAAATCCGATTCCGGTGCGTATTGTCATTTTTCCGTCTCCATATTTTTCACTACGGTCTCGGCGAGGGCAAAGTCCGCGCGCGTGGTGATTTTCATATTGAGTCTGCTTGAAGCCACAATGACGGCGGGCGTTTTGCTTCCTTCGAAAAGCGCGGTTTCATCAGTAATTTTTCCGGGGTTGCCTGAAAAGTTTTCATACGCGCCAGAGAGCAAATCGCGCCTGAACGCCTGAGGTGTTTGAATGCGCCAAACATCTTTGCGCTCCAGATTTCCCGAAACGCGGAGAATATCCGGATTTTGCTTGTCTTTCCCCGTCAACTTGATTGAGTCGTCAAGTGAAATCGCCGCGGTTGACGCTCCGAATTTAATCGCGGCGCTAACGCACCGCTCTATCAGTTGCTTTTCAACAAACGGCCTTGCCGCGTCATGAAACACAACCGCTTTGCTCTTTTCGCTCGCGGCATAAAATCCCGCCCGCGCCGACTCAAAACGGGTTTTACCTCCGGTGATTACAGCCGCTTTTCCGCCCGTCCATTTTTGAGATATTTCCCGTGCCTCTTCCATTTTGCCCGCCGGCGCGACGATTATAATTTCGCTTACAGTTTCGCAGGACGCGAAAGTTCGCAAACTTCGCGCAAGAACGGGCTTGCCCCCCAACAGGGCGAACTGTTTGCGTTCTCCGGCTCGTTTTCCCTCTCCTGCCGCGAGAATGACCGCCGAAGCACGAAAATTTGCCATAGGGGAAAGTATATCAGTATCAATACCGCTTGAAAAAACGGAGGCGAATAATCATAATAAGCGGCGGAAACAGGAGCATAATTGAAGGTTCAAACCCTTGCCAGCGGCAGTTCAGGAAACTGCACTTTTATAGACAGTGGTAGCGCGAAAATTCTTGTTGACGCAGGTATCAGCGCGAGGCAAATCTCGGAGCGTCTCAAATCGGTCGGGGCGCAAGTCAGTGAGTTAAGCGGCGTCATCGTCAGCCACGAGCATCAGGATCACACAAAAGCGATAACCGCTTTGCCGGTTCCGGTTTATGTTTCATCCCGCACACGACATTTGTGGAGCGGCGTGGAAGATTTGCGGGAGTTTCGCACGGACGAAGCTTTTAGTGTGGGCGACATTCTCATAACGCCTTTCCCAGTTCCGCACGATGCGGTTGACCCGGTCGGGTTTGCTATTGAGGCGGGTGGCAAAAAGGTGGGAATTGTTACCGATCTAGGGTCTGAAACCGAACTAGTTCTTGAACAGCTCAGCGATTGCGACATGCTCATCATAGAGTCCAACCACGACGAGGGACGGCTTCTCACGGGGCGTTATCCTCTTGAGTTGAAACAGAGAGTCGCCGGGCGGCTGGGGCATTTATCAAACCGCCAGTGTTCGCGGTTGCTTGAGAGTGTCGTGCACGGTAATCTGCGTTTTGTTGTTCTCGCGCACCTGAGCGAGAGAAACAACCTGCCGCGTCTGGCGTTGGACGCCGCGCGCAGGGCGGTAAAAGGTTTTTCCGCGTCTCTTCACATCGCACCAAAAAATTGCGGGGAGGTTTTTGTGCTTTGATTTCACGATACAGCCGGAAGGAAATGGTGGAAATTTGGAGCGACAATTCGCGATACGCGCGGTGGCTTGAAGTTGAGTTGGCTGTCTGCGGGGCATGGAGCCGGAAGGGGAAAATACCGCGCGCCGCGCTTGCGGACATCAGAAAAAAAGCCGCTTTTGACGAAAAAAGAATCTCCAAACTTGAAAAGGATTTGAAGCACGATGTTCTGGCGTTTCTTACTTGCGTTTCTGAAAAAGTCGGCAAAAACGCCCGCTACATTCATATGGGCATAACCTCGTCCGATGTGCTGGACACCGCATTCGCGCTCCAATTGAAAGCCGCGTCCACAATCATCCTCAAAGACATGGGTGATGTGATGAAGGTTCTCAAAAAACTCGCTCTGCATCACAAAAAAACACCTATGATTGGGCGCTCTCACGGCGTTCACGCCGAACCGAAAACTCTGGGGCTGGTTTTCGCTCTGTGGTATGACGAAATGGGGCGCAACCTTGAAAGAATGAAACGCGCCGCCGCGGGCGTGAGCGTGGGAATGATGTCGGGCCCCGTCGGAACTTATTCAAGCGTTCCGCCCGAAGTTGAAAAAATAGCCTGCCGCGAGCTGGGCTTGAAGCCCGCCGCCATCTCCACGCAGATAATCCACCGCGACATACACGCGGAGTATTTTCTGTGCCTTTCGCTTATTGCCGCCGCGATTGAAAGAATCGCAACCGAGATACGCCATTTTCAGCGAACCGAAGTGCTTGAAATGGAAGAACCGTTCGCAAGCGGTCAGAAGGGGTCTTCGGCGATGCCGCACAAGAAAAACCCCATTCTGTCTGAAAATCTTTGCGGGCTTGCGAGGGTTGTGAGGTCTCACTCCGCCGCCGCGCTTGAAAACATCGCGCTGTGGCACGAAAGAGACATAAGCCATTCTTCGGTTGAAAGGGTTATCGCTCCGGACGGGACGATTTTGATTGACTTTATGCTCGCGCGGCTCAAAACCCTGCTGGAAGGGCTTGTTGTTCACAAAGACCGCCTCGCGCAGAATATGGATTTAACGAAAGGGCTTGTGTTTTCGCACAAGGTTTTGCTGAAGATTATAGACACGGGCGTTTCGCGCGAGAAGGCGTATAAAATAGTTCAGAGAAACGCGATGAAGTGCTGGGAGAAAAAGACGGACTTCCGCGCAATTCTGAAAGAGGATGCAGAGTTGAAACGCGTTCTTTCTTCGCGGGAGGTTGACGCCTGTTTTGATATTTCGGAGGACTTTCAACATATTGACGCTATTTTCAAAAGGGTTTTCGGCTGACTTTCGGCGCGTGAAGATTTTTTTATTCTCGGTTTTTCTCTGTCTGACCGTGCTTTCATGCGGCGGGCAGAGCGATGAGGACTTGCGCGAAAAGGCGGATGCCGCCGCGCAATTTTTTGCCGGAACATTTTCGCTTTTCATTCCGGATGGGTACACCGTCAGGGCGGAAAATGTCAGAGACAAAGGAGACGGATTTACGGGCGGAGTGTTTGTTGTAAAGTCGCCAGACGGCTACGAGGCGAATATTCCCGCCGTGCCTTTTCTTCTCACGCCGGACGGACGGCGTATTGTCCTTGAAGCGCACGGACCTTTTGATGAGGACGATTTGAATGACTCTCAAGTTCCCGGCTTCAAAGTCGCGCCGCAGTCTTTCACGGGCGCGCCACTGTTGCTTGTGTCATCTGACGGGCGTGTGATTGCGGGGAACAGGATTCTTGACACGGCTGTTGATTATGCGGCTGAAAATATGAAAAAAATCTCCCTTGATGAAACCGCCGTTCTCGGCGACCCGGGCGCGCCGGTTGTGATTGTGGAGTTTTCGGATTTTCAATGTTCTTATTGCCGTAACTCGTCCGGAGTTTTGAAAAAAATTCTGGACGAATACAACGGCTATGTGAAGGTTGTTTACAAGCAATTTCCGCTTGATTTTCACAACTGGGCTTACGAGGCGGCTGAGGCGTCATACTGTTTTATGCGGTTAGGCGGCAATGAGGCGTTCGGGTTTTTTCACGATGAGGTTTTCGCCGCGCAGGGGGAGATAACAAAAGACAATCACAAAGGGTTATTTGCCGCCCTCGCCGTGAAGGCGGGACTTAACGCCGGCAAGTTCGCGCAGTGCGTAGAGCAGTCCGAAACGGCAGATTTGGTTGAGAGGGACGTAGCCGAAGCGTTTTCTTTGCAGGTGGACGGAACACCCGCGTTTTTTGTGGACGGTTTGAGGGTTCCCAACGACCCCGGGCTTTTGAGAAAAGCGATTGAAATGCGCCTTTCACGCATAAAATAACTGGATATGGATTTTATAAACGAGGCAAGCGAGACGGTTGCTGGCGCGGCGGCGGATATCAAGGCTTGGGAGGCTGCTCATCTGGAAAAGGTTTTTGTGCCGTTTTACTCCTCGGCGGACATCAGGATTTCATCAAACAAAGCCGCCGTGGTGGACACAAACATCTTTCCCGCCGGTTTCAACAACCTCTCTCCCGAATTCCGCGACCGGCTCGGGCTCCTCATCAGGGACGCCATTTCGCGAAAATATCCCGGCACTGGCAAACTCCTTGTGATTCCGGAAATCCACGCGCGCAATCCGCATTACTGGGAGAATGTGAAGACGCTTGAAGAGGTTTTGCGCGCGCGCGGTTTTGAGGTCAAAGTCGGTTTTGTTGACGATGAGATTAAGCGCGGCGCGGTGTCTGTGGCGGCTTCGGGGGGTGGAACGGTTGAGGTTGTCAAAGCCGCGAGGGACGGAGCGAAAATCTCCGCCGCCGGTTTTGTTCCGGACGTGGTTTTGCTCAACAATGATTTTTCCAATGACTGCCCCACGATTTTGCGCGACATAGAGCAGCCCGTTTTGCCTCCGGTGGAAATCGGCTGGCATTCCCGCAGAAAGGACGTGCATTTTGAGTTTTATAACTCGCTCGCCCGCGAAGCGGCGGCGGTTTGCAAAATTGACCCCGCGATTATTTCTATTGAGACGCGCCTAATTGAGGATGTGGATTTTGACGAGTCCGAAGACAGGGAAAGGGTTGCCCTTGTGGCTGATGAAATGGCGGGGACCGTGCCGGCCGGGCCGCTTCTTTTTGTGAAAAGCAACAACGGCACTTACGGAATGTCGGTTGTCGCGGTTTCAGGCGGGGACGCGATTAGAAATATGAACGCGGAAAACAGAAAGAAGATGCGAGCCGGAAAGTCAAAAAAGCCTAGCGGGCAAATTGTTATTCAGGAGGGAGTTGAGACCGTTTTGCGCACCGATGAAGGCATGCCTGCGGAGCCGGTTCTGTATATGGTGGAAACCGAAGTGGCGGGCGCGTTTTACCGCACCAACTCAAAGAAAAGCGCGGCGGAGAACCTGAACTCGTCGGGAATGGAATTCAGGCAATTTCCCGATTGCGTCAAGGATTTGAGAAATATCCCCGAACTACTGTCGCTGTGCGCGAAAATCGCCGCCCTCGCCGCGGGTTATGAGATTGAAAAAGTTATGCTTGAAGGCGGATGTGAGTGATTTTGCCTACACGGATTTGGTTGGTATTATCAAGAAATTGACAAAAAAATGAACCCTTGGATACAAATGAGCATTGACTACGCTAACCAGCGCAGTTATTTGGATGACCTATTTACTGTTTATCCGACAATCCCCGACGGTATTCATAAAATAAACCCGAAAATATGGGATGACGTAGAAAAGTCGTTTGTAAAACAAGACAATGTTGCGCTTGTTGAAGCGTCATCAAACGAAGGAGATTTGGTGTTGGATTGTTTCGCGGGGTCGGAGACAACTCTTGTAGCCGCACAATCTCTCAACCGCAATTGGATTGGAATTGACGAGTCTGAATCGGCAATCAAAGTTATCAGGAAAAGAATGAAAAACTTGCCGAACAGTCTTTCTTCAATGGTTGAATATGAGTTTTTGAAGAAAAAAGGGGGGTAATGTCTCCCATTTGAGCAAAGAGTAACAATTTTCACAAATCAATGCTTCACGAGAGAATCAAAGAATACCTTGAAAAATTGGACAGAGAAAAAAATCCTCTGGAAAATTTACATGGAGAAAATGCTTTTTCTCACGAGATGAAGAAAATTCTTGATGGACTCAAACCCTACAAACCCAGCAAGGAAGATCAAATAGAAATACAATCCTTTGACTTCACGGAAGCCTATAGAACCCAAGATTCTGGTTGGACAACTTACTATGGGTCAATGCTTTCCACCTATAGGTCAATGTTTTCCACGCCAGAATATGAATATCCTGACATTAATAATATAGACGAACAATATTTAGATTATTGGTCAGAAAGAGCAAGGCAGGCTCAAAACCCTGTTTTGTCGGCAAGATATGCAGATTTAGTTGTCAATTTTTCCCCGATGGTTTTGAGTGAAAAAGCGGACATTGAAATGTTTCGGAAAGTAATTGACTCAAATATACAAATCTGTGAAAACCTTTTAGCAATTGACATTGATTGCAAAAAGAAAATAGAAAGAGCGTTGTTTTTGTCAACTTTTATAAAAGATGAGAGACGAATATTAAGAGCAAAGAAAGCAACAATCGATCTCGAGAAAAAAATTTCAGTAGATGACAAACCAAGTCTTTGGGGTTTTTCTTTTCGGTTGCTTTTGCTGGAATTTCCGAAAAAAGTTAAGTGTACGAAACAGGAAGAGAAAGAACTGGTGGAAGAACTCGAAGGAAGACTTAAAAGAGCAGAGAAAAATAGAATGATTGTAGAGTGTGCCACCACACCCCTTGCGGAGTATTATCACAAACAAAAAGATGAACAAAACCTCATGCGTGTTTTGGGTGTTTTGGAGAACATGCTCAAAACGGACGAATATATCAATTCCTCCCATTTGTTAATATTAGGTGCCTACGAACAACTTCGAGAAACATATGGGAGGTACGCCAGCAGTTTTTCAAAAGCAAAGGAGTCGGAAAATAGAATTTTGCAAGAGATGAGTCGGTTTGATTTAGACGAGAAAAAATCCCTTAAGGTAGTATCCGCAGAAACAACAATAGATAGGAAAGAAATTGATGATAATCTTAAGAGGATTTTTGGTGAACATGAAGAGCGTAGCCTGCCTGAAGTTTTACAAATGGTTGTAATACAGAGTTTGCCACGAAAAGAAAATGAAGAAAAGTATTTCAACGATATTTCGAAACAATCTCCTTTGGAACTTATTATTCCGAAAAATATACTCTCAGATGAAGGCTTCAGTATTGGCAAGGCTAATTCTTTTGACCAGAACTTTCTTTTGCATGCTGTACAAGGAGTACAATTTGCCTCGTTAATTTCTAGGTTTGCAATTGATAAGCTCAAAGAGAAATTTTCCAGAGAAGAAACTTTTGATTATTTAACTAACTCAATGCTTTTTGAAAAAGAAAATAAAAATTATTTAAAAAAAGCAGTTTTTTCATATTGGGATGGTGATTATCTTGTTTCTTCGCATTTTTTCATTCCTTTAATAGAAAGTGGTATTAGAGAGTTAATTAAGAGATGCAACGGTGTAGTGTTGAAACCAAATCAAATTGGCGGATACGAATGTGTTTCGCTGTCTAGCTTGCTCGGAAATTGCGAGTACGAGAAAGATCTCAACCAAATCTTTGCCTTTTTTGGCAAAGATGTGGTGTTTTATTTGAAATTGATACTTACAGAGAGGCTTGGATTGAATTTGAGGAATGATTTTGCACACGGACTAGTAAAAGAAAAATTTGGCAAGAGAGAAACTTCAGACATATTATTTTGTGTTTTGTCTTTAATGTCTTTTCTTAAGGAAAAGTAATATCAGCGAATGCATTGTTTATTTTCCCTCACCCCACTGCAACCGCTTTGTTATACGCCTCAATCACGTCGCGCCGCGACAAAATTCCCACAAGTTTTTTCGACCCTCTCGCTTCCACAACGGGAAGAATTTCAGCGGGTTTTTGACCGAGAATTTTGACCACTTCATAAAGATTGTCGTCCGGGCAGACGGTCGTAACATCCAGAGTGGCAAACTCCTTGACGAGTAGCAAGTCTTTCAAATCCTCCTGAAAAAGCCACTGGCGGAAGTCCTGAATTGAAACAATGCCGGACAGCCCGCCGTCAGAGTTCACAATGGGGAATGTTGTGAATTTGCTTCCCGGTAAATCCTCAATCAGTTTTCGCAAACTTGTGTTTTCGTCAATGGTCTCAATGGTTGTTCTCATCACGTCCCGCACGCGCAGGGAGTGCAGACTCTCATTCTCTATGCCGCTTATTTCCACGCCCTCTTTTTTGAGTTCAAGAGCCTCTATGGAGCCGCCGGACAGAGAGCGGGCGATAGTCCAGCTTGTTACAACGCAAACCATCGCGGGCACAATGAGGTGGTAGGTGTGGGTCAGTTCCAGGATCAGAAATATGGAGGTGAGCGGCGCGTGAGTGATTGCCGCCAGAAACGCGCCCATGCCTACCGTTGCGCACACGGGCGCGATGCCTGCGGGTGTGGACGTGACGGCCGCCATCGCTTTTGAAAACGCTCCTCCCGTTGCTGCGCCCATGAATATCGCGGGAGCGAAAAGCCCTCCGGGCCAGCCCGAACCGACTGTTACGCAAGTTGCGAGCGGTTTAAGAAGCAGTATTGCCGCGAGCGCGAAAAGTGTTGTGTTGCCCGTGAGAATTTTCCGCACATGCTCGTAGCCGTTGCCGAGCACCTCGGGCAGCAGAAGGGCTATGCAGCCGAGAATGGCGGCTCCTAAAAAAAGCCGTATTTTAGCGTCTCCGATTTTTTGAAACAGGTTTTCGGTCGTGGAAAACATCTTGATGAAGCCCGCCGCGAGGAGCCCCGTAACTATTCCCAGAGGGAGATAGAAAACCGCGAGGTCGCTCAGACTGAAAGCCGAAAACCCCGGCATGTCAAAAAGAGGCGTACTGCCTTTGAGGAAATATGAAATTGCGGTCGCGGACGCAGACGATATAACAATGGGAATAAAAGTTGCCGAGCGCAGATTTCTAAGCAGCACGATTTCCTCGCTGAACATCACGCCCGTGATAGGGGCGTTGAAAGTCGCCGCGATTGCCGCCGCCGTTCCGCACGCTATAAAGGTGCGTATGTTTGACTTGGAAAGCCGCATGCGTCCGCCGACCGCGCTACCTATGGCTCCACCCGTTTGCGCTATCGGTCCCTCCTGACCCGCCGAGCCGCCGAAGCCCAGTGTTATGATGGACGCGAGAGCTCTCACAATCGCTTCGCGCCCCCGAACAATTCCGCTTCCGAGGTTTATGTGTTCAATGAAACGGGGGAATCCGAAGCCCAGCAGATCTTTCGGCGCGAAAGGGATTTTTGAAACCGCGATAAGCAGAGCGGCGCCCGCAAAAAGCGGCGCAAATAACCACAGTCCGCGCTCAAAAAACGGCTGAACCGCACCATTGTAAATCTCCTCGTAAAAAGCCGTGAAAAGATAGTTTACGCCGCCAGCCGCGATTCCTATGACAAGAGCGCCGATTATAAGAAGGGTTTGCTCTCTGGAGAGAGAGCCGTTTTTTTTCATTTAAACCCCGTTCGGGTTTGACAGTAAAGCGTATTGATATGTAAAGTCTGTGCCAGTGTTTCCCTTCTTTGGGCCGAAAGTTCCATGATATCAGAGTCCGCGCATACCGCTCATAATCTATCCGCGAGCGATTTCCTGCTGATTTTATCCCTTGTGTTGATTGTATCCAAGTTTTTCGGTGAAATTGCCGAACGGTTCAAGCAGTCCGCAGTTCTGGGCGAGCTTGTGGCCGGCGTTGTTCTGGGCGCCGGCGCGCTGGCGATTATGCCGTCATCCCCGGCTGACGCGGGCTATCAGACTTTCCATCTTATCGCCGAACTTGCCGTTGTTG